>DAIQOP010000123.1:0-208 GCA_036787815.1 Actinomycetota bacterium
GCCGGGGGTTCCAGACCGTGTCCCTCGAGGTACGCCTCGGCCGACCCGTAGCGGGCCCGCATCCCGGCGAGAAGGTTGCGCATCACGGCGACCTCGGCGGCGAGGAACGCGTCGCTCACCTCGACCAGTGTCCCCTCGGCGGCGGCTTGGGCGCGATGGCGGGCGAGGAGCTCGTTGTAGAGGCCGAAGTTGCGCTGCCGCCGCACGT
>DAIQOP010000123.1:218-11365 GCA_036787815.1 Actinomycetota bacterium
CCGCGTCGAAGCGACGCAACCAACACTCCAACGTGCGCGCGTAGTCGGCGGCGATGGTCTCGTCGTCGACGCCGAGGAGCGACAGCAGGAGGGCCGCGACCAGCCCGGTGCGGTCCTTGCCGGCCGCGCAGTGGAACACGATCGGATGCGTCGTCTCGTCGGCGAGCACGCGCAGCACGCCCACGAAACGATCCGCGTAGCGCTCCAGCATGATCAGGTAGATCTCGTCGAGCGACATCGTCGACGGGTCGGGGGCATCGGGCGGCCGCTCGACGCGGTCGGCTCGGGTCTCGTCGGCGATGGGCAGGTGGTGCACGACCACACCGTGCGAACCGAGGGGCCCGTGACCGTAGATCTCGACCTCGTGGCCGGCCCGGAGGTCGACCACCGTCACGACTCCGAGCTCGTCGACGATGTGGCGCACGTCGGATTCGCTCAGGCGCGAGAGCGAGTCGCTGCGGAACACCCGGCCCCGGCGCAAGCGGTTCGAGCCGGCGGCGTAGCCACCGAGATCACGGAAGTTGGCGGGGCCGTCGAGCATCACCCGACGCCGGTTCTCGGCGGTCACGGCGCCCATGTTCGCACGCGCCGCCGGCAGGGCAGCTGGTACCGTGCGCGAACACCCCGGACGCGAGGAGCCCCCGATGCCGAACAAGGCCCCGCAGAAGAACGACAGCAAGAAGCCCGGAAAGTCGCTCAAAGAGAAGCGGGCCGACAAGAAGGCGAAGAAGGACTCCAAGCGCACCGGCTTCTGAGCACCGCGGTTCGGCGATGCCAAGATGCCCCCCGTGACTGACATCGCGGCCTTCACGTCGAGCCCGTTCGTCGGAGCGATCGAACCGATCACCGAGACCGACGACGAGATCCGGAGCCATCTCGGCAGCGCCGAGCTCCCTCCGCTGCTTCCTGCCCTCGCCTATCTCACGGGCGATCTCTCGTTGCTGCGCGACGACCTCAGGCCCGAGCCGCTCCTCATCGGCATGCCGCAGGGCGGGCTCGACGACGGCCAGCAGGCATCCGTGCGCGCGCTCGCGCTCGAGGCGCTCGTGCGGTTCCGCGACGGCGGCTGCCGCCCGGCACCGTTGCCGAGCGACGAGCAGCTGCTGCGCATCATGGAGTACGCGGTCGGCGGTGCGGACATGGCCCCGTACCTGCCGTTGCTCGAGGAGGAGCTCGCGTTCCGCGGCGAAGACCGCCGCGCGCCCACGTGGAACAAGGCCGACGTCGCACCCGACGTCGCGTTCGAGGTCGTCGTGATCGGTGCGGGCATGTCGGGCATCCTCGCCGGGCACCGTCTGCAGCAGGCCGGTGTGCCCTTCGTGATCATCGAGAAGGACACCGACGTCGGCGGCACCTGGCTGGAGAACACCTATCCCGGCTGCCGAGTCGACAACCCGAACCACAACTACAGCTACTCGTTCGCGCAGCGCCACGATTGGCCGCTCCACTTCTCGACCCAAGACGTGCTCCTCGACTACTTCACGCGTTGCGCCGACGTGTTCGGTCTGCGCGAGCACATCCGTTTCGGTACCGAGGTGGTGTCCGCGACGTGGTCCGACTCCGACCTCACGTGGACGGTCACGACGCGCGGCAGCGACGGCCGCGAAGACGCGATCAACGCGAACGCGGTGATCAGCGCGGTCGGACAGCTGAACCGCCCGCTCCTCCCCGACATCCCGGGACGCGACTCGTTCGCGGGCCCCGCGTTCCATTCCGCGCGCTGGGACGCCGACGTCGATCTGCGCGGCAAGCGCGTCGCGGTGATCGGCACGGGCGCGAGCGCGGTGCAGTTCGTGCCCGAGATCGCGCCCGCCGTCGGCGAGCTGCTCGTCTTCCAGCGCACGCCGCCATGGCTCGGCGAGACGCCCGAATACCACGACCCGGTCGAGCCGGGTCTGCAATGGCTGTACTCGCACGTGCCTTCCTACAGCGAGTGGAACCGCTTCTGGATCTTCTGGAAGATGGGCGACGGCGTGCTCCAGGGCGTGCGGGTCGACCCGGCGTGGGAACCGAAGCGCACGTCGGTCAGCGTCGTGAACGACTTCCTGCGCATGATGCTCACCGAGTACCTCACGGCCCAGTTCGCGGGGCACCCCGACCTGCTCGAAGCCGTGGTGCCGAGCTACCCGCCGGGTGCCAAGCGCATGCTGCGCGACAACGGCGTGTGGGCGGGCGCGCTCACGCGCGACAACGTGCGGCTCGTCACCGACTCGATCCGCGAGATCACGCCCACCGGCATCGTCACCGCCGACGGCGAGACCCACGACGTCGACGTGATCGTGTACGGCACCGGGTTCCAGGCCTCGAAGTTCCTCACCCCGATGACCGTGACGGGACGCGGCGGCATCGACCTCCACGAGCAGTGGAACGGCGATGCGCGGGCGTACCTCGGGCTCACGATCCCCGGGTTCCCCAACCTGTTCTGCCTCTACGGCCCGAACACCAACATCGTCATCAACGGCAGCATCATCTACTTCTCGGAGTGCGGTGTCCGGTACGTGCTCGAGTGCATCGGCGCGCTGCTGCGCGACGGGCACGCCGCGCTCGACGTGCGCCGCGACGTGTTCGATCGCTTCACCGAGGCGGTCGACGCCGAGAACGCGCTCATGGCGTGGGGGGCCTCCGACGTGAGCAGCTGGTACAAGAACGAGCACGGTCACGTGGCCCAGAACTGGCCCTTTACCCTCCTCGAGTACTGGCAGCGCACCCTCGCGCTCGACCCCGACGAGTACGAGTTCCTGGGCTGACGGCTCACGCCGGCGTCGTCACACCGTCGGTCAGCACGCGACGCGCGCCGCTCCAGATGCGGTCGATCCACGCGCGCAGGCCGGCGACCCCGACGGGATCGAGCTCGTAGAGCCGGCGGTTGCCGACGGGCCGGTCGACGACGAGGCCCGCGGCCTTCAGCACCTTCAGGTGCTGCGACACGGCGGGGCGGCTGACGGGGAGCCCCGCAGCCAACTCGCCCACGGCCAGCGGACCGGCGGCCAGGCGTTCGCACACCGCCCGTCGGGTCGGATCTCCGAGCGCATCCAGGACTTGGTTCGTTGCCACTTACGGTAAGCTACAGCTTACCTACCCTCCCGTCAACCGGTCTTTTCCAGGGCTCCCCGCGCTCGGCTGTCAAGGTCACGGCCGACCGAGCCGAATCCAAAGGTGGGAGTGGGAAAAGCCACCAAGGCTCGAGAGGTTGGTATGAAACGCATCGCACTGGGAATGCTGCTGGTCGGCGCGCTCTGCGGAGCGCCCTCGGTGGTCTCGGCATCGGTCGGCGGCATCGCCGGCGGAGGCACGGCAGTGGTCGGGGCGACCTCGACCCCCGACGGCCAGGCCGGCTGGACGGTCACCGCCGGCGGATCCGTCCGCACGACGGGAACCGCGCACAACTACGGCGACCTCTCGCGTGTCGCGCTGCACGCGCCGATCGTCTCGATCGCCGCGGTACCGACGGGGACCGGCTACTGGGTGCTCGGCGCCGACGGCGGCGTGTTCAGCTTCGGGAGCGCATCGTTCTACGGCTCGACCGGGAACCGCCACCTGAACCAGCCGATCGTCGGCATGGCGACCACCGCGTCGGGGCACGGCTACTGGCTCGTCGCCCGTGACGGCGGGATCTTCGCCTTCGGTGACGCGAAGTTCTACGGCTCCACCGGCGGCATCCACCTGAACCAGCAGATCGTCGGCATGACGACCCGGCCGTCCGTCAAGGGCTACTGGCTCGTCGCGTCCGACGGCGGCATCTTCTCGTTCGGCGCCGCGCGCTTCGAGGGCTCGACCGGGGCCCTGCACCTCGTGCAGCCGGTCCGGGCGATGGCCGCGACGCACACCGGCCGCGGGTACTGGCTCGTCGCGTCCGACGGCGGGATCTTCGCCTTCGGCGACGCGCCGTTCTACGGCTCGACCGCGGGATCGTGCGTCGGGGTCGTCGGGATCATCCCCACCACGAAGGGCTACATCATCGCCGGTGCCGACGGATCGCTGCGCCAGATGAGCGCCGACACCGCGCAGGCCGCGGCGATGCCCAGCTCGTGCCCGACCAGCTCGTGCCCGGCGTCGTACGCCGAACAGGTCGTGGCGGGCGTCAACGCGCAACGCGCCGCAGCCGGCCTGCCGGGTCTGCACGCGCAGAGCCAGCTCATGTGGGCGGCCAACCGCCGCAGCGTGATCCAGGCAGCCAGCAACTCGATGAACCACGACGGTTGGGATTCGGTGGTCCGCGCCTCGGGCTACCCGGCCGGTTGGTGGGGCGAGAACGTGGCGTTCGGGTACACCTCCCCCACCGCGGTCATGTCCGGGTGGATGGGCAGCCCCGACCACCGCGCCAACATCCTGAGCCCGCACTACACCGACATCGGTGTGGGGTGTGCCTACAGCCGCGGACACGTGGCGTACTGGACCCAGGACTTCGGCAGCCCCTCCTGAGCACGCGAACCGAGCCGGGGTGTCGCGCACCAGTGCGCGACACCCCGGCTCTTTCGCGTGTAGCCGTGGTCCCCGCGCCGGCGACGCCGGAGGCCGCTAGGTTCGGGCGTCATGGAACCGCTCAACGAGCTCGGCTTCTACACGCTCGCCGGACATTCCAACTCGCCGCGCGATCTCGTCGATGAGGTGCGCGTCGCGGAGGAGCTGGGGCTCGGGAGCGCGTTCGTGTCCGAGCGCTTCAACGTCAAGGACGCCGCCGTGCTGTCGGGCGCCGTCGGCGCGGTGAGCACGACGCTCGGCATCGCCACCGCGGCGACGAACCACAACACCCGCCATCCGCTCGTCACCGCGACGCTCGCGACCACGATGCACCGGATGACCGGAGGGCGCTTCGCTCTGGGTCTGGGTCGCGGGTTCGACGCGCTCTTCGACGTGATCGGTCTACCGCGCGTCACGATGGCCCAGCTCGAAGACTTCGCCGGGATCATGCGTCGCCTCTGGCACGGCGAGATGGTGATCGGACACGACGGCCCGGCCGGGAAGTTCACCTTCCTCAGTCAGGACACCGCGTTCGACGAAGACATCCCGATCATGCTCGTGGCCCTGGGCGAGAAGACCCTCGAGCTCGCGGGCCGGATCGCCGACGGCGTCGTGCTCCATACGTTCTTCACCGACGAGACGCTCCAACGCTCGGTCGCCGCGGTCCGCCGCGGCGCCGAGCAGGCGGGTCGCGACCCGGCGGCCGTGCGGGTGTGGTCGGTGCTTGCGACGGTCGGTGATCACATCGACGAAGACCTGCGGCTCCGCAAGCTCGTCGGGCGGTTCGCGACGTACCTCCAGGGTTACGGCGATCTCCTCGTCTCGGTGAACGGCTGGGACCCTGCGGTGCTGGCGCGCTTCCGCGCCGACGACCTGGTGCAGGGCTTCCCCGGCGCGTTCGACGCGGTTGCCGATCGCGGGCAGCTCGAGCACCTCGCGACACTGGTCCCGCCCGAATGGTTGGCCGCGTCGGCCACCGGTTCGCCCGATCGTTGCGCGGCCCGCGTGCTCGACCAGTTCGCGGCCGGCGCCGACGGCGTGATCCTCCACGGCGCAACACCCACCGAGCTCGCGCCGATCGTCGCGGCGTACCGCGACCTCCGGCCGGCCGGCCGCTTCGATCACTGGCCCGCCAACCCCGGACGACCGAGGAGCATCGGATGAAGGCGCAACTGCAGGCCGACCTGACCGAAGCGATGCGCGCACGCGACGACGTGAAGGTCGCGACGCTGCGCATGGCGCTCGCCGCGATCACGAAGGCCGAAGTCGCGGGCAAGGAGCAGGTCGTGCTCTCCGACGGCGAGGTCGCGGGCGTGTTGCGGAGCGAGATCAAGAAGCGCCACGACGCGGCGGAGATGTTCGACACTGGTGGTCGAGCCGATCGCGCCGCACGCGAGCGGGCTGAGGCCGAGGTGCTCGCCGCGTATCTCCCGACCGCGATGGACGACGCGGCATTGGCCGCGATCGTCGCCGAGGAGGCGGCCCTCGTCGCGCCCGGAGAGAACCCGGGCAAGGCGATGGGTCAGGTGGTGAAGGCCGTCCGCGCGCGCGTCGGCGACGGTGCCGACGGTGCGCGCATCGCCACCGCGGTGAAGGCCGCGCTCGGCGTCGGCTGACCGGGTAGCGCCACGCAGATCGTCGGTCCCGTCCGGCGGGGGCTCAGCTCGCGAGGTCGCGGCAGTTCTGGTCGACGGGCGACGGGACGACCCGGCCGTCGGGGAACGCGACCACGACGACGAGCGGCTGCTGCGGCACCGCGCACTGCCAACCCTCCCGATGAAGCGTGCCCGTGGCGTCGGCGAGCACCTCCGAGATCCGCAGCCCGCCCCGCCCGTCGACCAAGTACACGAGTCGGTACGCGCCGCTCGAGTACGTCCGGCCCCGATACGTCGCGTACGCCCGCCGGTGCGCGCGATCGGCGTCGCGCAGGCACACCGACTGGTTGAACAGGCCGGTGGTCGGCCAGCCCGCGTCGAGCGACGCGCCGCCGCAGTTGGTTCCCGCCACCATGAGGTGGACACCGTCGACGGCCGCGAGCGCGGCAGCAGTCGGCGCGCCGTTCGCCGGCAAGGTCGGCGTGGTGCGTGCACTCGGCGGAGCGCCGGCGCGAGACGAATGGCAACCCGATCCCGCGACCACCGCCACGACGATGACGGTCGCCCGCACCCACCCCGGCGTCGTTCCGCTGTGTCGGTTCACGCCACACCACCATTCGGTATTGCGAATCCTGGCAGACAGAACGCCGGAACGGCGGTCCCGGTTCAGGGTCGCGGCTGCCGGATCGACCCTGCACTCGCTTCGCGCGGTGAGAGATAGTGACGCCACTCTGCGATACTCGTGCGGTGAGTGAGGGGCGGCTTCGCTATCAGCCTGGGATCGACGGTCTGCGGGCCCTCGCGCTCGTCGCCATGCTCGCCTTTCACGACGGTCGCCTCCGCGGTGGTTTCCTCGGTCTGTCGACCTTCTTCACCCTCTCGGGATTCCTCATCACCGGGCTGCTCCTCTCGGAACGCGCCGCCTCGGGCCGCGTCTCGCTCCGACGATTCTTCGGCCGACGGTTCCGCCGGCTCCTCCCCGCGGCGCTGGTCGGGATCGTCGTCGCGGCCGCGGTCACCGTGGCACTCCACGACGCGCAGACGTCGCGGAACTTCGAGCTCGACACCCTCGCCGCGCTCGGCGACATCGCCAACTGGCGCTTCCTGTGGTCAGGGCGCTCCTACGCCAACCTGTTCACGACACCCTCGCCGCTCCTGCACTACTGGTCGCTGGCGGTCGAGGAGCAGTTCTACTTCGTTCTCGCTCCGGCGATCGTCGTACTCCTGGCGATCGCGCGCGGCCGGCGCGCCCTGCTCGGTGGGGCGCTCGCCGCGCTCGCGGTCGCTTCGTTCGTCGACGGGTGGATCGCGGTAGGCCACAGCGTCGACCGCGCGTACTACGGAACCGACACACGTGCGCTCGAGTTCCTGGTCGGAGCGCTGCTCGCGGTGGCGATGAGCCGCCGGCAACTCACCGCTCGGCAGTCGCAGCTTGCAGCTGTCGTCGGGCCGATCGCGCTCGTCGCGCTCGCATGGGGAACGGTGCAGGCACGCGTCACCGATGCCGGCCTCTTCCACGGCGGCCTGCTCGCGTACTCCGTCGGAAGCGCAGTGGTCGTGATCGCCGCGTGCGAGCCGGGTCCCGTGCGGTGGCTGTGCTCGCTCGCACCGCTGAGACAACTCGGTCGCATCAGCTACGGCGTCTACATCTACCACTGGCCCGTCTTCATCTGGTTGACACCGGCGCGCACCGGTCTCACCGCGCTGCCGCTCACCTTCGTTCGGATGGCGGCGACCCTCGCCCTCGCCGGCGCTTCCTTCGTGCTCGTCGAGCAACCGATCCGTCAAGGCCGGACACTCATGGGCCCGCGACGTTGGGTGGCGATGCCGGTCGCCGGATCGATCGCGGCCGTTGGCGCGTTGCTCGTCGGGGCCATCGCGCCGGCACCCGCCGTCACGTTCGCTCCCGCGGTCTCGCCCGCCGTCGTGCTCTCGTCCGCCCGTCACGCGACCGCAGATGCCGCCGCGGCACGCGTGACCCAGCCGGCGACGACTCAGGCCGCGCACCCGGTGAGGCGGGTGATGGTCGTCGGCGATTCGGTCGCCCTCACGCTCGGACGCGGGATCGAACGCTGGGGTGCGAAGCACGGCGTCTCCGTCCTGAACGACGGGATCATCGGTTGCCCGCTCTTGAACGGCGTGGAAGTGCACGGCTACTGGGGCACGACGACCCGCCCGGCCGATCCGTGCCAAACGCGGAGCACGTGGCCCAAACTCCTGGCGCTGTTCAAGCCCGACGTCGTCATCGTGCTCTACGGGGCGTGGGACGTGTACGACGCGTCGCTCGATCACGGCAAGACCTGGGTCGCACCCGGGCAACCCGCGTGGAACCGCTATTACACCGCGCAGGTCGCCGACGCCGCGCGTCGACTCGCGACTACGGGAGCTCACGTCTTGTGGCTCGCACCTCCGTGCTTCGCGGCCAACCGCGGCGCCACCGACGCGAACGCACCGTGGTACGACCCGGCACGGGTCACGGTCTTGCGCACCATCGCCCTCGCGGTGGCGAAGGGCAACGGGATGACCGTCTCCGATGTCGTGCACAACGCGGGATGCCCGGTCGACTTCGCCACGCGACCCGACGGCGTGCACTACACCGATGCAGGCGCCGACGCGACGCTCGGCCGCCTCGGGCCCGTCGTCGCGCACATGTCCACCTGACGCTCCGGGCTCAGCGAACCGACCCGTTCACCACGCCCGCGAGGAACCGGTCGAACGAGGAGTTGTTCAGCACATCCACGCTCACGTTGTGGCCGGTCGTCGCGAGGATCTCGACCCACACGGAGTTCCTCCCCTTCAACGACGCCCAGGCGCGGGCAAGCGGTAGGGCCTGCCGGCTCGGCGGAACCAACGTGTCGAGCGCGCCGTACGCCATGAACACCGGGGGCGAGCTCCGAGACAGGTAGGGCGCCACCGAAGCCGAACGCTCGAGCCCGGCCGGGCAACGCAGCGGAGTCGGCGCGGGCGGGTTCGCGCATCCGAGGAGCGTCGCGCCCATCGAACGGGCCCAAGCACCGGTTGCGCCGTTGCCGGTTTCGTGATCGAACGCGTACATGTCGGTGGGTCCGACGAAGTCGACGACCGCGGCAACCGAGTCGTCGTACTTCGAGAGCGCGGCGGGAATGGTGCGCGGCTCGAAGCGACCGGCAGTGACGGCGGCGAGCGTCGCGAGGTGCGCACCGGCCGAGCCGCCGGCGACGACCACCTTCGTCGGATCGAAGTGGTAGTGGGCGGCATACGCCTTGACCCAGCGGATCGCAAGCTTGACGTCCTGCAGGGGGGCCGGGAAGGTCCGCGTCGGCACGAGCGTGTAGTCGACCGACGCGACCGCGAACCCGCGGTCGACCTCGCGTTGGACGACCGCGGAGGTGTTGACGCGCGATCCCGCTTCCCAACCGCCGGAGTGCAGCCAGACGATGATCGCCCGCACGCCGCCGAACCGGCGAGCGTCGGGAAGGTAGAGGTCGAGCTTCTCGACCGAGGCCGGCCCGTAGCTCAGATTCCGCAAGGTGTGCGCGGCCCGGGGTGGTACCCAGCCGGCCGGCAGGGTGTCGATCCCACGCCGAGGAGCCGGCACGGTCTGATAGTTGGGCGTCGAAGAAAGCGCGAACACCGGCGCGGCGACCGCGATTGTGACCGCGGCGATGGACGCGACGACGACCGCGCGTCGGCAGCCGGTGAACCACCGGACGCAGGCCCGTTCGCCGGCGCGTATCTCGCCGCGACCGGACCCGTGAACCGACGCGGTACGCACATCCCCGCCGTCGACACACGCGCACGGGCAAGTGAGGAAGAAGGGCCGTTTGCGGCAAGAGTCGGGACCTTCGACTCCTGGCTCCGTGAAAACCGCTCCCGGCTGAACCGAACGATCATGTCGAGATTCCGCTTCCGCTGCGCGTCCGAGCGCTCGCGCACACCCGGTTCCGATTCGCCGACGAGAAGGTCTCCTTCGCCTAACCGAGCCGCCCACCGCGGCCGCAGAGCTGCGCGACCTCGGCGGCGAGCGAGTACCGGTGGTGAAGCACTGGCTGGCACACTCGCGGACACACCCTCGTCCTCTTCCCCGTGCCGACTCGTCCCTTCCCAGTCGAAGGAGGTCTGCTTGACCGACATCGAACCGGTCCGGACCGACGCCGGACATCGCGTGCTCCCCCACACCGCCGACGTGATCGTCGAGGCATGGGCACCGAGCCGGAGCGGCTACCTCGAAGAGCTCGTCCGTGGCGTCGTCGAGACCTTTGCCGACGTGCGCAACGTGACCGCGACGCGCGAAGTACGGTTCCACGTCGGCGCCGCTCGTGACGAGGACGTCGTGGTGGCGCTCCTCGACAACGTCTTGTACCTGCTCGACGCCGACGGGCTCGTCGTCGTCGACATCGCGCTCGACGAGGACGACGACGCCAACTTCGACGGCACGTTCGTCGTCACGCCCGTCGACAAGGTCGCTCAGACCGGCGCCGCCCCGAAAGGGATCTCCCGCTCCGACCTGCAGCTCGCGTCCGACGGGCTCCTATGGCGCGGCCGCGTCCTGATCGACGTGTGAGCACGGAGATGGGTTCGATCGACCTGGTCGCCGAGACGCCGTACCGATGGCGGATCGATCGCCACGGCGCGATGCGCGTCCCGGGGATCGTGTTCGCCGTCGAGGCGTTGCTCCCGGAGGCGGCCGAGGACCGCGCGCTCGCTCAGGTCGTCAACGTCGCGACGCTTCCGGGCATCGTCGAGGCGTCGTACGCGATGCCCGACGTCCACTGGGGCTACGGGTTTCCGATCGGTGGCGTGGCCGCGACCGACGTGGCCGCGGGCGGAGTGGTGTCACCCGGCGGTGTCGGCTTCGACATCTCCTGCGGGGTGCGCCTGCTGATCTCGAACCTCGAGCGCGACGAAATGACACCGCATCTCGACGGCTTGATGGACGAGCTCGATCGTCGTATCCCACGCGGGCTGGGCCCCGGTGGACTCTGGGAGCTACCCCGCGACGAGCTCCAGCGCGTGCTGCGCGACGGTGCCCGGTACGCCGTCGCCCGCGGCCACGGCGTCCATGACGACCTGCACCGCTGCGAAGACGGTGGCGGGCTCACCGGCGCCCTC
>DAIQOP010000124.1:0-11331 GCA_036787815.1 Actinomycetota bacterium
GCCGCAGCCTGCAACAGGCGCGCCTCGAGCGCAGCGCGGTCGGGCACCGGCTCGGGTGGCCCGTGCTCCACAGCGACGAAGTGCGCAAGGAGTTGGCCGGTGTCCCCGCCACCGCGCACGTGCCCACCGCGCTCGACGCGGGCATCTATACGCACGAATGGGATGCCCGAACGTACGCCGCGCTGCGCGATCGGGCGCGTGCGCATCTCGAACGCGGAGTCGGTGTCGTGCTCGACGCGTCGTGGAGCGATCCCGACGAACGCGACCGAGCGGCGTTGCTCGCGTCGGAGACGTCGAGCGAGCTCCTCGCGTTCCGGTGCGCGGTCCCGACCGCGGTGGCGACCGCCCGCGCCGCCGCCCGCAGCTCCGAGGGCCGCGATGCTTCCGACGCGACGGGCCGGGTTGCCGCCCACCTCGGCGCGCGCTTCGCCGCCTGGCCGGAAGGCGTCGAGATCGACACGACCCGGTCGCCCGCCGTCGCCGCCGCGTCGGTCCTCGCGCGGTTGGACGCGCGGTTGGACGCGCGGTTGGACGCGCGAGACGCGGAGGAGACCTAGCGTGGAGACCGTGCCCGAGTACACGTATCCGAAGCAGTGGGAGAGCGACGTCGTGCTCGTCGACGGCGGCACGGTGCGGGTGCGCCCCGTCCGCGCCGACGACGAGCCGGGCGTGCTCTCGCTCTACGAGCGCTTGAGCGACGAGTCGGTCTACCTGCGGTTCTTCTCGCCGGTGCCCCGGCCGACCGCCGTGCAGCTCGAGCGGCTGACGACGATCGACTATCACGACCGCATGGTGCTCGTGGCCGAGCTCGGCGACGAGATCGTGGCGATCGCCCGTTACGACCGCTCGGGGCCGGGAGAGGCCGAGGTGGCCTTCACGGTGGCCGACGACCAGCAGGGGCGCGGCCTCGCGACGTTGCTGCTCGAGCACCTCGCCGTCGTCGCGCGGGGGAACGGCATCCACGTGTTCCTCGCCGACACGCTGGCCAACAACACCAAGATGCTCGGCGTCTTCGCGGCTGCGGGCTGGGTCACGAAACGCCACTTCGATTCCGGGACAATTCGGGTCCGGTTCGACATCTCCACCACCGCCGCGTCGATCGACGCCGTCGAAGATCGCGAGCACCAGGCCGAGGTCGCGTCGATCGGGCGGCTGCTGTCGCCGCGATCGATCGCCGTGATCGGCGCCAGCCGCAACAAGGGAAGCATCGGCTTCGAGCTCTTCCGCAACCTCCTCGCGTTCGGTTTCGAAGGCCCCGTGTACCCGGTGAACCCGTCGGCGTCGTCGGTCGCGGGCGTGCGCGCGTACCCGTCGTTGCTCGACGTTCCCGACGACGTCGACCTCGCGATCCTGGTGGTGCCCGCGTCCGTCGTTCCCGACGCGGTCCGCGACTGCGCGGCCAAGCAGGTGCACGGCATGGTGATCATCTCGGCCGGGTTCGCCGAGGTGGGGTCCGAGGGGAAGACCGCCGAACGCGAGCTCATCACGACCGCGCGGCGCAACGGCATGCGCGTGATCGGTCCGAACTGCCTCGGGATCGTCAGCACCAGAGCCGGCGTGCGGATGAACGCGACGTTCGCGCCCGATCCCCCCGCCACCGGCAACGTCGCGTTCCTCTCGCAGTCGGGTGGCCTCGGTATCGAGTTGATGAGCCAGGCCGGTGCGCTCGGCGTGGGTATCTCCGACTTCGTCTCGGTCGGGAACAAGGCCGACGTCAGCGGGAACGACCTGCTCCAGTACTGGGCCGACGACCCGAACACGGATGTCATCCTGATGTACCTCGAGTCGTTCGGGAACCCGCGCAAGTTCGCGCGCCTGGCCCGTCGCATCGCGCGCACCAAGCCGATCGTCGCGGTCAAGAGCGGACGCTCGGTCGCGGGCAAGCGCGCCGCGTCGTCGCACACCGCGGCACTCGCCACTCCCGATGTCGCCGTCGACGCGCTGTTCCACCAGGCCGGCGTGATCCGGGTCGACACGCTCGACGAGCTGCTCGCGATCGCGATGGTGCTCGCGCACCAGCCGGTACCCGCGGGCCGGCGCGTCGCGATCGTCAGCAACGCGGGGGGTCCGGGGATCCTGGCCGCCGATGCGTGCTCCGGGGCCGGGCTCGAGGTGCCCGAGCTGAGCGTGGCGACCCAGGACGCGCTCCGGCCGCTCGTCGCGCGCGACGCGACCGTCCGCAACCCGATCGATCTGGTCGCGGGTGCCACCGCGGAGCAGTTCGAGCAGGCTCTGCGTCTGGCCATCCTCGACGACGGCATCGACGCGCTGCTCGCGATCTTCGTGCCGCCGCTCGTGACCCGCGCTGAAGACGTCGCGCGGGCGATCGCCAGTGCTGCGGCCGCTGCGGGCCCGAAGCCCGTGCTCGCGTGCTTCCTGGGCCGGGCCGGGGTGCCCCCCGAGCTGCGCGGCGACGACGAGCGGCGCACGGTCCCGTCGTTCGCGTTCCCCGAGGCCGCTGCGCACGCGCTCGGGCGGGTGGCCGATCTCGCCGACTGGCGCCGGCGCCCGGTCGGCCAGGTTCCCGAGTTCGCCGACGTGGATCTCGTCGCCGCGCGCGCCATCGTCGATGCCGCGCTTCACGCGAACCCCGACGGCGGCTGGCTCGATCAGCGCGACGCGAGCGCGCTGCTGGCGTGCTTCGGCATCCCGGTCGCGGGCTATTCGGTCGTCTCCAGTGCAGCCGCGGCGGTCGCGGCCGCGACCGAGATCGGGTTCCCGGTGGCCCTCAAGGTGGCCGCGCCCGAGATCGTGCACAAGAGCGATGTCGGCGGCGTCGCCCTCGACCTGGTCGATGCGGCCGCCGTCGAATCCGCCTACGCGGTGATGGCCGCCAAGCTCGGCCCGGCAATGGGCAGCGCGATCGTGCAGCCGATGGTGCCGCCCGGCGTCGAGACGATCGTCGGCGTGACCCACGACCCGTCGTTCGGCCCCCTCGTGCTCTTCGGTCTCGGCGGGATCACGGCCGAGCTGTTGGCCGATCGCACGTTGCGGATCGTGCCGATCACCGACGAAGACGCGCACGAGCTCGTGCGGTCGCTGCGGGGATCGCCGCTCCTCTTCGGCTACCGCGGTACGCCCGAGGTCGATGTCGCCGCGCTCGAGGCGCTGTTGATGCGGGTCGGCTACCTCGCCGACGAGATCTCGGAGATCTCGGAGATGGATCTCAACCCGGTCATCGTCGGCGCCGCGGGCCCCGTGGCGGTCGACGCCAAGATCCACATCGTCCCCACTCCGGCCAAGCTCCCCGCCGACTTCCGCCGCATGCGCCTCTGATCCGTTCGCTCGGCTTTCCGTCCTCCTGACGCGTACCCACGGCCGGGCAAATGGCGCCCGAGTCCGCCTTGGGGAGGGTGAGGGCCGCGCGGCGGCGGCGCTCGGGACGTTCGGCCCTCGCCGCGACGGGCAGCGCGGGCCATGCTCGGAGTGGTTTCGGTTGCGAGAGCAGGTGCCCGCGATGACGTTCCGTGTCGACTCCGAGGTTGGGCGGCTCCGCCGGGTGATGCTGCACCGTCCCGACCTGGAGCTCCAGCGGCTGACTCCGTCGAACTGCACCGGTCTCCTGTTCGACGACGTGCTGTGGGTCAAGCGGGCCCGCCAGGAGCACAACGCCTTCGCCGACGTGCTGCGCGACCGTGGTGCCGAGGTCTTGTACCTGCACACGCTGCTCGCCGAGACGCTGGCCGACGACATGGCGCGCAAGTGGGTGCTCGAGCGTTCGGTCACCGACCACCTGCTCGGGCCGATGCTGGCGCCCCACGTCCGTGACCATCTCCAGTCGCTCCCCGCCGACGCGCTCGCCCGCGCGCTGATCGGCGGGGTGACGGTGTCCGAGTTGCCGGCCGGCGGCCGCGGGCTCGCGTTCGCGATGCTCGGCCCGCACGACCTCGTCCTCGACCCGTTGCCGAACCACCTCTTCACGCGCGACACGTCGTGCTGGATCTACGGAGGGGTCTCGCTGAACCCGATGGCCAAGCCGGCGCGGCGGCGCGAGACCGTGCACCTCGAAGCGATCTACCGCTTCCACCCCCGCTTCGTCGCGGCCGAGTTCGACCTCTGGCTCGGCGGCGTCGACGAAGACTGGGGGCGCGCGACCATCGAGGGCGGCGACGTGCTCGTGATCGGTGAGGGTGCGGTGCTCGTCGGCATGGGGGAGCGCACCACCCCCTCCGCGGTGGAGCACCTTGCCGAGCGGCTGTTTGCCCGCGACGCGGCCCGCGAAGTCATCGCGGTGGAACTGCCGCGCGCCCGTTCGTACATGCACCTCGACACGGTGATGACGATGATCGACCGCGATGCGTTCCTGATGTACCCGGGTGTCATCGAGGGTGCGCGCACGTGGTCGATCACGCCGGGCGCCGCGGCGGGCGAGCTCGTCGTGACCCGCCGCATGGAGCTGTTCGAGGCGATGGCCGGCGCGCTCGGGATCCGGAAGCTGCGCGTGTTCACGACCGGGGGCGACGAGATGGAGGCCGATCGCGAGCAGTGGGACGACGGCAACAACGTGCTCGCGGTCGAGCCGGGAGTCGTCGTCGCGTACGACCGCAACGTCGACACGAACACCAAGCTGCGCCGGGCGGGGATCGAAGTCATCACGATCGAGGGCTTCGAGCTGTCGCGTGGTCGTGGCGGCGCGCGGTGCATGAGCTGCCCGCTCCAGCGCGAACCGGCGTAGGGGTCACGATGCTGGTCGTCGCGGCCCTGGGCGGCAATGCGTTGCTGCGCCGGGGCGAACCCCTCGAAGCAGAGGTCGCGCAACGCAACGCGAGGGTCGCGGCCGAAGCGCTCGCGGTGATCGGGCGCGAGCACCGCCTCGTCGTCACCCACGGCAACGGGCCGCAGATCGGTCTCCTGGCGCTCCAGAACGAGGCGTACCACGACGTGCGCGGCTATCCGCTCGACGTGCTGGGGGCCGAGAGCGAGGGCATGATCGGCTACTTCCTCGAGCAGGAGTTGGGGAACGCGCTCGTCGGTCGGCAGATCGCGTCGCTGCTGACGCAGACGATCGTCGACCGGCGCGATCCCGCGTTCGGCCACCCGACCAAGCCGATCGGGCCGATGTACGACGTCGACGTTGCCCACGGTCTCGCGTCGCAACGCGGGTGGGCGATCGCGCCCGACGGCGAAGGTTGGCGTCGCGTCGTCGCGTCACCGGCACCGCGCGCGATCGTCGAGCTGCCCACGATCGAGTTGCTGCTCCGCAACGACGTCATCGTGGTGTGCGCCGGCGGCGGGGGAATCCCGGTCGCGCTCGACGAGTCGGGTGCGCGCCACGGAGTCGAGGCGGTCGTCGACAAGGATCTCGCCACCGCGTTGCTGGCCGAGAAGCTCGGTGCCGACCTCCTCGTGCTCCTCACCGACGTGGCCGCCGTCGAGCTCGGCTGGGGCACACCGGACGCGCGAGCGTTGCGCGAGGTGACGGCGCGGGAGCTCGCGGGGCACCGGTTCGCCTCCGGGTCGATGGGCCCTAAGGTCGCGGCCGCGATCGGGTTCGTCGCCAACACCGGCAAGCCCGCAGCGGTCGGTGCACTCGCCGACGCGGCCGCCGTCGTCGCCGCGAAGGCCGGCACGAGGATCGTTCCGTGAATCGTTCACAGAGGAGAGCGCAATGAAGATCGTCGTAGGCGTCGATGGTTCCGCACAGTCGCTGCGGGCGGTCGCGTGGTGCGCGAAGTACGCCGGTGGGTTGGGCGCCGAGGTGATCGCGGTGCACGCGATCGAGATCCCCGTGTACCCGTCGACGATGGGGTTCTTCCCCGCGCCGGAGTACACGCCGGCCGACCGCGAGAAGCTTCGTGCGGTGCTCGTCGAGCAGTGGTGCGAGCCGCTCACCAAAGCCGGGATCACGTTCCGGCCGGTGCTCTCCGAGGGCTATCCCACCAACCTCATCCGGGAGGTCGCGGAGTCCGAGAACGCCGATCTGATCGTGGTCGGGCGCCGTGGGCTCGGCGGCTTCACCGAGCTCCTGCTCGGCAGCACGAGCCATTCCCTGTCGCACCACATCGATCGGCCCATCGTCATCGTCCCCTGATCGCGGCCGAATCGAACTAGCATTCGATCGATGACAGTACGGATCTTCCTGCTCGACGATCACGAGATCGTGCGCCGGGGCGTGCGGGAGCTGCTCGAATCGCACGACGACCTCGAAGTCGTCGGTGAGGCGGCCACCGCCCAGGAGGGCATGTCGCGGATCCCCGCGGTCAAGCCCGACGTCGCCGTCGTCGACATGCGCCTGCCCGACGGCAACGGTGTCGAGGTCTGCCGCGAGGTCCGCTCGCGCGACGAATCGATCCAGTGCCTGATCCTCACCTCGTTCGCCGACGACGAAGCCCTGTTCGACTCGATCATGGCGGGCGCCGCCGGGTACCTGCTCAAGCAGATCAAGGGCACCGACCTCGTCGACGCCATCCGCCGGGTCGCGTCGGGCCAGTCGTTGCTCGACCCCAACGTCACCGCCCGCGTGCTCGAGCGGCTGCGCAAGGGGCCCGAGGAAGACGAGCGGCTCGCGCGCCTCACGGATCAGGAGCGCAAGATCCTCGACCTCATCGCCGAGGGTATGACCAACCGGCAGATCGGCGAGCGCCCGTTCCTGGCCGAGAAGACGGTGAAGAACTACGTGTCGAACCTGCTGTCGAAGCTCGGGATGGAACGGCGGACCGAAGCGGCGGTGTTCGCCGCGCGGCTGCCCGGCAAGCGAAGGACCGAGTCGCCGCCCAAATCGTGACGAAAGTCCCTGGCCCGGTCCGGGGGCGCTGAGCACGCTACGGGTATGACCACGGAGATCGACGGTCGCACCGGGCTGGAGGTGCTGGGCCGCGAGGAGTGTCTGCACCTGCTCGAGCACGGTCATCTCGGCCGGCTCGCGGTGGTGGTCGACGGTCATCCGCTCGTCTTCCCCGTCAACTACGCGCTCGACGGCGAGGCGATCGTGCTGCGCACCGACACCGGCACCAAGCTCTACGGCGCGCGCCGCGGCTCC
Source organism: Actinomycetota bacterium (assembly GCA_036787815.1). GTDB lineage: Bacteria > Actinomycetota > Acidimicrobiia > IMCC26256 > PALSA-610 > DATBAK01. The sequence continues at coordinate 6,980 of DAIQOP010000124.1, forward strand.
GTCGCGTTCGAGTGCGACGGCACCGACGGCGTGTACCACACCGGATGGAGCGTGCTCGCGACGGGCACGGCCGAAGAGGTCGACGACGCCGCCGACATCGCGCGCCTCGATCGTCTCCCGGTCGGCGCGTGGTGCCCGGGCCCGATGGCGATCTGGCTCCGCATCCGGCCACGCAGCCTCACCGGCCGGCGCATCCCGCCCCACGGTCATGAACGAAGCGCCGCTCCACCCACCACCTGATCACGAACCGAAGGGAACCGACGTGACACTCAACATCATGGTGCTCGATGGCGATCCGGCCGCGGCCGACGGCGCGGCCCGGGAGCTGACCGAGGCCGGTCACGTCGTGCTCAGGTGCCACGAGCCCGGCACTGCCGCGTTCCCCTGCCGCGGCATCGTCGATCAGTCGACGTGCCCGCTGGGCTCGCACGCCGTCGACGTGGCCCTCGCCGTGGCGTCGCCGGCGCAATCGGCGCCCGTTGCCGCCGACGGCGGCCGCTGCGTGTTGATGCACCACGTGCCGCTCGTGGTGGCCGGCGCCTCCGCGCTGGACCCGTACCGCGCCTTCGCGACGCGCGTGGTCGACGGCACCAACGACCTCGTCGGCGCCTGCGAGGCGGCCGCGGCGGCCGAGCTGCCGGAGCACGCCGCGCGCGCCGAGGCCGTGATCGCGAGCTCCATCGGGCTTATCGGAGGAGCCGCCCCCACGGTGACGGTCGTCCGCCGGGCCGGCGGGCTGCACGTCCGGGTGGCCGGCCTCGAGCACCGCACGACGGCGGAGCGACAGGCGGCGGTCGTGCGGATCGTGGGGGCACTGCGCGCGTTCGACCGTGCCGCGCGCACGATCGACGTCGAGCTCGGCGATGTCGAGACGGTTGATCTCGTGCTCGGGGAACCGTCGACGTGAGTCGCCGGGCGCGTTACTCGACCGCGGCGAGGTCGCCGATGGGAACGCTCCAATCGATCATTGTTCCTCCGGTTCTCGACGATCGGATCTGACAATGGCCGCCGAGCCCGGCGGCGCGTTCGCGCATGTTCACGAGGCCGTTCCCGGCGTCGGCCTGATCGTCGATGCCGGTCCCGTCGTCGATGACCACCAGCACGAGGCTGTTCTGCCTGATCGTCACGTCGACTTCCACGCGGGACGCGTGCGCGTGCTTGGCGACGTTGCTGAGCGCCTCTCGCAACGTGGACACGAGGTGCTCGTGCATCGTGTCGCTGGCCGCGCTGTCGACCGGGCCGTCGAACGCAACCTCGGGCTCGAAGCCCAGGCCGCGCGCCGCCTCGTGGGCGATCGTGATCACGTCGTCGCGCAGGCTCGCTCCTCCCGGACGGCGGGTGTGGAGGGCGAAGATCGCGGAGCGGATGTCGCGGATCGTCTCGTCGATGTCGTCGATCGCGAGGTTCATGCGGTCCGCTGCCGGCCCGGGCTCGATACGGGCCATCGAGGCCTGGAGCGAGAGGCCGACCGCGAAGAGCCGCTGGATGACGGTGTCGTGCAGGTCGCGGGCGATCCGTTCCCGTTCGTCGACGAGCGCGAGGTCGGCGCGAGCCGCCTCCAGCTCCACGTCGGCGGCGCGGCGCGCGCTGATGTCGCGGACGATCGCGATCACGAGGGTGCGCTCGCCATTGCTGATGGGGCTGAGGCTGATCTCGACGGGGAACTCCTTGCCCGCCCCGGTCCGGCCCTGCAGGTCGAGCCCGGAGCCCATCACGCGGGTGCGCGGGTGCTCGATGTAGGAGGCCCGGTACGACGCGTGCGCCCGCTCGGCCTCGACGGGAACCAGCCGATCGACCGACGAACCGACGAGCTCGTCGCGGTCGTACTCGAACATCTGCTCCACCATCGGGTTGACGAACACGATCGTGCCGGCCTCGTCGACCACGACGATCCCGTCGGGCGCGGCGTCGACGACGCTCCGCAGCGCGGCATCGGTGAGCGCCGGTTCGATCTGATCCGGATCACCCGGCCCGGACGGCGCCGGCGAGGGGGAGTTCCGCTCGTCGGTCATCAGCCAGGTGCTCCAGGTGGGTGGCGCAGGCACCGAAGGTCGCACGACGAGTGGCCCTTCGGCCCTGCCGGACGGCCAGGGTCATTGCGAGGATAGACAGAATGACGGATCCCAGGGCACCCGCACCCCCCACCGACTCCCTGGCGGCACTCTCCGACGCCGAGTGCCGCAAGCTGCTCGGCACACGCGTCCTCGGACGGGTCGGCATGACGAGTGGCGGCCTGCCCTGCATCCTGCCGGTCTGTTACGCGTACGACGACGGTGCGATCGTGTTCCGCACCGGATTCGGTACCAAGCTGCGCGCCGCGGCGAGTGGCGACGTCCTCGCGTTCGAGGTCGACGACTACGACCCCCAGACGGGCCAGGGGTGGAGCGTGATGGTCCTGGGCCGCGCCTCGGTGGGTACGAACGACCGCGAGCACCAGGATCTCGCGAACCTCGACGGACCCGACAACGGGCGGGGCCACTTCGTGCGGCTGCATTGCGAGATGGTGAGCGGCCGCGTCATCGAAGCCGCGCGGTAACGACGCGCGAGCACGGTTCGAGACCCGGCGATCCGGGAACAACGAAGGTATGCAGGCACTCGTCGACGTCACGATCGCGGCCTCCGCGTCGCGGACGCGCGACCTGCGGCGCGTGTTGACGCTCGCCCTCACGGGTGATGTTCCGTCACCGTGCGTGGAAGATGCCGTCCTCGTCGTGCACGAGCTGATCTCCGCCGCGTTCCTGAACGGCACGGGCCCGTTCCACGTCCGCGTCGAACGCTCGCCGAGCTACCTGCGGGCTGCGGTGACCGACCGTGGCGGCCGGCTCCCGAGCGGCATCCTCCAGCCCGACGGCCGGGGCGGAGCCGTCGCGTTCCGGATGGTCGAGGCGGTGGCCGACACGTGGGGAGTCGCGCACCTTCCGGCCGAGACCGTGCTCTGGGCCAAGGTGCTCCTCAGCTGATCGCGTCAGCTCGAGCGCTTCGCCATCTCGTCGCGTGCCGAGGGAGCGAGGAACGGCCGTCCGATCGACCGGGCCGCGGGCACACGCGGCGCGACGGCGGTGCGCGCGATGACGCCGACGCGCGCACCCGCACGCGCACCGGCGTCGCGCGCGCGGCGCTGTGCGTGGCGTTCGGCGGCGACCGCAGTGAGGCAGATCGCGATCGCGTTCGTGACGAACCCGCTCACGCCGACGAGCGCGCCGATCATGATCGCGTGCTCCGACGCCGCGGGGTACACGTAGAGCGCCGCGACGAGCCCGAGGAACGCGCCCGAGATCATCGGGCACACCACAAGGCACACCGCGCCGAAGAAGCGGTCGTTTCGACTCGACGGCATGCTCATCCCCCGGCAATTCGCACGGTCAGGATCATACGGAAATGGCCGTAAGATGGGGGTGAACACGGTGCGTCCACAAGGTTTCCTGGGAATGAGCTCGTCAGGTCGAGCAGAGTCGTTCCGCAATGGGCCGGCAGCCGAGATCGCTGTTGCCTGTTGAAACCTTTCCTCAACCACACGCCCGCCACAGCCGAAGCGCATCTGAGGGTTCTGCTCGTCGGTAGGGTCGGCCGGGCCTCGGGTCAGAACGCGAAGGACGTCGTCGCATGGGTGTAGTCCGGCACAGCCGCATTCCGAAGCGAATCGCGGTGCTCGCGATCGGCTCGATCATCGGCTCGTTGACGGTCGGGGTGGCTGCGACCGTCCCCGCGCTCGCCGCCGGCGGTCCCCGCCCGACGGCGGTCGGGTCGAAGATCGTCGGAACGGCACCGCACGCCGTTGCCGCCCACGCGGTCGTCGCGACCCGTCCCCACGACGCCACCGCGGTCCTCACGTTGAACCTCGGTCTCACGGTCCGCAACTCCGCGGAGCTCGACGCGCGGATCCGGGAGGCGAGCACACCGGGAAGCCCGGGCTACGGCCGTTACCTCACCGCGGCGGAGTATCGGGCGCGCTACGCGCCGACCGACGCTCAGGTCGCGGCGGTGCGCACCTGGCTCGGCGCGCAGGGCGCTCACGTGACCGGCGTGACGCCCGACAACCTCATCGTCAGCGCGCGGGCGACGACCGCGACGGCCGAGCGCGCGTTCGGCGTGGCGCTCCACGACTACCGCCAGGGCAATCGCACCCTCTACGCGAACGACGTGGCGCCGTCGGTGCCGGCCGATTCGAGCGTGCGCTGGGTCACCGGGCTCGACGACTTCGCGACGCTGCACCACTTCGCCGACGCGGCCGTGGTTCCCGCGTTCCGAACCGGCGGCTACTTCCCGAGCGACTTCCGCAAGGCCTACGACGTCGGCAGCGTGCCGCTCAGCCCGTCGGGGGTCACGAACGACGAGACCATCGGCTTCACGTT
>DAIQOP010000333.1:0-1687 GCA_036787815.1 Actinomycetota bacterium
GGTGGCGCACCGGGGAAGAGCGATTGGGTCGCGCCCCCGGTGATCGTGAAATCGGTCGAGCTCGTGATGGTCCAGCAGAACGTGTTCGGCGTGCTCGCGTTGCCGGCCGCGTCGCTCGCGACGACGGCGAAGCAGTGTTGACCGACGGCGAGATCCTTGTACTCGACACCGGACGACGAGCATGGTGCGAGACCCGCGCCGTCGAGCGCGCAGCGGTAGCTCACGCCTTGTTCCGTGTCGTACCAGTTGAACTGCGCGAGCGTCTTGTCGGTCGCCGCGTCGGGGATGTTCGTGAAGATCGGTGCCGGAGGCGGCGTGCGGTCGACGGCGACGGTGCGCGCGCCCGCCGAGCCGGTGTTGCCCGCGCTGTCGGGCTGCGTGGCCGTTACCGCATAGGTGCCCTCGGCCGAGAGCGTCGGCGATGTCGAGAACGACCAGGAGCCCGAAATGGTGCACGGAACGACCGCCGATTGGAGCGTTGATCCCGTGATCGACACGTACACCGAAGGCGAGTCACCCGATGCCGTGCCGCACGCGCCGCCGAACGACGTGACGCTTGCAGTCGTCGAGAGCGGGAACGCGGTGGTGGCGCCGTTCACCTTGGTCAACGTCACCGCCGGCGCGACCGTGTCGTAGCCGTACGCCTGTCCGGCGATCGGGAGGGTGGCGTGCAGTGGGTTGCCGGCCGCGTCCCGGATCGTTCCCGCGACGGTGAGGTCGAGCCTGATCGTGCCGTGCGCCGCGGTCGAACCCGACGTCGCGACCGTGACCGTCCAGCTGCTGGCCGGCGCCGAACCCACCGGCGCGACCGACGCGACCGACGGCGCGGTGCCGGTGAGACCGGTCGTCGTGACGGCGAAATCCAGCGCGGCGACGTTGCCGACGGCCTCGCCGAACGTTGCCGTCCAGTGCAGCGGAACGCTGTTGGCCGGGTCGGCGTCGGCGCGGTTGATCGAGACGACCGTCGGCGCGGTGGTGTCATAGGTGTACGGCGGTCCGGCGATCGGCAGGGTGCCTCCGAGGGCGTTTCCCGCAGCGTCGGTCACCGATGCGTTCGACACGAGGCTGAGCCCGATCGTGCCGTTCACGGCCGTGGTGCCCGTGGTCGCGACGTTGGCCGTCCACGTCGCCGTCGGAGCGGTTCCCACCGGCACGACCGAGACGATCGACGGTGCGTTCCCGGAAAGACCGCTCGTGACCAGACCGAGGTTCGCGAGCGTGACGCCGTTCACCGGCTCGTTGAACGTCGCCGTCCAAAGCAGCGGGGTTGGCGCCGGCGCGGGCGATCGAGAGGAGCGAGGGTGCCGCCGTGTCGACCCGCCAGCTCAGCGAGGCCGGCGAGCTCACCGCCGAGTTCGGCTTCTGCGCGCGCACGCTGAAGGTGTGCACGCCGTCGGCGAACGGCCCGGGATAGGTCTTGGAGCTGATGCACGCAACGAACACACCGCCGTCGATCGCGCATTCGAACGTGGCGTTCGGTGTGGAATCCGTGAACGTGAAGGTCGCCGACGTGACGCGCGTGGGGTTCGACGGGCCACTCGTGATGCTCGGCGTCGCCGTCGTCGGTGCGGCGAGCACCGAACTGATGAACAGCACCGAGGCCAGCACCGCGGCGAGAGCAGCGACGACAGCCACGATGATCGTGGCTCTCTTCGGTGCTCGTACCGCGAGGTGCGTGTCCATCGGA
>DAIQOP010000333.1:1697-3036 GCA_036787815.1 Actinomycetota bacterium
CCGCCCGGGCCCACCCCTCCTCGACTTGCGTGGTGCTAGTTGGACGTGAAGTGCAGGGTGAGCGGGGCGAGCTGGCAGTTGTCCTGCGAGACGCCGGTGTCGTTCATCTGCAACGAACCCGACACGGTCGTGTGGGCGCTCGCCGCGAGCGTGGTGCCCACGGTGATGTCCGACATCGAGAACGCCGCGTTCACGCCGCTGACCGACAGGTCACATGTGCTGTGAGCCGCGTCGGTGGAGATGCTCGCGAGGTGGACATCGCCCACGTGCTGCGAGCCGCTGCCGGGGTTGGTGACGAGCACGTCGACCGACGCCGGTGCGCCGGCGGGGTAGAGGGTGCCGGTGATGGTGCCTGCGAGCGTGACGGTCGTCGAAGATCCGACAGTGGCCGAGCCGGTGCCGGAACCATTGGCCGAGAAGAACGCGTAGGCGATGCCGCCGAGCGCCATGGTGGCCACGAGGCCACCCGCCACGAGGGCAGTACGGGAAAGCTTGCGCATGAGGAGCACTCCTTGAGCTGATGAGGGACACGACTGGCGTCGGGTTCGCCTCTAGCTCCCCGCCGGCCAAGGCGACCAAGTAAGGCCGGTCGGATCAGTGCTCCGCCTCCCCGCTACGTCTGCCCGCCTCGGACGATGTAGCGAAGAAGACGATAATCACACTCTCCGTGGCAGATAACCATGGGCCGAACGCCCCTATTACCACGGATCGTGGTCGGCGTCTCGGGGCCGCGGTTTCGGCGGGAGCGCGAGCCCGGACGCGTGAAAGCCCCCGGGAACGGGATCGCGGGGGCCTTCACTTGCAGGAGCGGGCTGCGTTTGCGCTTGCACACTGCTGTCGTCAGAACCTAACCCGGTGTCTCGCTCGCGACGCTGTTCTCGGCGTTGGTTGTGCCTCAACGGTCGCTCGAAGCGACGTCGGGCTCAGGGAGCCTGCGAGCCGCGCTGCCGTTGGAAGACGGCCAACGCCTCGTCGCGGTCTTCGACCTCGAGCTTGCGCACGAGCGCCGCGATGTGCGTGCGAATCGTCACCGCGGCGACGAACAGCGCGGCTGCGATGTCGCGGGTCGTGCGCCCCTCGTCGAGCAGTTGCAGGATCTCCCACTCGCGCTCGGTCAGTTGCACCGAGGTTCCGGAAGCCGTGCGGAGGCGCCGCGTGCGCGAGCGGCGAATCTCGTGCACGAGCGCAGGAGTCACCGGCGGAGCGATGACCACTTCGCCTTCGAAGACGGCGCGTACGGCTGTCGATATCTCGTCCGGCGCGACGCCCTTGAGGAGGTAGCCGTCGGCGCCCGCCTGCAGCGCGTCGAGCACGTCGTCGGATTCGGCCGAGACGGTGA
>DAIQOP010000125.1:0-11135 GCA_036787815.1 Actinomycetota bacterium
CCTGGTAGCTGCACGCGGTGCTCGAGCGATACACGGCTCCGGCACGAGTTCGCGCGCGAGGGCGCAGCCGCATCGAGGCCTGCACGTCACTGAGCTCGGAACGAAGGGCGGGTGCGGATGCTCGCAGGGCGTTAGGTTTCGGGCCGTGCAGCCGTCGCCTTCTCCGCTGGCCGAGACCGGCGCGGCCGAGGCCGCCGCTCGGTCCTGCGAGGACTTCATCGCCACCAACGCCCCCGGTGGCCGGATGCCGGCGGACTGGTCGGCGCGACTCGCCCGCGCCGGGTACGTCGCTCCCCATTGGCCGGCCCCGTACGGGCTCGACGCCGGCCCCGCTGAGCAGCTCGCGATCGACTCCGTGCTCAAGGCGGCCCGGCTGCCGCGGCCGCTCAATCCGATCGGGATCGGGTGGGCGGGGCCGACGCTGCTCGTCGCCGGGACGCTCGAGCAGCAGGCCCGATACCTACCCGGCATCCTCGACGGCTCCGAGCTCTGGTGCCAGCTGTTCAGCGAGCCCGATGCCGGCTCCGACCTCGCGTCGCTGCGCACGACCGCGACGCGCGACGGCGACGAGTACGTCGTCACCGGCGGCAAGGTGTGGACGACGCTCGCACACGTCGCGCGCTACGGCATCCTGCTCGCGCGCACCGACCCGGCCGCGGAGGCGCACCGGGGCATCACGTACTTCGTGCTCGACATGCACTCGCCCGGAGTGACGGTGCGGCCGATCGTGCAGATGACGGGGACGCACGAGTTCAACGAAGTCGTGCTCGACCACGTGCGCGTGCCGGCGGGCAATGTCGTCGGTACGGAGCACGACGGCTGGCGGCTCGCAAAGGTCACGCTCGGGAACGAGCGGGTCTCGCTGTCGGGAGAGGGTGCGCTGTGGGGGCGCGGCCCGACCACCGGCGATCTGCTCTCTCTCGTGCGTGCGCACGGGGGAACCGCCGACCCTCACCTGCGCCAACAACTGGCCGCGCTGCACATCGAGTCTGAGCTCCTCCGGCTCATCCGCCTGCGCACGGTGTCGGCGCGCCTGCGCGGGCTCGAACCCGGGCCCGAGGCATCGGTGCGCAAGGCGCTGTCCGACGAGCACGGCCAGCACGTCATGGCGATGGGGCTCGCGCTGTGCGGGACGGGTGGCCTGCTCGCCGATTTCGCGCCGTACGGCGACCTCGCCGGCGCCTGGGCCTACGGGTTCCTCTACTCCCCCGCCCTCACCATCGGCGGCGGCACCAGCGAGGTGCAACGCGACGTCATCGGCGAGAAGATCCTCGGTCTCCCGCGTTCTTGATGGTCGCACTCGCTGCGCTCGCCGCTCCTGACGCGGGATGGGAGCGAGTCCGGTCGCGTGCTCGCTTCGCTCGCCGCTGTGACGCTTCACCCACGAGCACTACTCATCCAGCTTGAGGGCGGCGGCGAAGGCTTCCTGGGGAACCTCGACGCGGCCGACCTGCTTCATCTTCCGCTTGCCTTCCTTCTGCTTCTCGAGCAGCTTGCGCTTGCGCGTGATGTCGCCGCCGTAGCACTTGGCGGTCACGTCCTTGCGCCGCGCCTTCACCGTCTCGCGGGCGATGATGCGCCCACCGATCGCCGCCTGGATCGGCACGTCGAAGAGCTGGCGCGGGATGAGCGAGCGCAGCTTCACCGTCATCTTGCGCCCGTATTCGTACGCCTTGTCGCGGTGCACGATCGCCGAGAACGCGTCGACGGGAACGTCGTTCAGCAGCACGTCGACCTTCGCCAGGTTCGACGGTCGGTACCCGATCGGTTCGTAGTCGAGTGACGCGTAGCCCCGGGTGCGCGACTTCATCTGGTCGAAGAAGTCGGTGACGATCTCGGCCAACGGAAGCTGGTACACGATCTCGACCCGGTCTTCCGAGAGGTAGTCCATCTTCTCGAGGTCGCCACGCCGCTGCTGCGAGAGCTCCATCAGCGTGCCGATGAAATCGGTCGGCGTGAGGATCGTGACGCGCACGTACGGTTCCTCGATCCGGTCGACCGTGCCCGCGGGCGGCATCGTCGACGGGTTGTCGACCGCGACGACTGTTCCTGTGTTGGTGACCGCGCGGTACTCGACGTTGGGCGCGGTCGCGACCAACGAGAGGTCGTACTCGCGCTCGAGCCGCTCGCGAATGATCTCCATGTGCAACAGGCCGAGGAACCCGCAGCGGAACCCGAAGCCCAGCGCGCCCGACGTCTCGGGCTCGTAGGTGAACGACGAGTCGTTGAGCTGCAGCTTCTCGAGCGCGTCGCGCAGGTCGGCGTAGTCGTCGCCGTCGGCGGGATACAGGCCGCAGAACACCATCGGCTTCGCGACGCGGTACCCCTCGAGCGCGGGCGCCGGCTTCGACGCGTCGGTGACGGTCTCGCCGACCTTGGCCTGGCCGACGTCCTTCACGCCGGTGATGAGGTACCCGACCTCTCCCGGACCGAGCATCGCGACCGGAGTGGGCACCGGGAGGCGCACACCCACCTCGTCGGCGTCGTAGTTCTCGGCCGCGTGCACGTACCGCAACCGCGCTCCGGTGCGCAGCACGCCGTTGAACACCCGCACCGCGCTGACAACGCCGCGGTAGGTGTCGTAGTACGAGTCGAACATCAGCGCTTGCAGCGGCGCGTCGGCATCGCCCGTGGGGGGCGGGACGCGCTCGATCACCGCATCGAGCAGCTCGGCCACACCGACGCCGGTCTTCGCCGAGATCAACAACGTGTCCTCGGCCGGCAGGCCGAGGACCCGCTCGATCTCCGCGGCGCGGCGTTCGGGCTCGGCCGCCGGGAGGTCGATCTTGTTGAGCGCGGGCACGATCGCGAGGTCGTGCTCGACCGCCTGGTAGGCGTTGGCGAGGGTCTGGGCCTCGATGCCCTGCGACGAGTCGACCAGGAGGATGACGCCCTCGCACGCGGCCAGGCTCCGCGACACCTCGTAGCCGAAGTCGACATGGCCCGGCGTGTCGATCAGGTGGATGACGTAGCCCTTGTACTCGAGCCGCACGTTCTGGGCCTTGATCGTGATGCCCCGCTCGCGCTCGATGTCCATCGAGTCGAGGTACTGGGCCCGCATGTCGCGGGCGTCGACCGCGCCCGTCAGCTCGAGGAGCCGATCGGCCAGCGTCGACTTCCCGTGATCGATGTGGGCGATGATCGAGACGTTGCGGATGTGGTCGAGGGCAGTCAAGTGGGAATCGTCTCTTCGTGGCCGGGGACCCCTATTCTCCCCCACAGTCGGGCTCGAACCCGGCCCAGCGGCGAAAATGGCCTCGGCTGCTAGAGTGCTCGGGTTCCGCCCACGGTCAAAGGTCTGTATCCCGCGCATGGCGAATATCAAGAGTCAGAAGAAGCGCATCCTCACCAACGAGCGGCGCCGGCTGCGCAACAAGGCCGTGCGCTCGGAGCTGAAGACGCGCATCAAGGTCGCTCACACCGAGATCGCCGGCGGCAGCGAAGACGCCGCCGCCGCGGTCACGTTCGCGCAGAAGCGGTTGGCGAAGGCCGGTTCCAAGGGCATGATCCACAAGAACCAGGCCGCCCGCCGCACCTCCCGGTTGATGCGCAAGGCCGCCGCTGCGGCCGCCGCCTCCGAGTCCTAGACACCGCACTCCTCTTCCCCGAGCGCTCGCGCGAATCAGCGCCGCTTCCGCGCGGGTGCCGCACCCCGGCGCCGGGCGAGTGACGCGAGCCGCGCGACGAGCACTTCGATGACGGTCTCGTCACCGGCGCCCGTTGCGCCCCGCAGGTCGAGCTCGGCCTTCGCGAGATAGCCGAGGGCCTCGCGCAGGCCCTCGCTCCCGTGCCGCTGCGCACCTTCGAGCGCGCGCCGCGCCGGGTACGGCTTCACCTTCCCCCCGAGGGCCGCGACCGCGTCCTGCTCGGTGTGGATGGAGTCGTCGTCGAGGCGGAGCATCCGCTGGTAGTGGGGCACGAGCGTGGCCATCACCTGCATCGGGTGCAGCGGGCGCGGATCGCGCGAGCTCGTGGCCTTCAGCAGACGGTGCAGGGTGTCGAGGGCCGCGGCGGTGTCGCCGCGGTCGATCGCGTTCGTGAGCTCGTAGCGCGGGACGCCTCCGGCTTCGCCGAGGTAGGGCTCGACATCGTCGACGTCGAGCGCCGCGCCCTCGCCGTACGCGCCGCGCAACAGGGAGACGAGCTCGTGGACCCGGCCCGCGTCTTCGCCGAGATGCTCGGTGAGCAGCCGTGACGCGTCGGGAGTGAAACCGATCTTCGCCTGGCGGGCCTCGGCCTTGAGCACGGTGTCGGTGCGCTCCGATTCGGGCGCGACGGTCGGCACCGCGGCTGCCTTCAGCGCCTTCTCCAGAGCGCTCGGCATGCGGCCCCCGCCCGCGACGAGCACGAGCGCGATGCCGTCGGAGGGTTGCGCGATGAACGGCACCATCGCCTCGGCCGACGCCGCGTTGAGCGCCCCGGCCTCGTGCACGACGACGACGCGCCGGGCAGTGACGAACGGCGGGCTCGCGAGCGCGGTGACGATCGCCTGCACAACGCCGGCGTCGCCGGTGTCGTCGTCGTCCCTGGCTTCGTCGGCGCGCCGCCGCCCCGGGACGGTGTAGTCCTCGAGCGCGAGATCGCGCGACTCGCCCTGCAACAGCTCGACGACGAGCCGGTCGACGGCCGCGCCGCGCAGCACCGGATCGTCGCCCTTCACGAGATGCACCGAACCGGTCGTGGTCATGCGGCTCCCGTCCGGGCGTGACGCAGGATGGCCTCCGCGACGCGGCAGACACGCACGGTCCCCGCGACATCGTGCACCCGCACGATGCGGCAGCCCGCGAACACACCGTAGGAGGCGGCCGCCAACGACTCGGCCCGGCGGTCATCGATGTCGAGATCGAGCAGCTCGCCGAGGAACCGCTTGTTCGAGGCCGACAGCAGCAACGGATAGCCGAGCGATGCGTGGCGCGCCGACTCCCGGAGGAGCACCGCGCTCATGGCCGGGGTCTTCCCGAGGTCGAGCCCCGCGTCGAGCACGATCTGCTCGGCCACCAGGCCCGCGGCTTCCGCCCGGTGGGCCCGTTCGAGGAGGAACGCCTCGACGTCGGCGACGAGGTCGTCGTAGTGCGGCTCGGGGTCGGGCACCCGGGGCCGCAACCGGATGTGGGTGGCGACCACCGTCGCTCCGTGCGCGGCGGCGACCGGGAGGTACTCGGGGTCGGCGAAGCCACTGATGTCGTTGCCCACCACGGCGCCGGCGCGGCAACCCGCGTCGAGCACCGATGCCCGCCAGGTGTCGACCGACACCGGCGTATCGAAGCGTGCGCTGAGCGCCTCGACGGCCGGGACCACCCGTTCGAGCTCCTCCTCCTCGCCGACCTCGTCGCCGGGGCCGGCCTTCACGCCGCCGACGTCGAGCAGATCGGCACCGGCGGTCACGAGCGCTTCGGCCCGTTCGAGGAATGCGTCGAGCTGCCACGTCGCGCCGCGGTCGTAGAACGAGTCGGGAGTGCGGTTGAGAATGCCCATGACGAGCGTGCGGGAGGTCACGTCGTGGCGTTCCTCACCGAGGCGAATCGTCGGGTACGGCACTACGGGCCGGAGCATCGGCGCGCAGGCTACCGCCGCGCCCCCGGCGAATCGCCACGAGAGCAGCGGCGGATGCCAGGAGCGCGAGTGCCCCACGCAGGTGGAGCACCAGCGGCACCTCGGCCCCCAGATGGGCGACCAGGCGGACCCACCCCAACATCGCCCCGAGCGGCGCGAACCCGAGCCCGGCCAGGCGCGGCACCCGGTCGCCCACCAGACCGGCGAACGACGTGAGCGCGAACCCGGCGACCGTGAGCGGCTCGGCCAAGGGCACGGCGACCAGGTTGGCGAGTGGCGAGACCAGCGGCACCGATCCCTGCATCGCGAGCAGCACCGGTGTGACTCCGAGCTGCGCCGCGAACGACACCGCGAGCGGCTCCCGCAACCAGCGCGGTCCGGGCAACCGATTCGCGAGGCGCGGGGCGAGCGCCACGATCGCCCCCGTCGCGGCGACGGAGAGCTGGAACCCGAGTGAGTGCAGGAGGAACGGGTCGGCCACCAGCAGCGCGATGACCGCGCCGCACAGCAGGCGCCCGGCCGGGGCGGGCCGGCCGACGAACGTCGCGGCCATCGCGAACGCGGCCATCACCTCGGCGCGCAGCACCGACGGTTCGAAGCGCGTCGCGCACCCGAACACGACGAGCACGGTCGCACCGACGAGCAGGCGCCCGCGGAGCGAGCACCGGCGGAGCAACGGGCCGACGAGCGCGAGCACGAACGCGACGTTCTCGCCCGACACCGCGAGCAGGTGGGTGAGGCCGGACGCACGGAACTCGGCGCTGATGGTCGCAGGAACGCCGCGCACGTCGCCGAGGAGGAAGCCCGCGAGCAGCGCGCGATCGACCGGGTCGAGGCTCTCGCAACCCCGCAACACGATCTCACGGACGCGGTTGGCCACGACGAACGGCGGCGCGCGCGGTGAGGCGACGCGCGACAAGCGGGCGTCGGCGAGCAACGCGACCGCGTGACGCCAGCGTTGATCCCGGTCGCGACCGACGAGCGGCCGCAAGAGCCCGGTGGCCGTGACACCGTCGCCCTCGCCGGGCACGCGCCACTCCCCCGCGTCGGTTGCCGTCGCTCGCACGAGCACACGCCCGTCGACGTGCCGCTGCGTGCCGTCGACCGACACGTGATCGACCCGCAGCAACACGGAGGTGAGGTAGGCGGGGCCGACCGGGTCGGAGACGAGCGTGCCGGTGACGGTGACGATCGGCGCTCGGTTCGCGAGCGCGGCCAACGGCGAGCGCGCTTCGCCGTTCAACGAGCGCTGGGTGCACGCGCAGGCCAGCGCGGCGATGCCCACGGTCGCGAGCGCGATGCGGCGCGGTCCGCGGACCGCGATCGCGGCGAGGATCGCGACGACGCCGGAGCCGAGCAGGAACGGGGCAGCGCTCGGGCCGGCCCGTTCGCCGAGCAGCACCCCCACGACCGCGCCGAACGCGGCAATGAGCGGGCCCGGATCGAACGCGGCCACCGCGGTCCGTTCACGGCCGGTCATACCGACACCAGAGGCCGGAGTTGCGCGAAGCGGACATCGCCGATGCCGTGGACGCGGCGGAGGTCGTCGACCGAGTGGAACCCACCCTCGTGCTCGCGCTCCTGGATGATGGCCTGGGCCAGCGACGGACCGATGCCCGGGAGCGCCTCGAGCTGCGCTTCGGTGGCGGTGTTGAGATCGAGCGGCGCGCTCGGAGTCGGCGCGCCACCGCCACCGGCCGGGCCGACCCCCGATGGGCCGGAAGCCCCCGGGTCGTTGGTTGGCGCGGCAGGGTCGGCGGGAGTCCCCCGTCGAGGCACGGCGATGCGCATCCCGTCGACGAGATGCGCGGCCAGGTTGATGCGGTCGAGATCCGCCGCCGGCAACGCGCCGCCCGCAGCCGTGACGGCGTCGATCACCCGTGCCGTTCCCGGAAGCGAGACGACGCCCGGGTGCCGCACGGCACCGACCACGTCGACGACGAACACCGCGACCGTAGTGCTCGTCGTACGGGTCGCGGCTCCTGGAGACTGCCGGCTGACGGGCGGGACACTCGAGCCGGTTCGCGGCGCCGGCTTCGCGAGCGCGCCCGACGGTTCGGTGACCGAGAGGCGAACCCACCAACCACCCGCGGCGAGCACCACGAGCAGCAGGCCCGCGGTGAACACACGCGGATCGTGGCGCCACTCGTCCCACCATCGGAACGCCGGCGGGGAGGCCGGGCGCACCGGCACTGCTCTCGGCTCGTCGTCAAACGGGACGGCCGGCAACTCATGGGGCTCGAATGACGAGCCGGACATACACGACCTCCAGGCGCGCGCGGGCACACAGGAGGAAGTGCAGGGGAAGTGGTCGCGAAGCTAGCAGCGTCGTGCGACGCTCATCCGAGCCGTGTTCGCCCGAGCGCGGCTCAGCGGATGATGTTCACCAGTCTGCCGCGCACCACGATCACCTTGCGGGACGGCTTCTCCGCGAGCAGCGCAGCGATCTTCGGCTCGGCACGCGCGGCGGCTTCGTGGGCCGCGTCGTCGGCGTCGGCCGGCACCGTCACACGCGCGCGCATCTTGCCGTCGACCTGCACACCGATCTCCACCTCGTCCTCGACCAGCCACGCGGGATCGGCGTCGGGGAACGGCTCGTAGGTGAGCGTCGCCGGGTGGCCGGTGAGGCTCCACAGCTCTTCGGCGATGTGCGGGGCGAGCGGGGCGGTCATCAGCACCAGCGGTTCGACGACCTCGAGCGGCGCGTTCCCGTCGCGCGCGACCACGGTGGTGAGGCCGTTGTTCAGCTCCGTCAGGCGCGCGATCGCGGTGTTGAAACGCAGGGCCGTCATGTCGGTGCGCACCGCGGCGATCGTGCGGTGCAGCAGGCGGCGCGTGTCGTCGTCGGCCGGGGCGTCGCTCACGTGCACGGCGCCGGTCTCTTCGTCGACGACGTTGCGCCAGAGCCGCTGCAGGTAGCGGTGCACTCCGATGATGTCGGAGGTGTTCCACGACCGCGACGCGTCGAGCGGGCCCATGAACATCTCGTAGAGCCGGAGCGTGTCGGCGCCGTACTCGCTGCAGATGTCGTCGGGCGTCACCGAGTTCTTCAGGCTCTTGCCCATCTTGCCGTTCTCGCGCGTCACAGGTTCGCCGCGATAGGTGAACGCGCCGTCGCGCTCCTCGACCTCCGACGCCTCCACGTACACACCACGCTCGTCGACGTACGCGGCCGCGAGCACGTACCCCTGGTTGTAGAGGCGCTGGAACGGCTCGACCGTACTCACGTGACCGAGGTCGTAGAGCACCTTGTGCCAGAAGCGCGCGTACAGCAGGTGCAGCACCGCGTGCTCGACACCACCGACATACAGGTCGACGACTCCGGCCGCGGGAGCGCCGTCGCGCACACCCGTGGCCCAGTACTGCTCGACACGCGGGTCGATCATCGCGTCTTCGTTCGTCGGGTCGAGGTAGCGCAGGTAGTACCAGCACGAACCCGCCCATTGCGGCATCGTGTTCGTCTCACGGCGGTACGTACGCGGCCCGTCGCCGAGATCGAGCTCGACGAACACCCAATCCTCCGCACGCGACAACGGCGGCTCGGGAAGCGCGTCGGGGTCGTCGGTGATGTGGGGCGCGAAGTCGACGATCTCGGGCAGCTCGACGGGCAACAGCGAATCCGGGACGGCTCTGGGCCGATCGTCGGCGTCGTAGACGATCGGGAAGGGCTCGCCCCAGTACCGCTGGCGGCTGAACAACCAGTCGCGGAGCTTGTAGTTGACCGTGCCGCGACCCCAACCGCCGCGCTCGAGGCCCTCGATCATCTTTCGCTTGGCGTCGACGATATTCAGCCCATCGAGCGGGCCGCTGTTGATGGCCGGACCGTCGCCGACGTAGGCCTTGCCGTCGAATCCGTCGGGCGGTTGCACCGTGCGGATGATCGGGAGCCCGAACACCTCGGCGAACTCCCAGTCGCGCTCGTCCTGGCCGGGCACCGCCATGATCGCGCCGGTGCCGTAACCCATGAGCACGTAGTCGGCGATGAAGATCGGGATCCTCTCGTCCGTGGTGGGGTTCAACGCGTACGCGCCGATGAAGACACCGGTCTTCTCGCGGCCTTCCGATTGCCGCTCGAGCTCGCTCTTCTTCGCCGCGTACTCGCGGTAGCGCGCCACCGCTTCGGGCGGCGACACGTCGGCGCCGAAGACCCCGCGCCACGCCGCCGGCGAGCCGGCCCACGAGTTCGCGACGATCGTGTCGACGAGCGGGTGCTCGGGCGCGAGCACCATGTAGGTCGCACCGAACAGCGTGTCGGGGCGGGTGGTGAAGACGACGATGTCGAGACCGTCGTGCTTCACGACGGGGAACCGCACCTCGGCGCCGACGCTGCGCCCGATCCAGTTGCGTTGCATCAACTTGATCGAGTCGGTCCAGTCGACGAGGTCGAGGTCGGCGATCAACCGCTCGGCGTACGCGGTGATGCGCAGCATCCACTGCTTCAACGGTCGCTTGTAGACCGGGTGGTTCCCGCGCTCGCTGCGGCCGTCGGCGGTGACCTCCTCGTTGGCGAGCACCGTGCCCAGGGCCGGGCACCAGTTGACGGGCGCGTCGGCGATGTAGGCGAGGCGGTGGGTGTCGAGGTAGTCGCGGCGCTCGCCCTCGGTGAGCTCGGCCCACGTGCTGCCGTCGTCGGGGGTGCGGGCCCCGGAATCGAGCTCGGCCTCGAGGTCGGCGATCGGTCGGGCCTTGTCGGCCTCCGCGTCGTACCAGGAGTTGAAGATCTGGAGGAAGATCCACTGGGTCCAGCGGTAGTAGGCGACATCGGTGGTGGCCACGCCGCGTCGCGGGTCGTGGCCGAGCCCGAGGGTCCGGAGCTGGCGCCGGTAGGTGGCGATGTTGGCCTCGGTGGTGACCCGGGGGTGCTGGCCGGTCTGGACGGCGTACTGCTCGGCGGGCAGGCCGAACGCGTCGAAGCCCATCGTGTGCAGGACGTTGAACCCGCTCATGCGGGAGAACCGCGCGTACACGTCGGTGCCGATGAACCCGAGTGGGTGGCCGACGTGGAGCCCGCTGCCGCTCGGGTACGGGAACATGTCGAGCACGTAGCGCTTGGGCAGCGTGGCGCGCTCCGCGTTCACGCCGGTGAGCAGGCCGACGGGGTTCGGGGCGTAGAAGGTGCGCTCGGAGTCCCACCGGTCCTGCCACTTCGCCTCGATCGCGTTGGCGAGCGCCGCGTTGTAGCGGTGGACGGGGATCTCGGCGTTCGTCTCGGGGTTCGGCTCGGGAGCGCTCTCGGTCACGGGCCGAGGCTACCGAACCCGGTCCTCGGCACTGCGGCCCGTTCCGTTACAGTGTCTCCGCTGCGGGGCTGTAGCTCAGCTGGAAGAGCACTTGCATGGCATGCAAGGGGTCGTGGGTTCGAGTCCCATCAGCTCCACTCGCGGAAGCGCTGTTCAGAGGCTCGCAGTAGCCGCACGCTCAGGCCGCGCGCAGCATCCGGTCCATCGGCGTCTGCTTCGCTTCCGGCCGCGGCGCGGCGCGTCGACGGCGCCGGGCACCCTCCGACGGTGTTACGTGCCGGGGATCTCGCGCGTCAGTCGGGCGGGTCTCCGCCGTGGTTCGGGTGCGGGGAGGTGGTCGGG
>DAIQOP010000126.1:0-11130 GCA_036787815.1 Actinomycetota bacterium
ACTCCCCACCGATCAGGCGGCGAGACCCACGTCCCCGCGGAAGATCGAAGAGCCCCATCGTGTAGACGTTCTGCCGTAGTTCGCGGATATCGAGCATCGAGACCGGGTTGAACAGGCCGCCGTCCGTCGCGGCGGTAGGAGTGCCCCCCATCGCGATTGGCCCCATGTGATAGCTGGGCCAATGGTCCGTGTAGTCGCCGTTCGCGCCACCGACTTTCAGACCGAAGGTCTTCTGAGCCATCGACGCCATAAAATAGAAGCCCGCACCCTGCTGGATCGCACCGAACATCTGCTGCAGTTCGACGTGAACGCCACGCATTTTCGTGACTGTCCCACCCTGCCGCGCCGACTGTCGGCGTCAAACCAACGCCACGCGAACTCGCGTTGCCACGGCAGCAGCGGTCACGCCTCGGTGGCGTTCACTCTTCAGCAGTACGGCCACCGGTACGCGGGCGACCAGCGGTCCGGCCTCGCACGGTTGCGGGCCGCTGCACGGTGAGTGAGTGCCACGGCTCATGCCACGACCCCGGGAGCGTCCCGGGGTCGTGTCGCATCAGTGCAGGTCAACCGGGGTGCCCGAGGTGGGAGTCGAACCCACACGCCCTTTCGAGCAGCGGATTTTGAGTCCGCCGTGTCTGCCATTCCACCACTCGGGCCTTCCCCCGAATCATGCCAGGATCGGCGCGGGCCGCGGGTACGATCGAAGCAATGGCGGAGTTTTTCGCCGGTGTCGTCACCGGGATCGCGGCCGTCGGGCTGCTCTTGATCGTGCTCACGCCCTCGCGCCGCGTCCGCGCCGAGGCCCGTCTCGACCGTGAGATCGAGACCCGGCTCCTCCTCGGCGTCGACCCCGAGGGCGACGCCCCCCAGGCGACCGTCGAAGACGACGACCGGCAGACCGACTTCGACGCCGCCGAGCTCCAGGCGCTGCGGCAGATCGGCACCGAGCGGTCGAGCAGCCGCCGCGGCTCGCGCCGCGACTAGAACACCGAACGCCGCGGCGCGAACTACGCGATCGCGAAGAGAAGACGGGCCCGGCACGCCAGCGCGTCACCGATCGACGCGACTCCGCGGCCCCATCCGCCACGCGCGCTGAGGCGTTCCATCTCGACGCGCAGGGTCAGCTCATCGCCGGGCCGGACGACCCGCCGGAACCGCGCCTCTTCGACCCCGCCGAAGAGCGGGAGCGAGCCCGCATACCGCGCGTCGGAGAGGATCGCGATGCCGCCGGCCTGCGCGAGCGCCTCGAGCTGGAGCACGCCGGGCACGACGGGATTGCCCGGGAAGTGCCCCGCGAGAAACGCCTCGTCGCCGGTGATCCGCCACCGGGCGACGGCCAAGTGGCCCGGCACCAGCTCGTCGACCACGTCGACGAACCGGAACGGTGGCCGGTGCGGGAGCAGGTTGACGGGGTCGTCGGCCGTTGCCATGCGCGGCCTTCCTACCACCTGGTCCGCACCCGAGCGGAGGTTTACGGCCCGTTCACAGTGCCGCGACCCGCCGGCAACCGACAAAGGGGACAACGGTGTAACCCGGATCGACCGTTCCGGGTCTGAACCGCTACCCGCCAGCCCCCCGGAGGTCGTTTCTGTTGCGCGTCGCAGTGGTGTTCCCCGGCCAGGGAACGCAGAGCCCCGCGATGGGCGCCCCGTGGAAGGGCCAGCCCGCGTGGAGCATCGTCGATCAGGCCGAGAGCGCGCTGGGCGAGCCCTTGGCCCCGCTGCTCCTCGACGCCGGCGCCGACGACCTCGCTCGCACCCGCAACGCGCAGCTCGCGGTGCTCCTGACGTCGCTCATGGTGTGGGACGCGGTCGCGCCCGTGATCGCCGCGGCGACCGACATCGAGATCGTCGCGTTCGCGGGACATTCGCTCGGCCAGGTGAGCGCGCTCGTCGCGGCGGGAACGATCTCGGTCGACGACGGCATCCGTTTCGCGGCGCGACGCGCCGACCTCACGCAGGCGGCTGCCGACGCGCACCCCGGCCGCATGGCCGCGCTGCTCGGCGCGACCGAAGAGCAGGCGCAGCAAGCGTGCGACGCGGCGCCCGGCGCGTGCTGGATCGCCAACGACAACGCGCCGGGCCAGATCGTCCTCGCGGGCACGCCCGACGGCCTCGACGCCGCGCTCGCGCGCGCCAAGGAGGTCGGCGTACGGCGAGCGATGTCGCTGCCGGTCGGCGGCGCGTTCCACACGCCACTCATGGACGACGCGGTCGCCGGCCTCGAGACGGCACTCGCCGAGCTCCCACTACGCGCACCTTCGGCGCCCGTGGTGTCGAACGACGACGCGCGCGTGTACCGCGATGCCGAAGGCTGGCGCGACCGGCTCGCGCATCACGTGACGCGTCCCGTCCGCTGGCGCGAGTCGATGACGGCGTTGGCCGGGCTGGGCGCGACCGTGTTCCTCGAGCTCGGGCACGGCGCCATGATCGCCGGCGTCGCGAAGCGCACGGTCGCCGATGTGGCCGTGCACGGCATCGCCGTCCCCGAAGCCGTCGCCACCCTTGGAGGTGCCCGATCGTGAGCCCCACGCACCACGGAGAGCTGCTCGACGTGCCCGAGCGCATGATCGTCGCCCCCTCGGTCGGGGTGTTCCGCCCCCATCTCATCGCCGACGGCGGGGAGGTCGACGCGGGCGAGGAGATCGGGGTCGTCGAAGGCCCGGGTGTCACGACCGCGGTCTGCAGCCCGTTTCGCGGCAAGCTCATCGGCATGCTCGCCCATCCCGGGGAGCGCCTTCGCGAGGGTCAGCCGGTCGCCTGGCTGCGAGTCGCGTGACGCACCGGACCGGGGACAGAATGACCGCATGAGGCTCGCCAACGCCACGATCGCCGGGTACGGCGTCGCGATCCCGGAGGGTCGACTCACGAACCAGGAGCTCGAGGCGCGCGTCGACACCTCGGACGCCTGGATCGTCGAGCGCACCGGCATCCGCGAACGCCGCATCGCCGGGCCCGAGGAGAGCACCGCGACCCTGGCGACCACGGCCGCCGCGGCCGCGATCAAGAGTGCGGGCCTCACACCGACCGAGATCGACCTGATGATCGTCGCGACCGCGTCGCCCGAACAGCCACTCCCCCACACCGGCGCGTTCGTCGGCGACCGACTCGGTCTGCGCTGCGGATCCTTCGACCTCGCCGCCGCGTGTGCCGGCTTCGTGTACGAGCTCGTGGTCGGAGCGTCGATGCTCACGACCGGTTGCCGCAACGTGCTCATCGTCGGGGCCGAGACCGTGTCGCGGCTCATGGACCCCGCCGACCGAGCGACCACGATCCTCTTCGGTGACGGCGCGGGCGCGGCCGTGCTCGTTCCCGCCACCGGCGACGAGGGGATCCTCGCGTGGGACCTCGGCTGCGACGGGTCGGCCGCGCACCTGCTCGAGATCACCGCCGGCGGCTCACGCCTTCCCGCCTCGCTCGAGACCGTGCACGCGCGCCAGCACTACATGACGATGGCCGGGCAAGAGGTCTTCCGCCGCGCGGTCCGGGCGGTCGTCGACTCCGCGAAGCTCACGCTCGACCGCGCCGGAATGACCGCGGCCGACATCGACTGGTTCGTGCCGCATCAGGCCAACATCCGCATCATCGAGGCCGCGTCGAGCCGGCTCGGTATCCCGCCGGAGCGCACGGTGGTGAACATCGAGCGGTACGGCAATACGTCGTCGGCGTCGATCCCGCTCGCGTTGTTCGAAGCCGTCGACGACGGGCGCGTGAAGCCGGGCGATCTCGTGCTGCTCTCGGGCTTCGGTGCCGGCATGACCTGGGCGAGCGCGGTGCTGCGGTGGGGCGACCGGTGACCGCGGCGGGTGCACACGACACGAGCCCCGCGTTGGTGACGGGCGGCTCCAAAGGCATCGGCGCGGCAACCTGCGTCGCGTTGGCACGGCAAGGCCACCCCGTCACCTTCTGCTACGGGAACGACGACGCGGGCGCGGCCGCAACGGTCGCGACGATCGAAGCCGGTGGCGGCAAGGCCCTCGCGGTGAAGGCCGACGTCGCCGACGCCGCGCAGGTCGATCGACTCTTCGGCGAGGCCGAGGCCGCGTTCGGGCCGACGCTGGTACTCGTGAACAACGCCGGAGTGACGCGCGACGGGTTGCTCGTCCGCATGACCGACGATCAGTGGAACACCGTGCTGAGCACCAACCTCACGGGCGCGTTCCACACGATCCGGCGTGCCACCCCCGGGATGATGAAGGCCCGCTACGGGCGCATCGTCAACATCTCGTCGGTCGGCGGCCACATCGGCGCCGCGGGGCAGGCCAACTACGCCGCCGCGAAAGCCGGGCTGCTCGGGCTGACCCGCTCCGTGGCGCGTGAGCTCGCGCGTCGCAACGTCACCTGCAACGTCGTGGCGCCGGGCCCGATCGACACGGCCATGACCGCCGACATGCCCGACGACTGGCGGAAGACCGCGCAGGACACGGTGCCGCTCGGCCGGTTCGGGACCCCCGAGGAATGCGCCGACGCCGTCGCCTTCCTCAGCTCCGAGGCCGCCGGATACATCACCGGCGCCCTGCTCCCCGTCGACGGCGGGCTCGGCATGGGCCACTGACGGGGCACGGAAGCCCACCACTCATCTCGTACAGTTCCCGACAGTTACCGATCATCCAGCCACCAGGAGGACACGAACGATGGAGCGCACCGAGGCACTCGACGCGATCCGTGACGTCGCCGTCGAAGTGCTCAGTGTCGAGCCCGAGACGGTCACCGAAGCGGCTCGGTTCAAGGAAGATCTCGACGCCGACAGCCTCGACCTCGTCGAGCTCGTGATGGGCCTCGAAGAGCGGTTCGACATCGAGGTTCCCGAGGAAGACCTCGAGGGCGTCACCACGGTCGGGCACGCGGTCGACATGGTCCTCGCCAAGGTGGGGTGACCGTCGATGACCGCTGCCGACCATAGGGGTCGCGTGCGGGTCGCGGTCACCGGTCTCGGCGTCAAGACCCCGGCCGGGTGTGACCTCAACTCGTTCTGGGCAACCCTCGTCGCCGGTGAGTCGACCGCGGCGCTGCTCACGCTGGTCGATCCGGCCGATCTCGCCGTCACCTTCGGCTGCGAGGTCCGCGACTTCGACGTGACCGCGTACGTCCCGGCGAAGGAAGCGCGCCGGCTCGACCGCTCGTCGCAGCTCGGCGTCGCCGCGGCCGCGGACGCGTTCGCGGATGCGGGCGATGTCGGCGCCGACCCGGCCCGCTGTGGCGTGGTCATGGGCGGAGGGGTCGGCGGCCTCACCACGCTCGAGGAGCAGATCATCGTCCGGTACGAGAAGGGCTCGACACGCGTGAGCCCGTTCCTCGTGCCGATGATGATGGTGAACGCGACGGCCGGCACCATCGCGATGCGATTCGGCTGGACGGGCCCCAACCTCTGCGTCGCCACGGCCTGCGCGGCGAGCGCGAACGCGATCGGCGAAGCCGCCCGGTTGATCCGCTACGGCGAGGCCGACGTGATGCTGGCCGGCGGCGCGGAGTGCTCGATCACGCCGACCGCGATGGGCGCGTTCGCGCGTATGACGGCTCTCAGCACCCGCAACGACGACCCGACACACGCGTCGCGGCCGTTCGACATCGATCGCGACGGCTTCGTGATGGGCGAAGGCGCCGCGGCACTCGTGCTCGAATCGTGGGACCGCGCGGTGGCGCGCGGCGCGCACATCTACGGCGAGGTCGTCGGCTACGGCCGCAACTCCGACGCGTACCACATCACCGCGCCGTCACCCGGCGGCGGGGGCGCGGCCGCGTGCATGCAGCTCGCGCTCGACGACGCGGGATTGACCATCGGCGACATCGCCCACGTGAACGCGCACGGCACATCGACGCCGCTCAACGACGCGGCCGAGGCCGAGGCCCTCCACAAGGTGTTCGGCGACACTCCCCCGCCGACCACGTCGACCAAGGGCGTCACCGGCCATCTCATCGGTGCCGCCGGTGCGACCGAGGCCGTCGCGTGCCTCCTCGCGATCGAGAAGGGCGAGGTTCCGCCGACGGCGAACCTCGAGCAGATGGGCGACGACATCCGCCTCGATATCGTCACCGGTTCGCCGCGCAAGATCGCACCGGGCCCGGCCCTCTCGAACTCCTTCGGCTTCGGCGGCCACAACGCGAGCCTGATCGTCGTCCCCGCCTCGTGACCGGCGCGGTCGCGATCGGCGCACGCGTCGACGCTGCCGCGACGGCAGGGCTGCGCCAGATCGACGGCCGACCCGTGGCGTGGTTCCGCGTGTCGGGTGGCGCCCACCACGGCGCGATCGGCGCCACCGGAGCGATGACCATCGCGCGGGCCGTGCAGATGGGCATCGATTCCCACATCCCGATCGTCGGAGTGCTCGACACCTCCGGTGCGGAGCTGCGCGACAACGTCGCCGCGCTCGACGGGTGGGGACGTATCGCGCGGGCCTTCGCGCGTGCGTCGGGCGTCGTTCCGACGGTGCTCACGGTGATCGGCCCGTGCGTGTCGGGACCGGCCCTCCTCCTGGGGCTCGTCGATCTCGTCGTGATGACGGCCGGCGCGTTCGCGTACGTGAGTGGGCCCGATTCGGTCGTTGAGTTCACCGGCATCGCCGTCGACCGCACGACCCTCGGCGGCGCCGCGATGCACGGCACGACGAGCGGCGTCGCGTCGCTCGTCGTCGCCGATGCCGACGCCGCGGACGATGCGGTCGCGGCGCTGCTCTCGTACCTCCCGAACCACCACCTCGAGGATCCCCCCGTCGTCGCGACAACGGACTCCCCCGACCGCGCATGCCTCGCGGCCGCGAGGACCGTGCCCGGCACCGCTTCGCGCGCGTACGACGTGAGGGTCGTGGTCGAGGACGTCCTCGACACGGAGAGCTTCGTGGAGCTGCGCGCCGGATACGCGCCGAACCTGGTCACCGGGCTCGGCCACCTCGACGGTCGCCCGGTCGGGGTCGTCGCCAACCAACCCGCGCACCGCGCGGGCACCCTCGACATCGAGGCCTCCCGCAAGGCGGCACGCTTCGTCGAGTGGTGCGACGCGTTCAATGTGCCGATCATCACATTGGTCGACACGCCGGGTTTCGAGCCCGGACGCGATCTCGAATGGCGCGGCATGATCCGCCACGGTGCGGAGCTGGTGCACGCCTACTCTGCCGCGACGGTTCCCCGGATCTGTGTGGTCCTGCGCAAGGCGTACGGCGGCGCGTACATCGTGATGGACTCGCGCGGCGTCGGCAACGACATCTGCCTCGCGTGGCCCGGCGCGGAGATCGCGGTCATGGGCGCCTCTGGCGCGGTGCAGATCCTCCACGGCCGGCGCCTGGCAACGCTCGATGCCGCCGAACGACCAGCCGCCGAGCGATCGCTCACCGACGAGTACGAGGCGGCCTTCTCGAACCCGTACCGCGCCGCCGAGCGCGGCTACGTCGACGCGGTCATCGCACCCGCCGACACCCGGCGCATGCTCGTCGTCACGCTCGACACGCTCGCGACCAAGCGCGATCGACCCCGAGCACGACGCCATTCCAACGGCCCGCTCTAGACAGGACGAACCATGCCGCTGCTCGCAGATCGACGCATCCTCGTCACCGGTGTGCTGAACGACGCCTCCATCGGCTTCGCCGTCGCCCGGCGAGCGCAGGAAGAGGGAGCCGAAGTGGTACTCACGTCGTTCGGCCGCGCGATGAGCCTCACGCAACGGGCCGCACGACGCCTCCCCGAACCGGTCGAGATCGTCGAGCTCGACGTGGCGGACACCGCGCACCTCGCGTCGCTCGCCGAGCGGGTCGGCGGTCGGCTCGACGGCGTGCTCCACGCGATCGCGTTCGCGCCCGAGTCGTGCCTGGGCGGCGGGTTCCTCACCGCGCCGTGGGAGGACGTCGCGGTTGCCGTGCACGTCTCGGCCTATTCGCTCAAGGCACTGGCCGTCGCCTGCCGGCCGCTGATGACCGGCGGCGGCTCGATCGTCGGGCTCGACTTCGATGCGACCCAGGCGTGGCCCGTGTACGACTGGATGGGAGTGGCCAAGGCCGCCTTCGAATCGACCGCGCGCTACCTCGCCCGCGACCTCGGTGGTGACGGCATCCGGGTGAACCTGGTCGCGGCCGGGCCGGTGCGCACGGTCGCGGCGAAGAGCATCCCCGGCTTCGACCAGTTCGAAGACGTGTGGCAGCAACGGGCACCCCTCGGCTGGAACGTGAAGGACTCGGAGCCCGTCGCACGCGCGTGCGTCGCACTGCTCTCCGACCTGTTCCCCATGACCACCGGCGAGATCATCCACGTCGACGGCGGCTTCCACGCCGTCGGCGCCTGACACCGGGCCGGGAGCACCCCCTCATCGGGCGCGCCCCGGGTCGCGTGTACTAAGCAAGCGGGATGTCGCGCCTCCGCGAGCGCCCGCGCGAATGGTGGCGGGGTGTCGGCTCGCCCAGCGTGCGGGCACTGCTGCTGCTCATCCTGTTCGTGGGCGGCGGCCTCAGAGTCGCGTGGGTTGCGCACGCGGGCGTCGCCCCGCGCTTCGGTGGTGACCCGGCGTCGTACCTCCTGCTCGGAGAGACGATCGCGAGCGGGAACGGATACACGAACCCGTTCACCGAGTTCGAGAACGTCGCCCGCCGGGCGGATCACCAGCCGCTCATCCCGCGTCAGCCCTTCTCGTTCTACCCGCCGGGCTACCCCGTGTTCGTGGCGGCCGTCGTGTGGGTCGTCTGGCATACGCCGATCCCCGACGGCGACGTGGTGCGAGCAGTCGGGTACGCGCAGGCCCTGCTCGGCGTGCTCACGATCCTGATGGCCTTCGCGCTCGCCCGGAAAGTGTTCGACACCCGCATCGGTCTCGTCGCGGCGGCGATCGTCGCGCTGTTCCCCAACCTGATCACGACCACCGCGACCCTGCAACTCGAGACGTTCGTCGTGGCGGTGAGCCTCGCGATGCTGCTCGTGCTGTTGCCCTCCGCGACACGGGAAGACCCGCGCGCCGCCCGCCTCGTGGTGGGCGGAGCGCTCATGGGCGCCGCGGTGCTCGTGCGCCCGACGATCCTGCTGTTCCTCGTCGCGTTCGCCGCGGCGCGCGCGGCGTTGCGACGACCCTGGCGAGAGACCGTGAGCGCCGTCGCGATCGTGTTGGGCGCGGCGGTGGCGGTGGTCGCGCCGTGGACGGTGCGCAACGCGGTCGCACTCCACGCGTTCGTGCCCGTCTCGACCAACGTCGGCTCGACCATCTGCCCGTCGCGCAACCCGGAGGCCACCGGCGGCTTCGACACCGGGATCCTCGAGCGCCAGTGCGTCCCGCCGCACGCCACCGGCACGCCGTCGCAGCAGGACGTCGCCGCGAACACGTACGGCACGCACCAGGCGATCCATTGGGTGCTCGCCCATCCGCTCCAGGAGGTGAAGATGTGGTTCTGGCGCGGCGAGATCTCCTACGCCAGCGATTCGAGCGGGCTCGACGAGTTCGGGCTCTCGATGGACCGCCGCTGGGCCAGCGCCGCGAAGGCGCTGTCCGACGGTGCCGCGTTCGTCGTGCTGGGCTTTGCCGCCGTGGGGATCGCCGTCGCGCGACGACGCCGCCCGGCCGGCACCTTCCTGCTCGTTGCCGCGCTCGCGTACGCGGCCGTGCCGATCATCCTCCAGGGAGACCCGCGCTACCGCGTGCCCGCCGATCCGTTACTCGTGATCCTCGCGGCCGCGGGATTGTGCGCCGCCCTCGACGGGGCCCGGCGCGCAACCTCGACGCCCGAGCCCGAGAGAACGATCTTCACCAGAGCCCAAGACGGAGGCGAATCATTCGCCCGGCATCGCCCATTCCGCTGATATGTCGATCATCAATCGGTCCGACAGGTGTTCCGCGGGACCGCCCGGCGCGCAGATCTGCCTGATGGATGCTGGTGGGAGCGTTGGAGCCTGTGCCGCGCTACTCGTCGCGGCCGAGCACAGTCTGTGCGTATGCCAGCATCTCGCCCAGCGTGAATGATCGGGCTTCGGGTTCGTGGAGTGCCCAGCCGTGACCCCGACCGGAGCCTGAGGCGTCGCCGGAAACCAGCTCGATGTGATTGACGAGTTGACTGACGTCGTGCGGCGGACCGGACCACACGCCATCATCAGCAACGGCCGCGCTGATGTGGTTCACGAGTCGGCGAGCGACTCGCTGTCGGTCCGTGCCAGGCCGTACGAACAGCTGCCCGACGATCCTGTCGTCGGCCACCCATGCCAGGTACACAGCGTCCGACGCCGGTCGATTCTGCCCGGAGTGGCTGGGAATCCAGTCCGGCAACCCCGCTCGCTCGCGCTCTCGCCGAGACGGAAGATCGTCCATCAAAGCGACAGTCTTGCGCGTCAGGATGGACTCAGCGGTCCCTCCGTGCGGCACCAAACTGCGGCTCGCCGCTACTGCCGGTGAGCCGGATCGGGCGGGCTGTGCGCTCATGGGGGAGCCTGAGCGGTCCGGGAATGTCGGGTCTCGCCTCGGCCGGTTGTGCGATCACTCGCCGTACACGGTTGCCGCGATCGCACTGGCGGCCATGGCGATCATGTTCGATACCTTCCGGCGCCTCTACCACGCCCACGGCCCGCGAGCCTGGCTCGACTGGGTCGTGCTTGGGTTCGCTCTGTACGCATGCGGAGGGCTCTTCCTGCTTCCGCGACTTGTCATGCGCGGGCGGAAGCCGCCTACCGATGCGTCCCTCGCAAACCTTCGGTACGCCGTCGCCACAAGTCCTTGTCTCATCGGCCTTGGCACATGGTCGAGCGGCGGCGATGAGTGGTCCGCAGTTGTCGCGTTTCTTACGGCGGCGGCGCTACTTCTCCTGGCCGCTCGTGTCACGGCCTCGCGCCGGACGATGCGCACATAGCTGCGCGAGCTGTGCGCGGTTCACGACCTCAAAACTCCAGGCAACGCGGAACCGTCGGCCGAAAGCGGGATCGGGCAGCCCACGCGTCGCTGCTCCACCGACGCCGATGTGCTCAGCCGAGGGCGCTCTTCACCTTCTTGACGGTGTCCTTGGGGCTGACCAACTGGCCCGCACCGAGGCTCAGGCCCGCGATGACCAGGTGGTGTCCCCTCATTCCCTGACGGTTCAGTAGTCGTGCATCGCTCGGAAGCTGATCCGGCCCGACACGTACACCGACGCGCCCGCGACGAGGAAGAGGAAAATTCCGCGCTTGTAATACGCGTGGG
>DAIQOP010000127.1:0-11122 GCA_036787815.1 Actinomycetota bacterium
CGAGCACGAGGCTGAGGGGGACGCTGCCGGCCGAGTCGAGCGCCCGTGCGGCCTTGCCGAGTCGACCGTCGGGACCGACCGTGGCCTGCACCTCGGCCTGGTTGGTGCTCGTGAGCGGAGTGCCCACGAGCTGCCAGACCCACGCGAACGACAGCGGGCTCTCGATGGGCTGCTGCGCGACGACGAGCCAGGTGTCGATCTTCGTGACGGGATCGGCGTTCTGCGGGCTGAGCGAGACGGTGATCGGGTACACGCCGCTCGAGTGCACGGAGACCCGTCGGAAGTCGCGTTTGCTGTCGGGATCCTGCAACCCGATCGGCACGGTGTACTCGCCCGTGCGCGTGCGCGGCAGGAACGCGACGGCGACGGAGACGTCGTCGACCACCCGATTGTCGCCTCGGCCCGCGAGCGTGTCGGAGAACCCGGTGCGCGAGGTGATCGCCGGGTGCACGGTGACGCGGAGGATGAGGTGCGCCACGGGACCCGTCAATCGGACGCCCAGGCTGAAGTCGGAGCCCGGTGCCACCCACGCCGGCTCGTGGGCGAGCGTGATCGTCGGCGTGGCGACCGAGGTGACGGTCGTGGCCGGGGCCCGAGCGACCGTCTTCGGGACCGAACGCGTCGACGCCCCGAGCGACGGCGTCGACGTGGTGAGGGCGAGCACGCTGAGGGCCGCCGCGAGCGCCGCGAATCGGGTGAGGCCTCGTGCCCGCCGTGCGCGTGGGCCCGGTGCTCGCCGTGCGCATGAGGTCGACGTCGTCACCGGAGAGCGAGCGTACCGTCGGCCGCTCGCGAGAGGTGCCCGCTACCCTCGGTCACCGTGGTGCTCGTCGCAACCGACCCGCTCTTCGCCGAGCACGATCCCGGTCGTGGCCACCCCGAACGTCCGGCTCGGCTCGACGCGGTGCTCGCCGGCCTCCAGATGGTCGGCGTCGAGCTCACCGACCTGGCCCGGCGCCCGGCGACGCGCGCCGAGATCGAACGCGTGCATCCGGCCGAGTACCTCGATCTGCTCGAACGGGTGTGCTCCAGGGGCGGAGGCCCCCTCGACGCGGACACGGCGGTGAGCGAGCGCTCGTTCGAGGCCGCGACCTACGCGGCCGGTGCCGGGCTGGCGGCGATCGAGGCGCTCGATGCCGGTGGCGCCGACGGCGCGTTCCTCGCCGTGCGGCCCCCGGGCCACCACGCGGTGCCGGCGCACGCGATGGGTTTCTGCCTGCTCAACAACGTGGCGATCGCCGCGGCGGCGCTCGTCGATCGGGGCGAGCGTGTGCTCGTCGTCGACTGGGACGCCCACCACGGCAACGGGACCCAGGAGATCTTCGAGCGTTCCCCCGACGTGTTCTACGTGTCGTTGCACGAATGGCCGCTGTATCCCGGCACGGGCCGGCGCGACGAGATGGGCATCGGTGCCGGGATCGGCACGACCCTCAACCTGCCCGTCCCCGCGGGTACCACCGGCGACGTGTACCTCGAGGCGCTCGACACGGTCGTCGCGCCCGCGGTCGAGCGGTTCGCCCCGACCTGGGTGCTGATCTCGGCCGGCTACGACGCGCACCGGGCGGATCCGCTCACCGGCCTCGGCCTCTCCTCGGGCGATTTCGCCGACCTCACCGCCCGAGTCGCGGCGTTTGCCCCGGTTCCGGGCCGGCTCGTGGCCTTCCTCGAGGGCGGCTACGACCTGCGGGCGCTGTGCGATTCGGTCGCCGCGACGGTGGGGACGCTCGCGGGTGCGCCGGTGCGGCCCGAACCGGCGACCTCGGGGGGGCCCGGCGCCCGGGCCGTCGCCGCGTCGCGCGAGCTCTGGCACGGGGCCCCCGACCTGCGCTGACGCCCGTTCCGAACGGGTTGCTCCACTTCCGGTCCGCTCCTGCCGATGCAGGAGTGACTTCCGGGAGGTGGGAGAGGTGCTGAATCTCGACGAGATCCTGCGGTACGCCGTCGCGCGAGAGGCGTCCGACGTGCACATCAAGGTCGGATCCCCGCCGGTCGTGCGCATCGACGGTCATCTCGAGCGCAGCGACTTCGAGAACGCGACACCGGCCGAGACCGAGCGCGTCGCGTTCGCGATCATGCCGAAGAACCGGGCCGAGGAGTTCCTCGAGACCGGCGAAGCCGATTTCGCGCACTCCGTCGCGGGGCTGGGCCGGTTCCGGGTGAACGTTCACCGTCAGCGCGGGTGCGTGGGTCTCGTGCTCCGGCGCGTGCAGTCGTCGATCCCGAGCTTCGAATCGCTGGGCCTCCCGCCCGCGGTGCGCCGCCTCGCCGAGAACTCGCGCGGTCTCGTGCTCGTCACCGGACCCACCGGTTCGGGGAAGACGACGACCCTCGCCGCCATGATCGACCACATCAACACCACGATGAGCCGGCACATCGTCACGATCGAAGATCCGATCGAGGTGCTCCACGCCGACAAGAAGTCGATCGTGAACCAGCGCGAGGTCGGGACCGACACGACCGACTTCCACTCGGCGTTGCGGCGCGTCCTGCGCCAGGACCCCGACGTGATCCTGATCGGGGAGATGCGCGACCCCGAAACCGTCGCGACCGCGCTTTCGGCGGCGGAGACCGGTCACCTCGTCTTCTCGACGCTGCACACGATCAGCGCGACCGAGTCGATCAACCGCATCATCGACTTCTTCCCCCCGTACGAGCAACGCCAGATCCGGATGGCGTTGGCCGGATCGCTGCGCGGCATCGTCAGCCAACGGCTCGTCGAGGTGCGCAACGGCGGAGGTCGGGTACCGGCGGTCGAGGTGCTCGTCGCGACGGGCCGCGTCTTCGACAAGATCGTGAACTCGGACGAGACCCACGAGATCGAGGGGATCATCGCCGACGGCGAGTACTACGGCATGCAGACGTTCGACCAGAGCCTCCTGGCGCTCTACCAGCGGGGCGTGATCGACCTGCGCGAGGCACTCGCGGCCTCGACCCGGCCCCACGACCTGCGGTTGTTGATCGAGCAGCACACGCTCTCGCAGGCCGAGACGGCGGCGACCACCTCGTAGCGGCGAGACTCGGGGTGTGACGTCACCGCTGCCCCCGCGCCTCGCGCCGTACCTGGAGGACCAGGCACCGCTGATGCGCCTCGCGGCCCGCTTCGCGGACGCGGGGCACTCGCTGTACCTCGTCGGCGGTTGGCTGCGCGACGCGATCGCGGGCCGGGAGCTCGCCGAGCACGACATCGACCTCGCCACCGACGCCCGGCCCGACGACATCGAGGCCGTGCTCCACGGCTGGGCCGAGCACCTGTGGCTCCAGGGCCGGCGCTTCGGCACGATCGGCGCGATGCACCAGGGGATGCGGTTCGAGGTCACGACGTTCAGGGGCGACGTCTACCGGCCCGACAGCCGCAAGCCCGAGGTCGTCTTCGGCGACTCCGTCGAGACCGACCTCTCGCGCCGCGACTTCACGGTGAACGCGATGGCCCTCGCGCTCCCGCAGCTCGATTTCGTCGACCCCTTCGACGGGCTCGCCGATCTCGCGGCCCGGCGGCTGCGCACCCCGCTCTCCGTCGAGGTGTCGTTCCTCGACGACCCGTTGCGCATGCTGCGGGCCGCGCGCTTCGCGTCGTCGCTCGAGTTCGAGCCCGACCCGGAGGTGGTCGAGGCGATGGCCCGCCACCGCGACCGGCTCGAGATCGTGAGCGCCGAGCGGATCCGCGACGAGCTCAGCAAGCTCCTCGTCGCACCCGACCCGCAGGCGGGTCTGTGGCTCCTCGCGCGTACCCGCCTCGCCGACGAGTTCTTTCCGGAGCTCAACGCGATGCAGCTCGAGCAGGATCCGATCCACCGCCACAAGGACGTGCTCGCGCACACGATCGCCGTCGTCGCGAACACGCGCCCGGAGCTGCGCGTCCGGCTCGCCGCGCTGATGCACGACATCGGCAAGCCCAAGACGCGCGGCTACGCGCCCGGCGGGGTCACCTTCCATCACCACGAGGTCGTCGGAGCGCGCATGGCGCGCGAACGGCTCGTCGCCCTCCGCTACCCGAACGAGCTCGTCGACGAGGTCGTCTCCCTCGTCGCGCTCCACCTGCGATTCCACACGTACCGGATGGGCTGGACCGACAGTGCGGTCCGTCGCTACGTGCGCGACGCGGGCCCGCTCCTCGACGACCTGAACCACCTCACCCGGTGCGACTGCACGACGCGGAACCAGAAGAAGGCCGCCGCGTTGTCGCGCCGCATGGACGAGCTCGTGGCCCGCATCGCCGAGCTGCGCGAGCAGGAAGAGCTCGCGAGCATCAAACCGCCGCTCGACGGGCGCCAGGTGATGGAGTACCTCGGCGTCGGGCCGAGCGCGATCGTGGGCAAGGCACTCGCCTTCCTGCTCGAGGAACGGCTCGAGCACGGACCCATGAGCACCGCGGAAGCGCAGGACCGGCTCGCCGAGTGGGCACGAGCGCGGGGGATCGAACCGGCGGCTCCGGCCGACGCCGGGCCGGGCTGACGCGCGATCGCCGCGATCAGACGCCGCTCTTGCGCGCGCGCCAGATGATCGACGTGGGGATCGCCGGCCCCGGGTCGCCACTGCGGAGCGGCTCGGGCTCGAGGATCACGTCGATGCGAAAACCGGCGCGGCCCGCGGCGGCGAACACGTCGCCGATCGTGCGCGTGTACAAGGTGATTGGCTCGCCGTCGCGATCGACCACGAGCGGCGCGCGCTCGAAGTAGGAGCGGCGCACCTCGAGGTTGCCGAGTGGCAGGGTTCCTTCGGCGGCGTCGTCGCGGCCGGTGCAGAGCGCGACGGGGTGCTCGTAGGAGAACACGAACGCGCCACCCGGGCGCAGCACGCGGTGCACCTGGCGAAAGACGCGGTCGAGATCCTCGACCTCCGCGAGCGCGTGGGAGCTGAACGCCAGGTCGATGGAGTCGGCGCGCAGGAACGCGAGGTCGGCGAGATCGCTGCGGTGCCACTCGACGCGCACCTCCTCGGCCTCGGCGCGTTGGCGACCGCGGGCGAGCTGCCGGGCCGACGCGTCGAGTGCGATGGCGTGGGCACCCTGGCGGGCCAGGGTGATCGACGCCTGGCCCTCACCGCAGCCGAGGTCGAGGACCCGCTTGCCCTTCACGTCGCCGAGCAACCGCAGCTCGCGTTCGCCGGGCATCTCGGGGCCGTAGCCCACGGTGTCGAAGCCGGCACCCGATTCGGGGCCCGAGGCCAGGCGATCCCAGGCGGTCGTGTTCGTCACGCACGGATTCTGCCGTACTTCTGGTCGCGCTCGCCGTGTTGCGGTACTTCTGGTCGCGCTCGCTTGCCTTGCACTGGAGCCGTGGTTCTGAGGCTCCGCCTCGGCTCGCCGCTCCGGCACCCCTGGTCGCGCTCGCTTGCCTTGCACTGGAGCCGTGGTTCTGAGGCTCCGCCTCGGCTCGCCGCTCCGGACGCGGGATGGGAGCAGGTCGGGGGTGCGGGAACTCGCCGCTCTGGTGCCCGTCGCCGCGGGGCGCCCATGCCCGTACACTTTTCGGCGTGAGCCGCGAGATCGACTACGCCCTCGCCCGCAGGCATACGGTGCGCGACTTCCGGGCCGGCGCGCTCACCCGAGTCGACGTGTGCGACGCCCATCCGGAGCTCTTGCGGGCGGCCCGCAATCTCGGCGAGCACTCCGACGAAGACTGCCCCGTCTGCACGACTCCCGGGCTCCGGCGGGTGCGGTACGTGTACGGCGACACGCTCAAGGCCGCGAACGGCCGCTGCGTCGCCGGGGCGAAGGAGCTGGCCCGGCTGCAGGGCTCGGTCGACGAGTTCGCGTGCTACGTCGTCGAGGTGTGCGTCGACTGCGGCTGGAACTACCTCATCCGCTCCACGATCCTCGGTCGCGGCCAGGCCGGATAGCACCGAAGCGGGCCTCCGGCGCGGACCCCTTGCGCGGTCCGTTACGCTCATCTTGCCGCCGGGAGCCGAATGGCCCTGGACGGGGGAGGTGGAGCGATGAGTGAGCGTCGCGAAGCGACGATGAGCGTTCCGGTCACCGCGCCGCGGATCCGGGATGCGAAGGGCTCAGGGACCCCGCTCGTGATGGTGACTGCCTACGACGCGCCTTCGGCCAGGGTGGTCGACGGAGCGGGCGTCGACATGATCCTGGTGGGCGACTCGGTCGCGATGGTGGTGCTCGGGTATCCCGACACCTTGCAGGTGACGACCGACGACATGGTGCACCACGTCGGCGCGGTCGCCCGCAGCCGGCCGCGTGCGCTCATCGTCGGCGACCTGCCCTGGCTGAGCTACCACGTGAGCCGCGACGAGACGGTGCACAACGCCGCGAAGCTCGTGCGCGCCGGCGCAGGAGCGGTGAAGCTCGAAGGCGGCCGTAAGCGCCTCGATTCGGTCGCGGCGATCCTCGATGCCGAGATCCCCGTGATGGGCCACATCGGGCTCACACCCCAGTCGATCCACGCGCTCGGCGGCTTCAAGGTGCAGGGCAAGCAGCTCGACGCCGCGCAGGTGATCGTCGACGACGCGATCGCCCTCGCCGAGGCCGGTTGCTTCGCGATCGTGCTCGAGTGCGTCCCCGACGGGGTCGCCCGCATGGTCACCGACTCGGTCGACGTGCCGACGATCGGGATCGGTGCCGGCCGCCACTGCGACGGCCAGGTGCTCGTGTTCCACGACCTCCTCGGCTTCACCAGCCCCGAGCATTCGGCTCCGAAGTTCGTGCGCCGCTACGCCGAGCTCGAGACGGCCGCGACCCTTGCCGTGGGCCACTTCGTCGACGACGTGCGCGAAGGGCGCTACCCGTCGAGCGAGGAGACGTACCACATGACCGATCAGATGGCCGACGTGTTCGAGCTCAACGGTCGGTCCGAGAGCGCGGTGCCGTCGGCCTCGGACGAGATCGGTGTCACACCCCCTCTGTAGTGTCGGCGTCGATAGGACGTGACGAGGAAGCACTGGTAACGTTCCCAGGCTCCGCCCCCGCAGACATGCAGATGCCGGTGGGTGCGGTGACACAACCGAATCCTGCTCCCCAGGGAGCCCGCTGCACGCGGTCCACAGGAGGTACAGGCCTTTGAGGCCGTACGAAGTCATGGTCATCCTCTCCACGGATCTGGAAGAGGAGACGATCCGGTCGAACGTCGAGCGGTGGTTGCAGCTCATCGAGTCGAAGGGTGCCGAACGCGGCCTCATCGACTTCTGGGGCAAGCGCCGGTTCGCGTACGAGATCGGTCACCGCTGGGAGGGCTACTACGTCGTCCTCCAGGCGAGGGCCGAGCCCGCAGCGATGGACGAGCTGCACCGGGTGCTCTCCCTTGCTGACGAAGTCATCCGCCACAAGGTGCTTCGCGTCCCCGAGTCGGCCTACGGGCCGCCCGCGGTGGCCGGAACGCCAGCGGACGCATAGGGAGGATCCCAGAGATGGCCAACAACAACACGATCACGATCGTCGGAAACGTCACCCGTGAGCCCGAGCTGCGTTTCACCGCCAACGGGCGCTCGCAGCTCACGCTCGGGTTGGCGGTCAACCACCGCTATCCCGACCGCGGCCGGCCGGGCGAATGGGTCGAGGAGACGTCGTTCTTCAACGTCGTCTGCTGGGCCGACCTCGCCGACAACGTGGCGGCGTCGGTGCAGAAGGGCTCGCGCATCCTCGTGATGGGCCGGTTGCGCCAGCGGAGCTGGGAGACCGACAACAACGAGAAGCGCTCGGTGGTCGAGGTGATTGCCGAAGAGGTCGGCCCCAGCCTGCGGTGGGCCACCGCGCAGATCAGCCGGACCGAACGGCGCGGACCGGGCGAGAGTGCCCGGCCCGAGGCTGCGGCTCCCGCGGCGGCCGGAGTGCCCGCCGGCGGCGGCTACGACGACTTCGGCGAAGAGCCCTTCTAGAGGCACAGAGCCGTTCTAGAGGCACGGTGCCGTTCTTCTAGGGCTCTGGCCAAATCCCACGCGACTGGATGTTGAGGTAGATGGCACAAGATCGGGAACGACGTAAGGGCAAGGGCAGCAAGAGCGCGGCCGCCGATCGGCGGCGCGTGCCCAAGAAGAAGACCTCGATCCTCACGAGCGAGCGGATCGACTGGATCGACTACAAAGACGTCAACCTGCTCCGGCGGTTCATGTCCGAGCGGGCGAAGATCCGGGCCCGCCGGGTGACCGGCAACTCCCAGCAGCAGCAGGTGGCCGTGGCCAAGGCGATCCGCCTGGCCCGGGAGATGGCGCTGCTTCCCTACAGCGTTCGCCAGGTGACCCAGCGCAGCAAGGGCGGACGTCGTGATCGCGGTGATCGTGGTGACCGCGGCGATCGTGGCGAGCTGCGGGCTCCGGTGGAGCTGCCGCTCGAGGCGCCCGAGGTCGACGAGGCCGTGCTCGCGAATCTCGGCGAGGTCGACGCCGGCCCGCTCGGCGGTTCGGTCGACGAGGTCGCCGGTCCGAACGGTTCCGATGTCGCGGAGAGCGCCGAGGCCGGTACCGAGGCTGACGCGGAGATCGAGGCATGAAGATCGTCCTGCGAGACGACGTCGACAATCTCGGTCAGAAGGGCGACGTCGTCGATGTCGCCGATGGGTACGCGCGCAACTACCTCGTCCCGCGTGGGTTGGCCATCAGGGCCGAGCGTGGCGTCGTGAAGCAGGCCGAAGCGATGCGGCGCAACCGCTCCGCTCGCGAGCAACGTGACCGTGAGGCCGCGCAGACCCTCGCGGCTCGGCTCACGGAGCGTACGGTCTCGGTTCCGGCCCGTGCCGGCGAGGGCGGCAAGCTCTTCGGGTCGATCACCGCGGCCGACATCGTCGCGGCGCTCCAGGATCAGCTCGGCATCGAGCTCGACCGCAAGCGGCTTTCGCTCGACGAGCCGCTGAAGGAGCTCGGCCCCGTCGAGCTTCCGGTCAGGCTGCACACCGACGTCGTCGTCGCGCTGAAGATCGACGTCGTCGCGCAGTAGTTCGTCTGCTCGAAATCTCGCTTCTCCCAGCCGAGAGACGAGGGGTCGAGCCGCGCGGTTCGCGCGCGCATGTGGATAAGTGTCACACCCCCTCGCCACGATGCTGGGCAAGGGTGTTGTCCCCAGCGCTGTGGATGACCAGCCCGTCCGTCCACAGGTAAGTCACAGGGTTTACCCCCTATCGACCCACAGGCCCGATAGGTCATTGTTCTTCGTAGGGCCACGTGCTGTGGGCGGGGAACGAAACGAGAGGGGACGCGTGGTCCAATCGGTCGAAGACGTCCGGTCGCGCAGTACAGCTCGGGTGCCTCCGCACAACATCGAGGCGGAGGAGTCGCTACTCGGAGCGATGCTCCTGTCCCGCGACGCGATGTTGGCCGCCGTCGAGGCGCACATCGAGCCGCCGGACTTCTACAAGCCCGCGCACGGCCAGATCTACGACGCGATGTACCTGCTCCACGGGCGGGGCGAGCCGGTCGACCCGGTGACCGTTGCCGAGGAGCTGCGCCACCGCGGATTGCTCGACGCGTTGGGCGGCCGCAGCACGTTGTTGCGCATCCAGGCGGCGACGCCGGCGTCGGCGAATGCCGAGCATTACGCGGGCATCGTGTCGGAGCTGTCGTTGCTCCGGCGGTTGATCGGCGTCGCGCACGACATCGCCGAGATGGGATACAACCCCGAAGACGACGTCGCCGAGACGCTCGATCGGGCCGAATCGATGGTGTTCGAGGTCGCGGAGCGCCGGGTCACCGACTCGATGACGCACGTGTATCCGGCGCTCGAGCAGACGATGGACCAGCTCGCCAACCTCTACGCGCGCGAGGGGAACCTCAGCGGTGTGCCGACCGGATACACCGACCTCGACGCGATCCTCCTCGGGTTGCAGCCCTCCAGCCTCGTGATCGTCGCGGCCCGGCCCGGCCAGGGAAAGACCAGCTTCGCCTTGGGCGCCGCGGTGCACGTCGCGCTCGAATCCAACAAGCCGGTGCTCTTCTTCTCGCTCGAGATGGGCCACCTCGAGCTGACCCGGCGCCTGCTCGCGTCCGAGGCGCTCGTCAACGTGCAGGGCCTGCAGACCGGCAACCTCTCCGACCACGAGTGGACCAAGCTCAATCAGGCCGTCGGCCGGTTGGCGGAAGCGCCGATCTTCATCGACGACAACCCGCACTGCACCGTGATGGAGATGCGGGCCAAGGCCCGCCGTATCAAGGCCCGCCACGGCGACATCGGCCTCATCGTCATCGACTACCTCCAGCTCATGACGTCGGGCAAGCGGGTGGAGTCACGGCAAGTCGAGGTGTCGGAGCTGTCCCGGGGGCTGAAAATCCTCGCCCGCGAGCTCGAGACGCCGGTGATGTGCTGCGCGCAGCTCAACCGTCAGCTCGAGTACCGCCAGGACAAGCGCCCGATGCTCGCCGACCTTCGTGAGAGCGGGAGCATCGAGCAGGACGCCGACGTCGTGCTCTTCATCTACCGGGACGAGTACTACAACCCCGACTCGGAGCAGATGGGCACGGCGGAGGTCATCATCGCCAAGCACCGAAACGGACCGACGGGCAACGCGCACCTCGCGTTCATCGCCCGCAGCACCAAGTTCGCCAACATGGCTGTTTCTTAGGGTCGCGCTCGCTTCGCTCGCTGCTGTGATGCGAGCCGCTGCGGCGTGCCTAGGCCACCTGGAGGTCGGCGGGGGGTGTGGTGCCGGCGACTTCGAGGCGGCGGGTGCGGTTGCGGCGCATGGCGAGGGAGCCGAAGCCCGCGGCGCCCAGCGCAGCGACTCCGCCGACCACGAGCCCGGCACGGGCCCCGTACGCGTCGCAGATCGCGCCGAGGAGCGGTCCGCCGATCGGCGTGCTGCCGAGGAACACGATCGCCTGCAGCGCGAGCACGCGTCCGCGCATGGCCGGGTCGGCGCGCAGCTGCACGATCGCGGTCGACGCGGTCATGAACGCGATGCTCGTCCAGCCGACCGCAAGACCGATCGGGAACGCGATCCCGAGGTTCGGCGAGGCGGCGAGCACGAGCATCGCGACGCCGAACCCGCCCGACGCGATGATCACGTCGTGCACCGCGACGCGGCGTCGGCGCGCGCTGTACAGCGCGCCCATCAGCGATCCGACGGCGGTCACCGAGAACAGGATCGTGAACGTGCCGATGCTGCCGTGGAACGTCCGGGTGACGAACAGCGTGAGCACGACCTGGAAGTTGAAGGCGAGCGTGCCGACGACCGCCATCATCACC
>DAIQOP010000334.1:0-1695 GCA_036787815.1 Actinomycetota bacterium
GAGCGGGCGGCGGCTGGTGCAAGTGGGCCGGCAGAAGACGCCGGGGGTGGCGACCGAAAGGAACTTCGCGTCGACACTGCCCGGGTTGACGAACTGGTGGACCTGACCGCGTCGGATGCAGACCGAGTCGCCGGGTCCGATCTCGCGTGTCCGGCCGTCGATCGTGAAGCTGAGGACGCCTTCGAGGCCGTAGACCGTCTCGTCGAACGCGTCATGGCTGTGGGGAGGGGGCACCATCGCCCCGGCCCCGACGGCGCACTCGAACACCGTCGCGGCACCGTTGGAGTCTTCGGACTCCACGAGGAACTGGACCTCGATGCCGCCGAGGTCGATGGTGGTTCCGGGCGAGGTGTGCATGAGAAGGCCCTCCAGGCTCAGGTATTTAGCGTAGATTATGATTCTGTGCAGATGGACGCTCTAGTGTCAAGCGGCTGATGAGCGACGCGAAACGCCCCTACGACGCCCGCCGCCGGCGCGAGCGCGCGCACGAGGAACGTTCGGCGACCCGCCGCCGTGTCGTCGATGCCGCTCGCGAGCTCTTCCTGTCGCGCGGTTACGTCGCCACGACGATGGCCGACATCGCTCGAGAGGCGAGTGTCGCGCTGCAGTCGGTGTATACGGCGGGGCAGAGCAAGGCCGATCTGCTGCACCTGGTCACAGACGTGGCCGTCGCGGGTGACGATCAAGAGGTGATGCTGGTCGACCGGCCCGAGTTCGTGGCTGTCGCCGCGGAATCAGACCCCGCACGACAGGTGCAGATGCTCGCGAGCCTGATCGCGGCGACATTGGAGCGTGTCGCTCCGGTCTGGGTTGCCTACCGCGAGGCGGCGGCTGTCGACCCGAAGGCCGCCGCCAATCTCGTCGCGGCCCATCGCCGCCGCCACGAATCGTTCGGGGCGATGATCCGCATGGTTTCCGAGCATCGGCTGCGCCACGATCACGACCGGAGCGCGGACAGCATGTGGGCGGTCGGAAGCGTCGACGTGTTCCTTCTCCTGCGTACCGTGCTCGAGTGGGACCCGGCGCGATACGCCGCATGGTTGAGCGACACGCTGGTCGATCAACTCGTGACGCCCGCGAGGTAGTGAGGATCGACCGGCTCCCGGAACCGGCGTGGATCGGGCAGGCTGTGCGGGTGTCACCGAGGCGGAGACGCAGGAGCCCGGGGCCGGCTCCGGCGCGGCCGGGTGCGTTGCTCGCGAGCGGGCGCGACGGTGACATCTTCGAGCTCGGGGAGGGCCTCGTGCTCCGCAAGACTCGCGACGGCCGCAGCATCGAGCACGAAGCCCGCATCATGCGTTACGCGGCCGACTACGGCTACCCGGTCCCCGCGGTGCACGACGTGCGCGCGAACGGTTCCGAGATCGTCATGGAGCGCATCGACGGCCGCTTGATGATGGAACCCATGGCCAAACGACCGTGGACGATCCCGCGCTATGCATCGCTGCTTGCCGATCTGCACGACCAACTCCACGACATCCCCGCACCCGAGTGGCTCGGACAGTGCCCCGACGGTGGCGACCGGCTCGTGCATCTCGATCTCCATCCACTCAACGTGCTGCTCTCGCCAAGCGGCCCAGTGGTGATCGACTGGGCAAACGCGGCGCGCGGCGAGGGGTTGACCGATGTCGCGCTCACCTACGTGCTGCTGACGTGCCCGCGGATGCCGGGACCGCGTGTCGTGCAAATCGCGGC
>DAIQOP010000334.1:1705-2974 GCA_036787815.1 Actinomycetota bacterium
CTGTTCACCCGGCGCTACCGGGGCACAGAGCTCGACGAGCGCATCGCCGCCGCGGCCGACCACAAGACGCTC
Source organism: Actinomycetota bacterium (assembly GCA_036787815.1). GTDB lineage: Bacteria > Actinomycetota > Acidimicrobiia > IMCC26256 > PALSA-610 > DATBAK01. The sequence goes on from DAIQOP010000334.1 coordinate 1,778, forward strand.
GACCGGAACATGACGCCGGACGAGATCGCGAACATGCGCAGTCTGGCTCACCGCATGCGGCAGAAGACACAACGACCACCCGCGCCCAACTGAACCGTGAAGACCGCAGCGAGTGCGAACAGCCCCGCAGCATCGTCGTCATAGACGATCGTGCTCGTGCCGTCTTTGGCGTTGCCGACGATGGACCGAGACTGTTCTCGCGGGCAAACGCACACTTTGGGCGACCAATCCTCTCCACGACATCGCTCGCCCAAAGTGCGAACGAGAACGCGATCGTGAAGGTTGAGGGCGACGGCGGCAGGGGGTAGAACATGGCCATGGCTGCGCGCCTCACCGAGATCGTCGTCGACTCCGCCGACCCACGGCGTCTCGCGCGGTTCTGGGGCGACGTGCTCGGGTGGCCGGTCACCGACGAGGATCGCGGGTTCAGCTGGATCTCCGCGTCCGGCGACTACACCGCGCACCCGATGGTCGTGTTCGTGCCGGTACCGGAGCCGAAGTCGGTGAAGAACCGGGTGCACCTCGACGTGAACCCCTCGGGGATGGAGCAGGCCGAGGAGCTCGAACGCCTGCTCGCGCTCGGCGCGACGCGCGTCGACGTCGGCCAATCCGACGACGTGCCATGGGTCGTGCTCGCCGATCCCGAGGGCAACGAGTTCTGCCTCCTCGGCCGCCGGCTCGACTGAGCGCAGCGCTCAGCCGACGCCGAGGCGGTCGTTGTAGGCCTTGATCGCGGCGTCGGCCTCGCGCTGCGCCTTCTGGAGCGCAGCCGCGGGCGTGAGACCACCGGTGAGCATCGAGAGCATGCCGTCCTTCACCGCGTCGCGGACGCCCTGGTAGTCGCCGATCAGCGAACCGGCCGTCGCCGCGTCTTCGGCTCCCGTGGTGAGCTGGTCGTAGCTCACGCGGAAGTACGGCTCACGGGCCCACTTCTGGGCGAGCGTCGGGATGGTCGTGGCATCGGAGCGAATCGGTGCGAAGCCGCCCTCGACCGCGACTGACGCCTGTTCCTGCGCCGACGCGAGGAACTTCACGAACTGCCAGGCGGCGGCCTTCTTCTCGGGGGCGGAGGCCTTCGAGATCCAGAGTGATCCGTCGCCGACGGGCACGCCACCACCACCCGAGATCGACGGGAGTGGCGCGGTACCGATGCGCACCGTCTTGTACTGCCCCTGCTCCAACACCTGCTTGACGGTG
>DAIQOP010000128.1:0-10992 GCA_036787815.1 Actinomycetota bacterium
GAGGGGGGAGGTGCGCACGTCGTCGAGGGTGACCTCCCGCCGGTACCGGGCGTTGGGGTTGGCGAGACCGTGGCGGCTGTTCTTCGCCTTCACCGCCGCGAAGTCGTCGGAGGTCGCGCCGTAGAGGTCCATCCGTCGACGGGCGTAGAGCCCGAAGTAGGTGGGGTTCGTCGCGCCGAGCAGGCGGAAGCGCAACCAGTCGGGATCGTCGCCGCGCTCGCCGGCGTTCGGTGCGAGGAAACCCTTGGGGGTGGTGTCGGCACCGATCACGAGTGCGACGTCGCAGAACCCGGCGAGGATCTGCGCTCGCGCGGTGGCGAGCGCGGTGACCCCAGATGCGCACGCGGCGTACGACGACGCGACCTGGGCACCCTGCCAGCCGAGTGCCTGCGCGAAGGTCGCGCCCGCGACGTAGCCGGGGTATCCGTTGCGCATGGTGTCGGCGCCGGAGACGAACTGCACGTCGCGCCACTCGATGCCGGCGTCCTCGAGCGCGGCGCGCGCGGCGACCACCCCGTACTCGACGAAGTTGCGTCCCCACTTCCCCCACGGATGCATCCCCGCACCGAGCACCGCGATCGGGTTGGCGCTCATGATCCCACCGGGGCCCACTGCCAGACGACGTATTCGTGGTCGTCGTCTTCGTAGAGCGGTCCGAGCACGAGCTCGACCTCCATGCCCACGCGCAGCGTGCTCGGGTCGGCGCCGGTCGCGAGCGGCCCGAGCACCACCATCTGCTCGGCCTCGAGCTCGACCGCGACCACCGTGTACGGCACGAACGGGTCGGGCGACACGTAGGGCGCCGGCGGCTCGTAGTGGTTCGTGGTGTACGACCACACCCGGCCGCGCCGCGACAGCAGCACGTCTTCGCGGTCCTCGAACGGCGCCGCGGGGTTGGCCGACACCGCGAGCGCCTTCGGGAAGAAGTAGCTGCCGCTCTCGACGCCGCGCGCGCCGACGAGTTGCGGCGCCTGCTCGTCCATCGTGAACCAGCCCTCGACGGCCGGCACTCGGGTTCTCGCCATCAGGATCCGCCTTCCAAGCGTTTCAAGACCGCCTCCGCCTTGGCGACGACGCGTGCGAGCAACTCCGCGACCGTCGGCAGGTCGTCGATCACACCGACGACCTGACCGCTCGACATCACACCGAGGTCGGCGCGGCCGTCGACCATCGCGGCCTTGAGCAGCATCGGGGTGTTCGCCGCCATCACGACCTGACTCCAGGTCAGGCCCTGGTTCTTGTGCATCGCGAGCCCCTCGGAGACGAGCGCCTTCCACGACGTTGCCGACAGCTTCTTGAACGCGAGCGCGTTCCGCAACGCACGGGGCAGGCTCGTGATCGTGCCGCCCCGCTCGAGGTGCTCGACGAGCTCGGTGCGCAGCACGCGGTGGGGCACCCCGTCGACCTGCGTGGTGACGATCGTGTCGGTCACCCCGCGTTCGAGGTAGGCCCGCTTCACCGAGTCGGGGACCGTGCTCTCGCTCGTGAGCAGGAACCGGGTTCCCATCGCGATGCCGCTCGCGCCGTACGCGAGCGCGGCGACGAGGCCACGGCCGTCGAAGAATCCCCCCGCCGCGATCACCGGGAGATCGACCGCGTCGACGACCTGGGGGAGCAGGAGCGTGGTCGGCACCGATCCGGTGTGCCCGCCGCCTTCGCCGCCCTGGACGATGACCGCGTCGACACCCCACTCGGCGACCTTCTCGGCGTGCCGGCGGGCTCCGATCGAGGGCACCACGATCACGCCGTTGTCCTTGAGCTTCGCGATCTGCTCGCGCCCCGGAGCCAGCGCGAACGACGCGACCTTCACGCGCTCGGCGATCAGCAGCTCGACCCGGTCGTTCGCGTCGGGCGCGTCGGCGCGCAGGTTCACACCGAACGGCCGGTCGGTGCGCTCCTTCACCGCGTGGATCGCGTCGCGCAGCTGCGGGAGGCTCATGGTCGCCGACGCGAGGATGCCGAGACCGCCCGCCGCGCTCGTGGCCGACGTGAGGCGCGCACCGGCGACCCAGCCCATGCCCGTCTGCACGATGGGCAGCTCGCATCCGAACAGCTCGGTCACGCGCGTCTGCAACGCGGGATGGGTCATGCGCGGGATCGTCGGATCGGCACCGTCACGACGGGGCGATGATCATGAAGGGGCGACGATCACGAAGGGACCTCGCGCTCGCCGAGACCGAGCGGGTCGATCTCCTCGCGAATGAGGCGCAGCTCGTCGTCGGTGGGCAGCCGCGTGGTCGGCACGGAATCGGGGATCACGAGCGCGAAGCCCGTGGCGGCCACGACCTGCTCGACCGTGACACCGGGGTGCACCGACGCCAGACGCATCGTGTGCTCGGGTGTCTCGAAGTCGAAGACGCCGAGATTGCTGACCACGCGCGGGATGCGGTGGAACCGGGCCGCAACGGGCCCGAGCTCGGCCGCGCGGTCGTAACCGATGCCCGACACGACGTCGACGCGCTCGACGAACACCTTCGGCGAATGACTCGAGATCCAGTAGCTCGTGTGGTTGTTGATGGTGTTCCCGGGCGCGCCGCGGAAACCGATCAACTGCGTGGTCGGACGATCGGCGGTGCCGATGAACGCGATGTTCTGGTTGCCGAAGCGGTCGATCTGAGTGGCGCCCATCATGATGTGGCGCGGCCCGTTGAACACGATGTCGAACATCTTGCGGTAGGGGTTCCACCCCGACACGACCTTGGGCGCGTCGTCGACCCCGACCGGCACGATGTTCTCGACGAGCAGGGCCTCGCCGTCGGTCATCACGAGCAGGGGCTCGAACGTCGCTTTGGCGAGCCGCCCGGCGATCATGGGGATGGTGCCGATCGGGTTGGCGAGGATCTCGCCGTCGCCGCGCCAGGCCTCGGCGCAGGCGACCGCGCACACCTCGGCGCGCGTTGGCGGTCCGCTGCGCGTGCTCACGGGCGCACCGCCTTCTGGTAATCGGCTTCGCTCACGTCGAGGTACTTCGCACGGAACGCGTCCCACGCTTCTCCCGACTTCGCGGTCGCCGCGTATTCGCGCTGGAACGCCTCGTCGCGTTCGTAGTCGGGGGCACAGGAGGTGAAGTGCGCGCCGCCCGGGGTCTCCACCACGCCGTCGACCATCAGCCGGTTGATGCCCACCGATTGCACCGGACCCGAGCGCAGCAGGTCTTCGGTCTCGACGATGCGCTCGACCGACATGAACCGGCGCTCGGCTGCGAGGCAGAAGAGGTCGTCGAAGTAGGGATCGATGCCGAGGTACTGGCCGGTGCCGCCCCGATCGCCCCGGTTCATGTGCACGAGCGCGACGTCGAGGGGCAGCGCGGGCATCGCGACCAGCTCCTCGCCGTCGTCGTACGGCGAACGAACCGTGCGGATGTCGGCACCGAGGCGCAGGATGTCGGATCCGAGGCCCGCCCGGGTCGGTAGGAACGGCACCCGCCACGCCGCCGCTTGGAGCCCGAGGAGGAACATGCCTTCGTCGAGCTCGGTCGTGTCGACGGCGCCCGCCTGGCGTGCGGCGCGGAAGTGCGGTTCGAGCGCGATCGAGTCGAGGGAGACGAACGAGTACACGACCTTGCGGACCTTGCCCGCCTTGCACAGCAACCCGATCTCGGGCCCGCCGTACGCGACGAGCGTGAGGTCGCGCACGGGCGAACGCAGCAGCGCGCGCACGATCGCCATCGGCTTGCGACGCGATCCCCATCCGCCGATGCCGATCGTCATGCCGTCGCGGATCTCGCCGACGATCTCGTCGATGGTCACGCGCTTGTCCGGTGTCACCGGCGGCCTCGCCTCGATGTTCGCCGTCGAAACGGTCGGGTGTCGGCTGATCTGACGGTGCGTCAGAAGCCGGCTCAACGTAGGCTGCCGCCGCCTACGGGCGCCACTCACGAACCGATGCCCGCTCACCAACCGATGCAAAGGAGTGTGACAGCGGTGACCGAAGCTCCCGTGCCGCTCCCCGGGCGAGTCGTCATCGTCACCGGTGGGTGCCGTGGTGTCGGGGCGGGCATCTCGCAGCGGTTCCTGGAGGCGGGAGCCGAGGTGGTGGTGTGCTGCCGGCACGAGCCCGAGACGCTGCCGACCGGGGGGACGAACACCGCGTCGTTCGTCGAGGCCGACGTGCGCGACCCGTCGGCGATCGATGCGGTGATCGCGGCCACGCTCGAGCGGCACGGTCACCTCGACGTGTTGGTCAACAACGCGGGCGGCTCGCCGCCGGCCGACACCGCGACCTCGTCGCCGCGCTTCACGGAGGCGATCATCGCACTCAACCTCACCGCGCCGTTGGTGTTCGCGCAGCGCGCGTTCGCGGTGATGCGCGAGCAACCCGAGGGTGGCGTGATCGTCAACATCGCGAGCGTGAGCGGCCTGCGGCCCTCGCCGGAGACCGCGGCCTACGGGGCGGCGAAGGCCGGGCTGCTCAACCTCACCGAGACGCTCGCGGTCGAGTTCGCGCCGAAGGTGCGGGTCAACGCGGTGACCGCAGGGCTCGTCGTCACCGAACAGGCCCACCTGTTCTACGGCGACGCGGAGGGCATCGCCGCGGTCGGCGCGACCGTGCCGCTCGGGCGGATGGCCGACCCGGTCGACATCGCCGACGTGTGCGTGTTCCTCGCGTCGCCGTTGGCGCGCTACGTGTCGGGCGCGAACGTCGTGGTGCACGGCGGGGGAGAGCTGCCCGCCTACATGGCGGCCGCCCGTAACACGACGGGGAGAGATGCATGAGCGGCCGGTTGGAAGGCAGGGTCGCCCTCGTCACCGGCGGTGCGTCGGGCATCGGCGCCGCGTGCGTGAGACGCTTCGCCGACGAGGGCGCGGTCGTGATCGGCCTCGACCAGAGCGCGGTCGTGGAGTCGGAGTGGGCCGGCCGTGGTGCCGCGCGCTTCCTCTCCGCCGACGTGCGCGACGAAGACGCGATCCGCGCCGCGGTCTCGTCGGTCGTCCAGGAGCACGAGCGGCTCGACGTCGTGGTGAACGCCGCCGGGGTCGAGAGCTTCGGCACCGTGATCGACATCGATCGCGAGGAGTGGGAGCGCGTCATCGGTGTCAACCTCACGGGCACGTTCCTCGTGTGCAAGCACGCGATTCCGGTGATGGTCGCGGCCGGTGGGGGCAGCGTCGTCAACCTGTCGAGTGTCGAGGGGCTGGAGGCGATCCAGAACCAGCCCGCGTACAGCGCGTCGAAGGGCGGGGTCGTGCTCCTCACCCGCAACCTCGCGATCGATTTCGGGGCGGCCGGGGTGCGGGTCAACTGCCTGTGCCCGGGTCTGGTGCGCACCCCGATGACCGAGATGCTGTTCGACCCCGCGATCGCGCAGATCCGTGACCGGTTCATCGGCCAGCACATGCTCGGGCGGGCGGGTCTGCCCGAGGAGATCGCCGCCGCGGCGCTGTTCCTGGCCTCCGACGACGCCTCCTTCGTGACCGGCCATGCGCTGGTGGTCGACGGCGGATTCTCGGCCGGACGCCGCCTGGTTCCGCCCGGAGAGGGCCTCTGAGGCCTCGGAGAAGTCCTCAGGACGACCCCGAAGCTGCCGAAAAGACCTGGTCGCGTGGTGTGGGTGGCGCGGCGCGGGTCGGTTCGACTCCTAAGCTGACTGGTTCCCCCACGAGGTCTCTGAGAGGACACGAATCTGATGAGTCGTATGTTGCGCATTGCGCTCGTGACGGTGCTTGCCGCCGGTGCGAGCGTCGGCGGTGCTCTCGGCACCGTGTTCACGCCGGCCGGTGCGGCCGTCAACGGTCACTGCGGTGACGTCGTCGTCGGGAGCCTGCACAGCGGCGACAACCTGCGTGAGGGAGGCCTCGAGTCGCCCGACATGCACGTGTACACGGAGCGCACGAACCTCACCCTCGGCGCTTCGGTGGCAGTCGACTTCCGCACCGTCGGGACGTACGACACGCCGGCCAAGCTCCCGAGCCCGCGCCCGATCATCAACTCCGGGTCGGTCGTCAACAGCTACCTGCTGCACTCCGACCCGCCCGGTCAGCCGACCACGTTGGTGCGCGCGGTCACGCTCTCCTTCACGACCGACATCGTCGGAGTCCAGATCGTCTCCGGCACGCTGACGGCCGCGAACGCGCACCAGCTGCGCGCGTCGGGCGTCACCTACCCGAACATCACCTCGGGCCTTGAGCTCAACCCCAACGGCAAGGGCGACGTCGCCAGGCTCATCAACGCCCGCACCGTCGCCGTCGCGTTCAAGACGTCGAATGCGGTCGACCAGGTGCGCATCATCACGCGTGGGAGTGCCAGCACGGTTTCCGCGCTCAACGGCTACCGGATCCTCGCGGCCGACGGTGGCGTCTTCGACTTCGGCGGTCAGCAGTTCTACGGCTCGACCGGCGGTCGGGTCCTGAACCAGCCGATCGTCTCGGGCGTGAACACCTGCGGCAACGCCGGCTACTGGTTCGTCGCCCGTGACGGTGGCGTCTTCAGCTACGGCGATGCGGGCTTCCACGGCTCGCTCGGCGCCTCGTCGATCGCGACCCCGGTCGCGGCGCTCGCCGCCACGCCGACGGGTGCGGGCTACTACCTCGCGACGCAGGGCTACGCCGTCTACCACTACGGCGACGCCACGAGCCTGGGTGACTTCCACACCGTCAGGCACAACGCCCCGCTCGTCGGGATGGCCACGACCCCGAGTGGGCGTGGGTTCTGGCTCCTCGGCGGCGACGGCGGCATCTTCACCAAGGGCGACGCCGCGTTCCACGGCTCGACCGGAGGCATGCACCTGGTGAGCCCGGTCATCGGCTTCACGCCGACCGTGTCCGGCAAGGGCTACTTCCTCTTCGCAGCCGACGGCGGCATCTTCACCTTCGGTGACGCCAAGTTCCACGGCTCGGTCGGGGGAACGCTCCGCACCAACCCGATCGTCGGCATGCGCCTCAGCGCATCCGGCAACGGCTACTGGCTCACCGACTCGGCCGGCAAGGTGTACGCCTTCGGCGACGCCACGTTCGCCGGCGACATGTCGACCGTGAAGCTGTTCCGGCCGATGATCGGCATGATGTAGGCAGGGTTCTCCCTCACTTCGCAGTGAGGTCCGCCGCGACGGGCAGCACGAGATGGGCAACCATCTCGATGCTGCCGTCGAGGCGGGGTTGTGCGTAGGCCACGGTCGTCGCCACCACCTGGAGCACGAGGTTCGCACCCGGCTCGGTCGTGTAGGCCACCATCTCGAGCGGCACCGACGTGGTGTGCTCGCGACCGTCGAGGCTGACGGCGATCGGCGTGATCTGGTTGCCGAGCACGAGCCCGGTCTTCGCGTCGACGAGTTGCGCGAACACCCGGGTCGGGCGGCTTCCCGCGGCGACCGTGCCCGTATAGGTGAGGCGCAGCTCCGGCGCACCGACCACGACCGACGCACGCGTACCCGTGGCGACGGTGACGTTCAGCGCGTTCGCCGCCTTCGCCGGCGTGATCGGGCCGACGAGCTTCGCCAGCAGGTCGGGATTGTCGGCCGGCGGGTGCGCGGGGCCGGCGCCGCCGTCGGCCTTCAGCGCCAACGTGCCGTGGCCCTCGGCGGTGATCGCGGTGCCCGCGGCGAGCGGGTACTTGTCGGCCGAGTAGCTCGCGCCGTTCTGGTCGACCAGCTCGAAGCCGGGCCCCGTGTCGACCGTCGTGTCGCGCTTGAGGTAGCGGGCGAGCCACAGCATCGTCTTGCGCTCGACGAGATCGCGGTCGCCGGGCGGGGTGAGGCACACACCGTGCCCGCCGCAGAACCACACCATCGCGGTGGGGACGCCGTGACTGCGCAGGATCCGGTAGTTGGAGACCGCTTCGTCGAGGGTGAAGAGCGTGTCGACGGTGCCCTGCACGAGGAGCGTGGGGACGCGGATCCGGTTCACCAACGCACCGGGTCCGCGTTGCGCGAACCACTCCTGATCGGCGGCGTCGAGCACTCCGGTGGCGATGCCCGACCGGTTCGCGGAGACGATGTGGGGGTCGAGGTCGCGCATGGAAGCGATCCCGTAGAGGAACGACGACCAACCGGTCTTCACCGTGGCGGCCTTGTCGAGGCTGGTCGACAAGGAGTTCCAGGCCCACGACGGCACGATCGCGTCGACCCGGCAGTCGACCGCGGCGGTCACCAGCTGGATGCCGCCGCCGTACGACTCGCCGACCATGCCCACGCGCGGGTCGCCCTTGGCGTCGAGCTCGACACCGGGGAGGGTGGCGACCCAGTCGATGAGCCGCCCGACGTCGCGGGCCTCGGTCTGCGCGCTGTCGACCTCGATGGTGCCGTTCGACTGCCCGAATCCGCGCGGATCCCAGGTGAGCACGTTGTACCCACCGGCGTGCAGGTCCTTGATCGTCGCGAAGCCCTGGCTGCCGCTGCTCGTGGTGTTGGTGTCGCCGCCGGAGCCCCAACCGGGGCCCGTGAGCACCGTCGGGACGGGTTGCGTCGCCGTCGGGTGCAGCGGGAACCAGTGCGCGCGGATGTGGGTCCCGTCGAACGACGTGATCGTCGAGTCGCTCGCGACACCGGGCACCGGTACGGCAACGACCGGCCCGGGCGACGGTCGCCGGCAGACCGGCGTCGCGGTGGAGCTCGTCGTCGTCCTCGTCGCCTTGGCGGGTGCGGTCGCCTTCGCCGAGCTGGTGCAGGCGGCGAGCGCGGTGATCAGCGCGAGCGAGCCGACGAGCGTCGTGCGGGCGCGACGTGAGGAACGGAGCGGGTGGGAGAGCATTCGATCATCTGATCACAGTCCCCGGTGAGCCGGCACGCGAGGCCGGTCGAGGGGGCCGGTTCGTGCGGGCTGGTTCGTGCGCAGGTACGGCGGCTCGGGAGGTGTCGCGCCGGTGCCCTGACCGTCGGGTTCGGCCGCGCCGGCGTGCAGCCACAGCGGCACGACGCCACCCCATACCGGGAGCGCGAGATCGTCGGGCTCCTCGACCGGAGGCCCGGTGCGCACCTTCGCCGACGCTTCGCGCAACGGCAGCCGCAGCACGGTGGTCTTGCGCACTTCCTGGACGCTCGGCGGGCGGATGTCGGCCGAGCGGCCCGGGACGACGTGATCGACGAACGCGGTGAGGGCCACCGACTTGGCGTTCGGGTCGTGCTCCTCGACGGCGCGGCCGAGCACGACGACCGAGCGGTAGTTGAGGGAATGGTGGAACGCGGAACGGGCGAGGACGAATCCGTCGACCAACGTCACCGTGACGCAAATGTCGATGCCGCCCGCCAGGGTTCGCAACATCCGGGAAGCAGGGGAGCCGTGGAGGTAGAGCGCGTCACCGATGCGCCCGTACGCGGTGGGGATCACGTACGGGCGGCCGTCGGTGCCCGCGAACCCGACGTGGCAGACGAAGGCTTCGTCGAGGATCGCGGCGATCGACTCCCAGGTCGACGCCGCGCGCGCGGGCAGGCGCCTGATCGTCGTGCTCTCGGTCGGTGTGATCGGGCCGGTCGTCGCGTCTGCGGTCATGGTCGTCCCCCGGTGGCAACATTTGTTACAGTACAAACCTATGTCTGTACGACAACTGTACCAACTGAAGGTTCGGACGGCCGCGGAATTGTCGGCCGCGATCGAGCGGTCGATCGCGGGTGGCCGACTCGCCGTGGGGGCCCGGCTCCCGACGGTGCGGGAGCTCGCGGTCGAGCTGGGTCTGTCGCCCGCCACGGTCGCCGCCGCGTACCGGGCGCTGGCGCAGCGCGGCCTCGTGCGCGGTGAGGGACGCAGGGGCACGTTCGTCGCCGCGCGCCCGGCGCTGCCGATCGCGTCGGACCGCCCGCCGCCCGCCGGCGTCGTCGACCTGTCGCGCGGCAACCCCGATCGCGCGTTGCTCCCGAGCCTGCGTGGCCATCTGCGCGCGTTGACCGACGACACCAAGACCTACGGCGAGGTGGCCACGCTGCCCGCGCTCGACGCCGCGGCGCGAGTCGCGTTCCGCGCCGACGGCGTGCCGGCCGAGCGGGTGATCGCGGTGAGCGGCGCGCTCGACGGTGTCGAGCGCGTGCTGCTCGCCTGGCTGCGGCCGGGCGACCGAGTTGCGGTGGAGGATCCGGGGTTCCCGCGCGTGTTCGATCTGGTCGCCGCGCTCGGGCTGGTTGCCGTTCCGGTCGCGATCGACGATCACGGGCCGACGCCGGAGTCGTTCGCCGCGGCCCTCGCGAGCGGGGTCGCGGCCTGCGTGATCACACCGCGGGCGCAGAACCCGACCGGTGCCGCGCTCGACGCGGCACGGGTGCGGGCGCTGCGGGCGGTGCTCCGTGCGTATCCCGACGTGCTGGTCGTGGAGGACGACCACGCCGGTCCTGTCGCCGGCGTGCCCGCGCACACGTTGGTGCAGGCGCGGCGGGCCCGCTGGGCGGTCGTGCGGTCGGTCGCGAAATCGCTCGGCCCCGATCTCCGGGTCGCACTGCTCGCGGGCGACCCGCTCACGTTGGAGCGGGTGAAGGGTCGGCAACGCCTCGGCCCCGGATGGGTGAGCCATCTGCTCCAGCAGCTCGTCGTCGACCTCTGGGCCGATCCCGCGGTGACCGCAAGCCTCGTGCGCGCGACCGATCTCTACCGCGAGCGCCGCGACGCGCTGGTCGATGCGCTCTCGGCGCGCGGCATCCCCGTGGTCGCGCGATCCGGATTGAACGTGTGGGTCCCCGTGCCCGACGAAGCCGCCGCCGTGCGTGAGCTGCTCGCCGCCGGCTACGCGGTGGCGAGCGGGGCCCGGTTCCGCATCGCGACCGCGCCCGCGGTGCGCGTCACCGTCGCCGCGCTCCCCGAACGGAAGGCGGCTGGAGTTGCGCGTGCGCTCGATGCGGCGTGCTTGTCGAACCCGCTCCTCACCGCGTCCGCGTAGCGGCGACAGAGTCGCCTTCGCGCCCGCAACCACGCGGCGCCGGCAGGAGCGAAGCGAGTGTCAAGCTCGCCAGCGAGCGAGGGACGGACACTCCGCGAGTCGGAGCCTCCCGACCAGGGCACGAGCGAGCGAATAGTCACGGATGCTGGCTGCTGACCGAGACGATCTCGCCGGTCATGTACGACGAGTAGTCGCTGG
>DAIQOP010000335.1:0-2962 GCA_036787815.1 Actinomycetota bacterium
GAATTGTTGGACGCGCCGCTGCCGCGGCCAAGGCGGCTGGGGGTGCTTGCCGTGCATGTCCTCGTTCCGCCACCAGGTGCAGGGCGAACGCGGTGGTTGCCGAGCCGCCTTTGCGGGGCGCGACGTGCTGGGCTCGTGGTGGAGGTCGACATCGGGAGCGATACCGAACGCGTCCTCGACTAGCGTGGGTGTGCCGAGCCCGGCAGCGGCCATGAGCTCCGCGAGCGCGTCGTGGATCGCGTCGGCGATGACCCACGGGTCTTCGACGAGGTCGGGGTCGACGTGGAGGCCGAAGTCGACGCGATCGCCGAACGTGAACAGCGTGATGTTCAGCCCCATCTGGTCGAGGAGAACGCTGGCCGAGAAGATGCCGGTGAGTCGCGCGCCGCTCATGTAGAGCGTCATCGGCGGCCCTGGCACGTTGGAAACGATCGTGTTCATCATGCCGGGCACATAGGAGAGCACGTGCGTCTCGTACGCGAGGCGCAGCAGCGTCCCGACCACGAACGGCGGTGCGGTGTCGCCGATCGAGCCGACCGGGTTCGCCCGCATGACTTTGTGAACCTCCTTGGCCGCAGCCGTGTGCCGCACGATGGCCCGCAGCCGCGCTTCGGGATCGGCGATGTCGGTCGCGATCGGTACCACGAGGTACGACAACTGGTTGTCGAGCGACGTGTCACCCTCGGCCCGGAGCGACACCGGGATGCCGGCCGTGAGCGACCGGCTCGGCAGCTCGCCGCGGTCCTGCAGGTATGTACGCAATGCGCCCGAGCACAACGCGAGCGCGACGTCGTTGACCCTCACGTCGAAGTGGCGGCGTAGCGCCTTCACGTCGGCGAGCGACACGCTCTTGAATGCCATGGAACGCATCGGTCCGATCGTGGCGTTGAACGACGTCTTCGGCGCTCGCAACATCGCTCCGATATCGGGCGTGGCACGTCCGGAGGCCACGTGACGGCCGAGCTCGACTCCGCGACGAATGCTGCGCACGGCATACCCGGCCGCGCGCAGCGGTGCCGTCATGGCCGGAACCAGACCTTCGGCCAGGAGTCGCAGATCGCTCGGTTCGCGCTCCGGCCGCGGCGGCGGCGGGACCGGCGGTGCCGCGCGTGGCAACGGCGCCGGTTCGGTATCGAGCAGCAGCGTCGCGAGCGCGCCGCCCGCGCCGCCGTCGAGCATGCAGTGATGGAACTTCATCACCACGGCGACACGACCGTTCACGAGGCCGTCGACATACCAGAACTCCCACAGTGGGTAACGGCGGTCGAGTTGCCGGCTGAAGATGGGTGCGACAGTCGCCGCGATCTCTCGCGGTCCACCCGGTGCACGCGCCGTGATGTGGTGGAGATGGCGGCGAATGTCGAAGTCGGCATCGTCGACCCATACGGCTCGGTCGAGTCCGAGCGGGACCGGCTTGAGCTTCCACGTCAGCTTCGGGATCAGCGCCAGCCGGTCGCTGACGGTGCGGAGTACGGCATCGAAACCGAAGCCGGAAACGTCAGCGGCGTCGAGGATCGCCAAGCCGCCGGCGTGCTGGTGCCAGTTCGGGGTTTCGCCCGAGATGAAGAGCGAATCCGTCCCCGACATCCTCCGCATCGGCCTGGACTCCTCGTTCCTGGGCTCCTCGCTCGATCCTCGCGATACCCGGGCCCTCTGACGAGGGGCCAAAGTCGCCGGCGCCACCATCGGGTTCGCCCGCTCGCTTCGCAACGATCGGCAAGCCGCTGGGACGTTCGGCCCTGAACAGGGGTGGTCTTTCGGCGCGATGCTGATCCGAGCTGCGCGTTGAGGAGGCACCGATGCAACACCTCCCTGATTCCCCGTTGTCCTTGTGGCTGGCGGAGTACGGCGAGTACTCCCCGAACCCGCCGCTCGATGGCGACGCCACCGTGGACGTTGCCGTGATCGGCGGCGGGTTCCTCGGCCTGTCCACCGCGCTCGCGCTTCGGCGGCGCGACCCGTCACTCGACGTCGCGGTGCTCGAAGCCAAGAGCGTCGGATACGGCGCGAGCGGCCGTAACGGCTCGTTCGCGATGACCGTGATCGGCCTGGGATTCGGCACGACGGCGATGCTGCGCGGCAAGGCATACCTGCAGCGCGCGCATCGGTACATGGAACAGTGCGTCGACCGCCTCGACGAGTTCATCGACGAGGAGGGGCTGCGCTGCGACAAGATCCGACCTGGGTTCTTGCGAGTTGCGACGACGCCGGGCTACGTCCGGCGGCTCCAGAAGCAGGTCGCGCTGATGAATTCGCTCGGCTTCGACGACATCGAATGGTTCGACGGGGCGATGACGCGCAAGCTGGTCGACTCCGAGCGCTACATGGGCGCGTTGTGGGAGCCGCGCCTGGTGCTGATCGACCCGGCGAAGCTCGTTCGCGAGGAGAAGCGGGTCGCGGTGGAGTCGGGTGTTCGTGTGTTCGAACAGACTCCAGTGCTCGCGATCGCGCAACCTAACGGCACAGGCGACAACTTTCGGTTGCTGACACCTCGCGGTGCTGTGACCGCGACGAAGCTCGTCTTCGCGACGAATGCGTACTCGCGTGCGTTCGACGATCTGACGAGCCTCCAGGTGCCGGCGTTCACGTACATGATCGCGACCGAACCGCTCAGCGACGAGCAGCTGGCGCCGATCGGCTGGCACGAGCGCCAGGGCATCGAGGATGCGCGCAATCTGATCCACTACTACCGGCTGACGCCCGACAACCGCATCGCGATCGGCGGAGGTCCGGTAGGCATCACGCGCGACTGCGGGCTCGACGCCGACGAAGACGAGCGGGCGTGGCACCATCTCGAGCAGCACCTGCACTGGCTGTGGCCCCACCTCTCCGACGTCGCGATCACGCATCGCTGGGGCGGTCCGTTCTCGGTGACGCTCGATCTCACGCCGGCGCTGGGCTACGTCGGCGATCAGCGGCGAGCGGGGTACGGACTCGGCTGCATTGGCCACGGCGTCGCGAT
>DAIQOP010000336.1:0-1730 GCA_036787815.1 Actinomycetota bacterium
GACTGCGAGCGCGTGTCCACACTCGGGGCAGAACCGGGCGACCTCGGGCACGCCCTCACCGCATGCCGGGCAGCGCATCGTCTCAGATTACCGGGGCCCGTCGCGGCCCAGGAGCTCCCGGAGATTCCCGTCGGGATCCGCGAAGAGGCACACGCGGCCACCCGAGCCGCTCGTAGAAGACGGCGGCCGCGGCGAGGTCGCGCGCGCCGAGCGTGACGAGCCCGATGCGGGCCGGGATCACCGCGGTGCGTCGTCGGGTTCGGTCGCGGCCCACTCGCGCAGGAGGCCCCAGGCGAAGATGCCGGTCGAATGCCCGTCGTTCCACGTGATCGTGAGGCCCCAGGCGCCGACCAGCTCGGCGCCGACCCCGGCGAGCGGCTGGGGAGCGCCCGGTTTCGGCCACACGGGTCGGTGCTGCTCCCGCAGGCCTCGGCACTCCGCGCAGGGGCAGTTGAGGCGCAGCTCCTCGAGCCCGAACGTCGATTTCGATCCGTCGACCCACGTGATCGTGAGGCCGTGCTCCCGATCGAGCTCGACGGAGGTGGGCGACTCCGAGGTCGGGAGGTCCATGGTCACGTCGGGAGTCTGGCCCAGCCGGCGGCTCCGCGTTGCTTCGGCCCTCGCCCGAACCCCACAATGGCATCGTGATCACCCTGCTCGGCGACGACGAGATCGCGAAGTGGCTCGCAGCCCACGCAGGTTGGGAGCGCCACGGAGACGAGATCCGTAAGACGTTCGAGCTCGCGTCGTTCGCCGACGCGATCGCGTTCGTCGTGCGGGTCGGTTTCCTCGCGGAGGCCGCGGATCACCACCCGGACCTCGACATCCGCTGGCGCACCGTCGCCGTCGCGCTCAGCACGCACGACGCCGGTGGGCTGACCGGCCGCGACGTCACGTTGGCCGCGAGCATCGACGAGACGGCGGCCTGAGCCGTGGCCCTCTGGTTCGCCCTCGGCGTGATCGCGGTGCTCGTCGGTGTGCTGTTCGTCGCGGTCGCGAAAGAAGACGGGCCCGCGCCGGCCGACGTCGCGCTCGCCTACGAGATGGCGTGGGACCGCCTCGACTTCGACACGCTCTACGACCTCTCCGGGCCGGAGCTGCGCGACGGTGCGAAGCGGCCCGGCTTCGTCGCGACGAAGCGGGCCGCGTACACCGGGGTCGAGCGCGGTCGCCTCGCGGCGCGCATCGCCGTCGAGAACGTGGTCGCGGCACCCGACACCGCGCTCGTCGTCACCAACGTCTCGACGGCCGGCGGCGACGTGCACAACAACGTGCTGATGGAGCGACGCGCCGGTCGCTGGTACGTCGTGGGCTACTCGCTGCGCCCGAGCTGACGAGCCGGTTGGCGCGCGGCGATCGACGACCGCGCGGTCGCGTGGCTCGCCGACCAGCCCGTCCAACGACGCGCGGCGATCGCGATCACCGGTCCGGTGGGACGCCGGTGCGCGTACTGCGGGTACTTGCTGCGCAGCAACTGGATCGCGGTCGTATGTTCGACTCCGCTCTCCACCACGCGCGCCGGTCCGTCGACCCGCACCCACCAGAGTCGGTCCCAACGGTCGTCGTCGTAGTGGTCGACCACCAGCGACGCGTTCGGGTTCGCGCGCACGTTCTCGAGGCGTACGAGATCGATCGTCGACTTCGGCTTGAAGTCGACGACGGAGAAGATCTCGTCGCCGTTGATCGTGAAGCACAGGGGAACCACGTGCGGCTGGCCCGACGGCGTGACC
>DAIQOP010000336.1:1740-2945 GCA_036787815.1 Actinomycetota bacterium
CCGCCCGACCCGAGCATTGGTGACGTGCGCCCGCATCTCTCGATCGTCCATTGCGACCTCGCCTCGCCTCTTCGGCCCACCTCGACCGCCGGCCCGCCCGCCGGTTACCTTGACCGCAAGTCTGCTGCAGATCGCGGGGTGCGCGAGCATCGCCCCCGTGGCCAGTGCCGGAATCGTGCTCACAGGTGGGACGAGTCGCCGGCTCGGCTTCGACAAGGCGACGGTCGTCGTCGGTACCGAGACGTTGGCCGGGCGGGCCGCACGGGTGCTCGGCGCGGTGTGCTCGCCCGTGGTCGAGGTGGGCCCTGGGCATACCTCGCTGCGGGCGGTGCGCGAGGAACCGGCGGGTTCGGGGCCGCTGGCCGCGTTGGTGGCCGGCGCCGATGCGCTCGCGGCGGAGACGGTCGTCCTGCTCGCCTGCGACCTCGTGCGGGTCGAGAG
This sequence comes from Actinomycetota bacterium, assembly GCA_036787815.1. Classification (GTDB taxonomy): domain Bacteria; phylum Actinomycetota; class Acidimicrobiia; order IMCC26256; family PALSA-610; genus DATBAK01. The sequence continues at coordinate 2,182 of DAIQOP010000336.1, forward strand.
CCCGGTACTCGCGCTACTGGCCGATTGGGCCGGGGCTCCCACGGTCGTGCCGACGGTCGGCGGCATGCCTCAGCTCGTGTGCGCGCGCTACGGACCCGATGCGCTCGCCGCCGCGCGCGTGCTCCTCACAACCGGTGAGCGCTCACTGCGCGCGCTGGTCGCCGGGCTCGATGTCGACTTCGTGCCCGAGGCGCGGTGGAAGCCGGTGGCCGGTTCCGACGCCTTCGACGATGTCGACACCCCGGACGACGTCGCGCGTCTCGGGCTCCGCGCGCCGGGATAGCGTCCGTTCATGGTGCTGCGCGACACGCCGATCCGTCGACCGACGAGTCGCGTGCAGGTCGTCGCGGTCGCCGGGCAGGGGAGCAGGGTTCGCCCCGACCAGCTGGTGACCGAAGAGCCGATGGAGATCCGTGTCCACGGTGCGGGAGAAGATCCGGCGCCGCTCGTCGTCACGATGCGCACACCGGGACACGACTTCGAGCTCGCCGTCGGGTTCGCGTTCACCGAGGGCGTGATCACCGACCCGGACGAAGTGGCGTCGGTCGCCTACTGCGTCGGGCCGGGCGGCGACCAGCAGTTCAACGTCGTGACGCTCAAGCTCCGGCATCCGGTTGTCGCGTCGTTGCGCGAGCGACGGTTCCTCTCGACGGCGAGCTGCGGTCTGTGCGGCAAGACCGCGCTCGACGATGTCGAGGTTCGGTGCGCGCCCGTCGCCGCGGGACCGACGGTCGCGGCGTCGACGTTGCGCACGCTTCCCGGTC
>DAIQOP010000337.1:0-355 GCA_036787815.1 Actinomycetota bacterium
CGAGCCGTAGAAGTGCGCGTCGCCGTAGGCGAAGATCCCGCCGTCGCTCGCGACGAACCAGTAGCCCTTCCCGGATGCCGTCGGCGTCATGCCGACGATCGGTTGGTTCAGCCGCAGCGCGCCGGTCGAGCCGTGGAAGTGCGCGTCGCCGAACCCGAAGATCCCGCCGTCGCGTCCGACCAACCAGTAGCCGTGCCGCGTCCTGGTGGCCGCCATGCCGACGATCGGTGCCGCGACGTGCACCGCGTGGAGGTCGCCGTAGCTCGCCGCTCCGAAGCCGTGCACGTGGCCGGCACGATCGACGATCCAATAGCCCGTCGGCGGCGGGATCGGCGGGATCGGCGGGATCGGCGGG
>DAIQOP010000337.1:365-2938 GCA_036787815.1 Actinomycetota bacterium
AACGCGCCTCCGCGGTCGGGGATCCGGCTCGTGGGCGGGATCGGCGGTCCGGTGTACGTCGCAACCACCTCGAGTGCCACGTTCGGCGTCGTGTACGCGACGAACGTGCTGCTCGCGGAGTGACCGCGGCCGACGCGCCACGACGTGAACTTGTACGTGCGGCCGTCGATCTTCGACGTCGTCGGCGCGGCGGCTTCGCGTGCGCTGCCGACGATCGCGTTGAACGTGTAAGGCGTGACCCGTTGCACACCGTCGACCGCGACGGTGAGGCCCGGCGGCGACGACGTCACGGTGATCGCCGAGGTGCGCGGCAACACGTCGCGCGTCACGACCGTGGAGAGCCCGGCGGAGTCGGTGGCGGTCGTGGTGATCCGGTAGAACGCGTTGGCGAAGCCGTTGTCGGCCGCGACGAACGACCCCGACGCGCCGTTGAAGTCGGTGACCGGGTACCGGTGCCCGCCCGTCCAGTACTCCACGAACGTGGAGAGGCTCGCACCCGCCAGCGTCCCGTCCTGGGCGTCGGTCGCCTTCACCGTCACGGGGATGGTGTCGTCGATCCGGAACCGCACGGTGGTCTGCGGTTCCACGAACTTGACGACGGGCGGCACGATCCCGACGTCGATCAGCAGCTTCGCCGTGGACGAGGCACCGTGGCTGTCGGTGACCGTCAGCACGGCCTCGAACACACCCTTGGCGTACGTGTGCGACGGGTTCGGGATGGTGCTCACCGCGCTACCGTCGCCGAAGTTCCAGGAGAACGTGACGGGGTCGGCGTCGGGATCCGAGGAGCCGGCGCTCGAGAACGCGACCGCGAGCGTCGAGGCGGTCGTGGTCGTGTGGTTGGCCCCCGCGGCCGCGACGGGCGGGTTGTTCGAGCCGTTGGCCACGATCTCGTCGATCTCGCTCGTGCCGAACGCGAGGAACGCGACGTTGCCGTCGGGGCCGATCTGCATGTCGACGGGGTTCGCCCACGAGCCCGGAGTGCCGAAGTCGGTGGCGTGCCCGGTCGCGAGATCGAGCGTCTGCACCCGCGAGCGCGCGTAGTCGCCGATGAACACCTTGCCGACGTACGACGACGGATAGTTCGACGTGCCGGTGTAGCGCGGCCCGCCGACGATCGCCGATCCGTAGTCGCCGCCCGGATCGCTGTGCCGGTATGCGTACAACGGTGGGAGCGCGCCCGCACCGGTACCGCCCTGCGCGGGCGTGTACACCGCGCGGCAGATGGCCGCCGTCTCGGGCGCCGACGCGTAGTCCGGCTGCACGAGCGACACCCCGTTGCCGCCTTCGTAGCACGGCCAGCCTGCGTCGCGGGTGACGTCGGGATTCGAGACTGCGAGCGGGAACACCTGGAACATCTCCCATGTGTTCCAGCCCACGTCGCCCACGTAGAGGGAGCCGTTCGTCGGGTCGACCGTGAACCGGAACGGATTGCGGAATCCACGTGCGAACACGCGCGATCGCACCGAGCCCGGATCGCCCGGTTGGTAGTACGGGTTCGAGGGCACACCGTCGCCGGTGCTCGGATCGATGCGCAGGATCTTCCCGTTGAGCTGGTCGAGATCGAGTGCCTTGATCGACGTGCCCGTGCCGACCCCGTTGCCGTTGCCGTCGCCCAGACCGACGAACAACGATCCGTCGTTCCCGAACCGCAAGCCGGCCACAGAGTGCAGCGGAGCCTCGGAATCGAACCCGGTCATGAGCGTGACCCGGCTCGCGGGATCCGCGACGTCGGGCTGACCCGCCTTGCTGGTGAGGCTGATCAACTGCCCACCCGCGGGCGCGGGCGAATCGGGGTTCGCAGGGTCGAGCTCCTGCGTGAAGAGCAGGTACACGCGGTGGTTGGTTGCGAACGCGGGATCGAGCGCGAGCCCGATGAACCCACGCGACTGGTAGCTGTTCACCTCGTCGCGGAGATCGATGTACACGTGCAGGACGCCGTTGTCCCACACGTCGAGCACTCCGGTCTTGCGGGCGATGAAGATGCGGCCGTCGGGGGCGTAGGCGAAGGCCGTCGGGTTCCCTCCGGCACCCAGCGAGAGACCCGACACGATCGTCGAGATGCTGAAGCCCGCCGGCGGGGCGATGCCGGCGGCGGGCACGACCCCGGTGACGGGTGCCACGGGCTCGGCGCCGGCCGTACCGGCGCCGAGCGGGACGACCAGGGCGGCCACGAGCGCGACCGAAACCGCACCGACGCCGCACGCGCGGCGGAACCTCGAGATCACGGGCACGCTGTGCAACCTCCCAGCCGGCACAAGCAGCCAAAGCGACCGTACGAGATTATACGGCCACGAAGAGTGGTTGCCTAGGTCCGCGGGAGGACCGACCTCAGGACGCGGCGGTGGTGAACGTCTTGATCGCCGAGGTCGTGGTGCCGACGCCGTTGGCGGCGACGAGGCGGTAGGAGTAGGTGGTGCCGGGGGCGAGGCCGGTGAGGTCGGCGGTGATCGGCAGCTTCGCCTTCCCGGATCCCATGTCGACGTCGGGGGTGACCTGGTCGATGGTGGCCCCGAGACCCCACTCGAAGTGCGCGGTGGTGGGCGAGCCGGCCGGGCCGACCTGCCCGTTGA
>DAIQOP010000129.1:0-10659 GCA_036787815.1 Actinomycetota bacterium
CGTGTTCAAGAACTGGTACATCCTGGCCGCCGGTGCCGCGTGGCTGATGTTCGGGATGACGGGCTGGGCCACCGAGCCCGCGACCGAAGAGGCGTCATGACCTCGACCACGATCGCCACCACCGGTCACGCGCAGCCGCCGGCGCACACGGGCGAGCACGCGACGAACACCGGCATCAGCAACATGAAGCTGGCGTTCTGGGCCTTCCTCGGCTCCGAGTGCCTCTTCTTCGGTGCGTTCATCTCGACCTACCTGCTCTACCGCGGCCGCGACACCTTGGGTCCGAAGCCCAAGCAGCTCTTCGACGTTCCCTTCACGTCGTGCACGTCGTTCATCCTGCTGATGAGCTCGCTCACGATGGTGCTGGCCCTCGCCGCGATCCAGAGGGGCGATCACCGGCGCTTCCGGATCTGGCTCGGATCCACGGCGCTCTTCGGGCTCACCTTCATCGGTGGGCAGGTGTACGAGTTCACGAACTTCTACCGCGAGGGCCTCAACCTGCACGTCAACCTCTTCGGGTCGACGTTCTTCATCCTCACGGGTCTGCACGGTGCGCACGTCACGATCGGAATCTTCTGGCTGCTGTCCCTCTACAGCCGTTCGCTCCAGGGCAAGCTGACCACGGAGCACGCCGAGGCGGTCGAGGTCGCCGGTCTCTACTGGCACTTCGTCGACATCGTCTGGATCTTCATCTTCACGGCGATCTACCTGGTTCCCTACCACTAGGCGCACGACCATGACCGAACAGATCACCGACGTCGATCCCTCGTCTGCAGCGCTGGTACCCGTCGGCGACGAGATCGTTCCCGCCGGGGGTGGCGCGCTGGTGAGCGCATCCGCCGCGCCCGCCAGGGCCGCGCACGCGCACCCCGAGCCCCGCCAGTACGTGCTCATCGCGGTGGTGCTCGTGGTGATCACCGGGATGGAGGTCGCGACCTCGTACCTCGAGGGCGACGTCAACTCCAACCTGTTGATCGCGGCGCTGGGCATGATGGCGGCCGTCAAGTTCTTCCTCGTCGTCGCGTGGTTCATGCACCTGCGCACCGACAGCAAGGTCCTCCGGCGCTTCTTCCTGCTGGGCCTGATCGCAGCGCCGATCCTCTACACGATCGTCCTGCTGATGTTCCACGTGTTCAATTCCAACGTCTGATGCCCCGAGTCGGCTTTCCCGCCTGGCAGCCCCATCCCGACGTCTGGTTGATCGTCGGTCTGCTGGTCGCGGCGTACGCCGTCGCCGTCACGCGTGTGGGGCCGCGGCACGTGTCGCCCGGCCAGGCGGTCGTGAGCCGCTTCCAGATGGTGTGCTTCGGCGCGGGAGCGATGGCGATCCTGGTCGCCTCCGACTACCCGATCCACGATCTCGCGGAGCGTTACCTCTTCAGCATCCACATGGTGCAGCACCTCGTGTACTCGCTCGTCGCGGCGCCGCTGCTCCTGCTCGGAACCCCGGCGTGGATGGCCCGGGCGTTGCTCTCTCCGCGGGGATTCCTCCGCGCGATGCGCTGGCTCGCCCGCTTCTTCCCCGCGACGGTGCTCTACAACGCGGTGCTCGTGTTCACGCACGTACCCGCCACCGTCGACGTCGCGCTCCGCTACGGCATCGCGCACTTCGCGCTCCACACGCTGCTTCTGGTGTCGTCGATCATCGTGTGGATGCCGATCCTGAGCCCGCTGCCCGAGGTTCCGCGGCTGTATCCGCCGCTCGGCATGTTCTACCTGTTCCTCCAGTCGGTGGTGCCGACCGTGCCGGCGTCGTTCCTCACCTTCGGCCGTACGCCGCTGTACCACGTGTACGCGACGTTCCCGCGGCTGTGGGGGATCACGGCGCTCGACGACATGCAGGTGGCCGGGCTGATCATGAAGATCGCGGCCGGCATCCTGATCTGGGGGATCATCACTATCGTGTTCTTCCGGTGGTTCCGCCGAGAAGAGGCCGATTCCGGGCCGCTGGCCACGTCACGTGAGCTCGATCGTGAGCTCGTCCGTCTAGGGATGACGCAATCATGAGCGACGAGACCCCGACGCCAGCCGACGAGCAGCCGGCCGCCGACCCCGCCGACGCGACCGGTGCGGTCACGACCGCCACCACTCCGGCCGTGCCTGCCGAGGCGGCCCACCCGGCCGTGCGCGCGGAGCGGGTGACCTTCCGCAACAAGTTCCTCATGCCGCTGCTGGTGCCGATCGGCGTCACCGCGACGATCGTCTTCTACGTCCTCAACGTGTCGCGGATCTTCCTCGCGGCCGAAGACGCGCTCGCGGTCACCTACGCGACCATCGTCACCGTGCTGATCCTCGGCGGCGGCACCGCGCTCGCGGCCTCACCGAAGTTGCGGTCGTCGTCGCTCACGTTGTTGCTCGGCTTCGGGTTCCTGGTGCTGATGATGGGTGGCCTGATCTCGATCGGCGCGGCGTCGCCCAAGGCCGCGAGCGGCCCGGTGCAGTGCACGCCCCCGAAGGACAAGCTCACCGTCGACGCCGGTGCCGGCGGGGCGCTCAAGTACGCACCGTCGGCCCTGACGGCGAAGGCCGGCTGCATCCAGATCACGATGAACATCGTGAGCAGCAGCCACACGCTGCAGTTCGACGACGCGACCGCGGCGAACGCCTTCCCGCAGCTCACGGCCGACGCGAAGACGTGGGCCGGCACCCTCCCGGCGGGCACCTACAAGTTCCACTGCACGATCCCCGGCCACGAGATCGCCGGCATGGTCGGCACCCTCACCGTCGCGCCGTAATCATTCGCTCGCTCGTACCCTGAGCGGGAGGCTTCACGTCGCGGAGTGTCCGTCCCTCGCTCGCTGGCGAGCTTGACGTTCGCTTCGCTCACGCCTGCGCCGCGTGGGAGGGAGTTGTGCGTGACTTCGCATCGCATGGGAGTCGAACGTCGTACCAGCGACGCGCGTGCCGGTTACGGCTCCGAGAGGATCGGGGACGATTGGGGGACGCGCACGCGGAGCGCGGCGGGGCGCGGTTCCATCGTGGCGGGGAGCGGGCCGACCCGTTCGCCGTCGGCCCAGACTTCCATCCCGTCGCGACCCATCGCCTCGACGGTCACGTGTGAACCCCGGTAGCTGGTGATGCCCGGAACCGCGAGGTGCGCGCCCCGGAACACCTTCGGGAAGTGGCGCAGCAACTGCAGCCGGCTGAGGTCGCCGATGACGCAGACGTCGAGCAGGCCGTCGTCCATGCGCGCGTCGGGGACGATCGCCATGCCGCCCGCGTACGCCCGGCTGTTGCCGACCGCGACCATCCACGCCGGTGACTCGTGCACCACGCCGTCGACGGTGATCCGGAACGGGCACGGCCGGTAGACCGCGAGCGTGCGCAGCACGGCGGCGACGTAGAGCGACGTTCCCGAGACCCGGGTGACGCCGTTGGCCCACCGGTTCGCCTCCGCGTCGAACCCCGAGCAGGTGACGCAGGTGTACCAACGACCGTTCACCATGCCGAGGTCGACGGTCACGTCGCGCCCCGCCGCGATTGCCTTGATCGCCTCGAGTGGGCGCTCGCGGGAGTACCCGAGCGTCGCCGCGAAGTCGTTGCCCGAGCCGGTGGGCACGATCGCGAGCCGGCGGCCGGTCTCGGCGGCGACTCCGGCCAACAGGCCGACCGTGCCGTCGCCCCCGGCGGCGATGAGGTCGCGCCCGGCCGCGGCGGCGGCCCGGGCGAGGCGTTCGGCGTCGGCGGCCGAGGCCGAGACCACGACATCGGCATCGAGACCCGCCTGCGCGAGCATCGCCCGCAGCGTCGGGGCCAGATCTCGGTCGCCCTGCCGCCCGGCCACGGGATTCAGCACCACCGTCCACGGCATCGTCCGAACCTATCCGGTCCGTCCCGTGGAGCCGCGAGTCCGGTGGAGTCGCGAGTCCCGGGAGCCGCGTGTGCAGTGGAGATCGCGTGTGAAGGTGGTGGCGGAGGCGGCCGGGCGCGGTGCCGGGCGCTAGCTTCCATCGTCGTGGCCGACCTCGACCCGCAACGGATCCCGCGTCACGTCGCCGTGGTGATGGACGGCAACGGCCGTTGGGCGCAGCGTCGGGGCCTGAAGCGCACCGAAGGGCACGCGGCGGGGGAGGAGGCGCTCTTCGACACGGTCGAGGGCGCGCTCGAGATCGGGTTGAGCTGGCTCACCGTGTACGCGTTCTCGACCGAGAACTGGCGCCGGCCGCTCGACGAGGTGCGCTACCTGATGGGGTTCAACGAGCGGTTGCTGATGCAGCGCCGCGACGAGCTCAACGGCAAGGGCGTGCGCGTGCGGTTCATCGGCCGCCGCGGCGGGCGGGTGCCGCGCCGGGTGCGGCAGCGCATCGAGGAGACCGAGGAGCTCACGCGGGCCAATCGCCGGCTCACGCTCACCTTCGCGTTCAACTACGGCGGCCGGGCCGAGCTGGTCGACGCCATCGGCGCGATCGCGTCCGAGGTCGCGGCCGGGCGCCTCGACCCGAAGAAGATCGACGAGAAGACGGTGCGGCGGCACCTCTACTCGCCCGACATGCCCGACCCCGACCTGCTGGTGCGCACCTCGGGCGAGTACCGCATCTCGAACTACCTGCTGTGGGAGCTCGCGTACTCGGAGCTGGTCTTCACCGAGGTGCTCTGGCCCGACTTCCGCCGCGCCGACCTCTTCGACGCCGTCGCCGAGTTCCAGCGCCGCGAACGCCGCTTCGGGAGCGTGTAGCTCATTACACTCGTGTGATTATGAGCGGTTTGTATCGGGACGAGGGCGTCGTGCTGCGCACGATCAAGCTCGGTGAGGCCGACCGCATCGTCACGATCTTCACGCAGGGCCACGGGAAGATCCGGGCCGTGGCCAAGGGTGTCCGCAAGACCTCGAGCCGCTTCGGCGCCCGGCTCGAGCCCGCGAGCCACGTGGCCCTCCAGTGCTACAAGGGCCGCGAGCTCGACATCGTCACCCAGGTCGAGACCATCGAGTCGAACCGCGCGGTGCGTGAGGGCTACGGCATGTTCACCCACGCGGTGCCGATGCTCGAGGTCGTCGATCACGTGACGCCCGACCGCGATCCCAACGCGCCGCTGTACCGCATGATCACCGGGGCGTTGCGCACGCTCGGTGAGCGCCGCTCCGCGTTGGTCACGACGGCGTTCTTCTGGAAGCTGCTGAGCCTCGAAGGCTTCCAACCGATGCTCGACGGCTGCGCGCGCTGCGGAGCCGACGACGACGGCATCGTGTTGCCCGCCTTCGACCTCGCCGACGGCGGCATGCTCTGCGAGTCGTGCGCCACCTTGTCGGGCCGGCCCGTGTCGCCCGCCGCGCTCGATCTGTTGCGCCGCCTCCTCGGCGGTGGGCTCAACGGCGCGCTCTCCGAGGTGCCCGGGCCCGTCACCCGGGAGGTCGAACGGCTCGGTCTGGCCGCGGTCGAGTACTACCTCGAACGCCGGCTGCGCAGCGCGACCCTGCTTTGATGGTCGCGTGCTCGCTGCGCACGCCGCTGCCGCGGTTCGCCAGCACAACCCATCCAGGCTGGTCAGGGGCTCTCCGCTAGCCTGAAACCTCATGGCTCGAAACGACTTGATGGACCGCGTCGTCAACCTGACGAAGCGTCGCGGGCTCGTCTTCCCTTCGAGCGAGATCTACGGCGGGTTCCGTTCCACCTGGGATTACGGGCCGCTCGGCGTGCTGCTCAAGCGCAATGTGAAGGACGCCTGGTGGCGTTCGATGGTGCAACTCCGCGACGACATCGTGGGCCTCGATTCCGCGATCCTCATGGCTCCCAAGGTCTGGGAGACGAGCGGTCACGTGGCCACGTTCACCGACCCGCTGGTCGACTGCCGGCAGTGTCACGAGCGTTTCCGCCAGGACCAGCTGCCCGAGTCGGGGGCGTGCCCGAACTGCGGCGCGAAGGACTCCTTCACCGAGGCGCGCCAGTTCAATCTCATGTTCAGGACCCACGTCGGCCCCGTGGAAGACGACGCGGCGGTCGCGTACCTCCGCCCGGAGACCGCGCAGGGCATCTTCGTCAACTTCAAGAACGTGCAGACGACCGCGCGCAAGAAGCCGCCCTTCGGGATCGCGCAGATCGGCAAGTCGTTCCGCAACGAGATCACCCCGGGCAACTTCCTGTACCGCACGCGCGAGTTCGAGCAGATGGAGATGGAGTTCTTCGTCCCGCCCGAGGAAGCTCCGCAGTGGTTCGAGTACTGGGTGACCGAGCGGTTCAACTGGTACGTCGAGCACGGCATCCCGGAATCGCAGCTGCGGATCCGGCCCCACGATCCCGACGAGCTCTCGCACTACTCGGCCGGTACCTCCGACATCGAGTTCCTGTTCCCGTGGGGATGGGGCGAGCTCGAGGGGGTGGCGAACCGCACCGACTTCGACCTGCGGCGCCACTCGGAGGAGTCCGGCGAGGATCTCACCTACTTCGACCAGGCCACCGACACGCACTACATGCCGCACGTCGTCGAACCGGCCGCCGGAGCCGACCGGGCCACGCTCGCGTTCATGCTCTCGGCCTACGACGAAGAAGAGGTGAACGGCGAGAAGCGCACGCTGATGCGCCTGCACCCACGCCTTGCGCCGGTGAAGGTCGCGGTGCTCCCGCTGTCGAAGAAGGACGAGCTGGTGCCGCTCGCCACCGAGGTCGCGGCGATCCTGCGGCCGCACCTCCAGATCGACACCGACACCGCCGGAGCCATCGGCCGGCGCTACCGCCGCCAGGACGAGGTCGGCACGCCGTACTGCGTCACCGTCGACTTCGACTCGCTCGACGACCACGCCGTCACGGTGCGTGAACGCGACTCGATGACCCAGGAGCGGATCCCCGTGGACGCGCTGCTCGGCCATCTCCGGCCCCGATTCGATTGAGAGCCTGACGGTCATGGCGATGGACGACTACTACCGCCTGCTCGACGTCGCACCCGACGCCGAGCGCGAAGAGATCAGAGGTGCGTACCGCGAAAAGCGCGACGCGCTCCAGGAGAAACAGGGCGACGACGCACGGGCCAAGGTGGCGCAGCTGAACCGGGCCTGGAACGTGCTCTCCGACCCCGCTCAGCGGGCGCGCTACGACGATCATCTCGCCGAGCAGCGGGAGGCGGGCGACGTCGTCGAGTACGACGACGATGGTGACGACGACGACGGCAAGGGCCGTCCCGCGGTCACGCGCGCCGCGCGCCGGGCCCGGGCCCGCGAAGCGCGCACGGGCCGCGCCGCGACGATCGTCGTCCCCGAAGGGCTCACCCAGTGCTCCACCCGCTCACGTCTGATGGCCCTCGGTTTCGACCTGTTGGTGTGCCTGTTCATCTTCCTCGCCGTCTACCAGATGGGTCTGGTGCTCATCGATCGGAAGTTCCCGGGCGAGCGCAAGCACGGCAGTGATCTCGTGACCCAGCAGAAGAACGCGATCAAGGCGGTGAACACCGACAAGGAGAAGATCTCCGCCGCCGACAAGGCGGCCGCGGCCGCGAAGTTGCGCCACGACACCGTGGCCGAGCAGGCCGCCAAGGACAAGTCCACCGCGGCGCACGCGGCCGAGACGAAGGATGCCGCGCGTCGCGATGCGCTCGGCAAGGAGATCGACAAGATCAACCGTCACCTCGGCCCGTGGATCAACCTCACGTTCGTGGTGGCGATGCTGATCCTGCTCCTCTACCTGGTGCCCAGCACCGCGCTGAGCGGCAAGACCATCGGCAAGCGCTTGCGCCACATCCGGGTCGTGAAGCTCGACGGCTCGCGCCCGGGTTGGTCGACGGCCCTCGTACGCTTCGGTGTGCCGATGCTCGCGGGATCGGTGCTCGCCGTGCTGCTCCGCTTCGGGCCGCTCGGCCTCGGCGTCGCGGTGCTGGGGATCATCGGCTGGGTCAGCAACCCCAACCGCCAGGGCCTGCACGACCGCCTGGCGAAGACCATCGTCGTCGACGACTGAAACCATCATCGGGAGCAACGCAGTGACCAAGTACGTATACGGCTTCGAAGAGGGCTCGAAGGAGCAGAAGTACCTGCTCGGCGGCAAGGGCGCCAACCTCGCCGAGATGACGATCCTCGGCCTGCCGGTGCCGCCCGGTTTCACGATCACGACCGAGGCCTGCAACGCGTACATGCAGCTCGACAACGCCTTTCCCGAGGGTCTCCTCGCGGAGGTCGACACTGCGCTCGAGAAGCTGCAGGAGAAGATGGGCAAGCGCCTGGGCGACGCGGTCGACCCGCTGCTCGTCTCGGTGCGCTCCGGAGCCGCGTTCTCGATGCCCGGCATGATGGACACCGTCCTCAACCTCGGGCTCAACGACGACTCGGTCGGTGGCCTCGCGCGCCAGACCGGCAACGAGCGGTTCGCCTACGACTCGTACCGCCGGTTCGTGCAGATGTTCGGCAAGATCGTCCTCGACGTTCCCGGCGACCTCTTCGAGGACGCATTGCACGACCTTCTCGAGGAGCGCAAGCTCACCAACGACACCGAGCTCGATCGCGACGCGCTCGCGGGGTTGGTCGCGACGTTCAAGGCGATCATCTCGGCGCAGAAGGGGATGGCGTTCCCCGACGATCCCAAGGAGCAGCTGCGGCACGCGATCGAGGCCGTGTTCCGGTCGTGGAACGGCCGGCGGGCGCGCGACTACCGCCGCATGGAGAAGATCCCCGACGATCTCGGCACCGCGGTCAACGTGCAGACGATGGTGTTCGGCAACAAGGGCGACGATTCCGGCACGGGTGTCGCGTTCACGCGCAACCCGTCGACGGGTGAGAGCGCTCCCTTCGGCGACTTCCTCACCAACGCGCAGGGCGAAGACGTGGTGGCGGGTATCCGCATCACCGAGCCGCTCGCCGCGATGGCCAACGATTTCCCCGAGTGCCACACCGAGCTCCTCGGCGTGATGGCCCGGCTCGAGGCGCACTACCGCGACATGTGCGACATCGAGTTCACCATCGAGCAGGGTCACCTCTTCATGCTCCAGACGCGCGTCGGCAAGCGCACGGCGATGGCCGCGCTGCGGATGGCCGTCGAGATGCAGGAAGAAGGCGTGATCGACAAGCGTGAGGCCGTGCTGCGCGTGCAGCCCGCGCAGCTCGACCAGCTCCTGCACCCGCAGTTCGACCCTGCGGCGCAGTACACCGTGCTCGCCAAGGGGCTCAACGCGTCGCCGGGTGCGGCGGTCGGGCGGGTGTACTTCACGGCCGACACGGCCGAGGCGCATCACGCGGAAGGCGAGCGCGTCATCCTCGTGCGCCCCGAGACCTCCCCCGACGACCTGCACGGCATGATCGCGGCCGAGGGCATCCTCACGTCGCGCGGCGGGCTCGTGAGCCACGCGGCCGTCGTCGCGCGCGGCATGGGAACGCCGGCGATCTGCGGTGCGGAGTCGGTGCACATCGACCTCAAGGGCCGCACGTTCTCGGTGGGCGACGTGGTGGTCAAGGAGGGCGAGGTCATCTCGATCAACGGCACGACCGGCGAGGTCGTGGTGGGAGAGGTGGCCGTCGTCACCCCCGAGCCGAGCGGGCCGTTCGGCATCGTGCTCCAGTGGGCCGACGAGTTCCGCACCCTCGGGGTGCGCACCAACGCCGACCTTCCCGAAGACGCCAAGCGGGCGCGCGAGTTCGGTGCCGAGGGCATCGGCCTCTGCCGTACCGAGCACATGTTCCTCGGCGACCGGCTCCCAATCGTGCAGCGCATGATCCTCGCGGAGACCGACGAAGAGGAAGACGCGGCGCTCGAAGAGCTCGGCCGCGTGCAGAAGCTCGATTACCTCGGGATCCTCGAGGCGATGGACGGACTGCCCGTCACCGTGCGACTGCTCGACCCGCCGCTGCACGAGTTTCTCCCCGACATCGAGGAGCTCGTCGTCGCGCAGACGAGGGGCGAGCTCGACGCCAAGGGCGAGAAGCTGCTCGCGGCGGCGCGTTCGTGGCAGGAGGTCAACCCGATGCTCGGCACCCGTGGGTGTCGCCTGGGCATCTTGAAGCCGGGCCTCTACCGCATGCAGGTGCGCGCGCTCATCGAGGCCGCGGCCGAGCGCAAGCAGGCCGGCGGCGACCCGCGGGTCGAGATCATGATCCCGTTGATCGTGAACCGTGCCGAGCTCGCCATGCTCGACGGCTGGGTGCGCGAGGTCGCGACCGAGGTGCTCACCGCGGCGGGCGTCGAGCTCGATTACACGGTCGGCACGATGATCGAGACACCACGCGCCGCGCTCGACGCACGCGCGATCGCGGAGGTCGCCGAGTTCTTCTCGTTCGGTACCAACGACCTCACCCAGATGGCGTTCGGCTTCTCGCGCGACGACGTCGAGAGCCGGTTGATGCCGGTGTACCTCGACCAGAAGCTGTTGCGGGTGAGCCCGTTCGAGGAGATCGACGTCGACGGTGTCGGCAAGCTCGTGGCCATCGCGGTGGCCGAAGGGCGCGCGGCGCGGCCGGGCATCAAGCTCGGCATATGCGGCGAGCACGGTGGCAACCCGGCGTCGGTGCAGTTCTGCGCCGAGGTCGGGCTCGACTACGTGTCGTGCTCCCCGTACCGCGTCCCGATCGCGCGGCTCGCCGCGGCCCACGCCGCGCTCGGCGCGGGTGGGCCGGGCGGCACCGCCTGAGCACAGGGTCGAACGAGATGGCGAAGTTGGATGCCGCCGGGGTGACGGCCTTCATCGAGTCGGTGTGGCCGGGCGCGCTCGCGCCGTACACCGTGGAGGCGGTCGGCGAGCACACGGCGC
>DAIQOP010000338.1:0-2875 GCA_036787815.1 Actinomycetota bacterium
CGGGACGGCGCGAGCTGCTGATCTGGGGCATCTTCCTCGGTCTCGTCGCGGGGTTCGTCACCGACATGATCGTCACCGCCGCCGGCGCCTGAGCACGGACGATCGTCGAGAGCGCGCACTTCGCGCGGCAGTGCGACCGGCAATACTGGCTCCGATGGCCTCGGTGAAGCCGGTCGCGGTGTACGGGCTCGGCGCCCGGGATCGCGTGGGCATGGTCGATCACTTCCGCGAGCACGGATGGGTCGCGGTCGAGGCCCTCGACGCCGCGACCGCCGCCGCGCTCGCCGGTTGGGTCGACGAGGTGGCCGCGATCGCCGACGGTGCCGACGGAGTCCTCCAGCACTTCGAAGGAACCGACACGGGCCCGATGCTGTGCCGCAGCGAGAACTTCGTCCCGATCCACGACGGCTTGCGCGGGCTGTTGTGCCGAGGGTCACTCGTCGAGGTCGCGGGCGCGCTGCTCGGGGAGCCCGCGGTGCTCTACAAGGAGAAGATCAACTACAAGCTGCCCGGTGGCGCGGGGTTCTCGCCCCACCAGGATGCCCCCGCCTATCCGATGATCGAGGTCCACGTGTCGGCGATGGTCGCCGTCGACGATGCCGACGAGTCGAACGGCGGTCTCGAGGTGGTGTCCCGCCGCTTCGACGAGGTGCTCCCGGTCGACGATCGCGGGTGCATCGCCGCTTCGATCGCCGACACGCTCGAGTGGACACCGGTGCCGGTGCGCGCGGGCCAGACGCTCTGGTTCCACAGCCGGACCCCGCATCGCAGCGGACCGAACCGGTCCGGCCGGCCGCGCCGCGCGCTCTATCCCACCTACAACGCCGCGAGCGAGGGCGATCTTCGCGCCGCCTACTACGAGGCGAAACGCGTAGCCTTCGCTGCGGCTCCCGTGGGCGACCGCGCGCGGGTGTCGCTGATCAGCGACTTCGAAGGCCGCCCCGCCGGAGCAACCCCCGCGTAGTGCCCCCGTCGTCGGTGGGTGCGGTCGACGCCTCGACCTCGCACTGATCGATCACGACCTGGGAACGCGTCGCGGCCTTGATCATCCCGACGACCGCGATCTCGGCCCCCGGCTTCAACTCCGCGACTCGGTCACACGCCTGCTTGCCGCGGACGACCATCTCGACGCGCACGGGAACGCGCGGACCGCGCGGGCGCCGGTCGAACCGCACGAGGGCTTCCGTCGAGGATCGGCGTACCACACCTCCGAGCGGGCCGGTGAGGCGAATCCACTTCCCGAAATACGGCGCGGAGAGCTCCGCCGCTTCGCTGGTGATGTGGCTCTCGTAGAGCCCGGTGAGGTACTCGGGCGTGACGCTCGACTCGACGAACACGCGCTCGCGACTCTGGCGCTTCGGCGCGTCGGACGCGCCACGGTGGCGACCGCCGCGGAATCGGGCCAAGACCCGCAGCCTCCCTGAACGCAAATGAGAACCTCGTGAATGTGCCCTCAGCCCCGGGCCGCGGTGAGACTCGGTCACTGCACGTACGGCCGAACGGTAGCTTCGGCCGCCTGCCCGATGCGACCGGGCGCAGGCCCCGGTCGGTCAGTCGTCGAGCTTGTTGACGTGTGCCTCGTGGGTCTTGATCTCCTTGCCGTGCTTCTCGAGCGCAACGGTGAGTCCGTCGCCGACGAGGTGCTTGTCGGTGATCGCACCGCGCTCGCCCTTGAAGTCGCCCTCGGTGATGATCACCTTGTCGCCAACCTTGAAATGCGTCATGTCGTGATCCTCGCGCGAACATCAACTCGGCTCAACGAGGGCCTCGAGCCGGCCGGCACCGCGAACACGAACGGGACGTGCGCCATGGCACTGAAGCATCCGAGCCGAGCGTTGCGAACGGTGCGCGACCATTCCGTCGACCCGCTGCTCACCGGGGAGATCGACCGTGTCCCGCGCCAGGAGATTCGGCCGTCCGAGCTCGACCCCGAGGTCGCGTACCAGATCATCCACGACGAGCTCGCGCTCGACGGCAACGCGCGCCTGAACCTCGCCACGTTCGTGAGCACGTGGATGGAGCCGCAGGCCGAGCGCCTGATGGCCGAATGCCTCGGTAAGAACATGATCGACAAGGACGAGTACCCGCAGACCGCCGAGCTCGAGTTGCGGTGCGTGAGCATCCTCTCCCGGCTCTGGAACGCGCCCGATCCCGATGCCGCGACCGGGTGCTCCACCACCGGTTCGAGTGAAGCGGCGATGCTCGGCGGGCTCGCGCTCAAGCGCCGCTGGCAACACGCGCGAGCAGCGCAGGGCAAGCCGGCCGACAAGCCCAACATCGTCATGGGCATCAACGTGCAGGTGTGCTGGGAGAAGTTCGCGAACTACTGGGACGTCGAGATGCGGCTCGTCCCGATGGAAGGGGAGCGGTTCCACCTCTCGGCCGCGGAAGTCGTGCCGCTGTGCGACGAGAACACGATCGGTGTGGTCGCGATCCTCGGTTCCACCTACGACGGGTCGTACGAGCCGGTGCGCGAGATCTGCGGAGCCCTCGACGCGTTCCGGGCCGAGTCCGGCATCGACATCCCGGTACACGTCGACGGGGCGTCGGGCGCGTTCATCGCGCCGTTCCTCGACCCGGAGCTCGAGTGGGACTTCCGGTTGGATCGGGTTGCGTCGATCAACACGTCGGGCCACAAGTACGGGCTCGTCTACCCGGGTGTCGGCTGGATCGTGTGGCGCGACGCGGCCGCGTTGCCCGAAGACCTGATCTTCTGGGTCAACTACCTCGGCGACAACATGCCCACGTTCGCGCTCAACTTCTCGCGACCGGGTGCCCAGGTCGTGGCCCAGTACTACAACTTCCTGCGGCTCGGTTTCGACGGGTACCGCAAGATCCAGGCCGACGCCCGCGACGTCGCGACGCGCCTCTCCGC
>DAIQOP010000339.1:0-2861 GCA_036787815.1 Actinomycetota bacterium
CATCAACACTGGAACCCTCACCAAGAAATTGCGCGCACCACTTGAACCCGCCATCACGGACGCAGTACCAGGGGTCCGGGGTGAACCGGGGCGGCGGGCGGCGGGCGTCAGGCGACGGGTGCGACGAAGGCGACGGCCGAGAGCGAGATCACGGTCTCGGTGCCGTCGGCGGCCGTGATCACGACGTGGTCGGCGCCGACACCGAGGATCCCGGTGTAGCGGTCCGGACCGAGCGCGGTCGCGATCACCACCGGCGCGCCGGCGACCTCGAGCTCGAGCAACCGGGCCCGGAAGGTGAGGGTGCGCGCGCTCGAACGCCCACCCGAGAGTGCCCGCTCGACGACGGTGAACGCGAGCGGCACCACGTCGATGACGTGCACGTCGACGCGCGCCGCGCTCCCCGCCGCATCGAGCAGGGCAATGCGATCACGCGCGACCTCGACGATCTCGCCGACGCAGCGATGCCCCGCGACCATCACCGCGACCCGATCGCCGCGGTGCATGTGGTCGCGCGCGAGGTCGAGCAGCGAGCGCGAGTGGCGCCACTGCTCGGCCGCGTCGAGCGTCGCCGATTCCTGCTCGGCTCTCCACTCCTCGCGCATCGCGGCCCCGGCCGCGCCGAGATCCGGTGGCCGTGCGGCCCCGGGTTCCTCGGGGGTTCGGTCGCCCGGCGTTACTTCACGCCGAGTCGCGCCGCCGCCTCGCGGCGGTACCGGCTCGTCGAGTGCTCCGGGTCCTTGTCGAAGCGCGGGATGACCTCGTCGCCGAAGAGCTTCACGGTGTGCTCGAGGAGATCGTGCGGGAAGACGCTGCCCGACGGGCCCATGATGAGCTGGTCGACGCCGATGTCCTCCCACTTCTGGATCGCTTCGGCGCAGTCGTCGGGGGTGCCGACGATGCTCGCGCCCGACGCGAAACCCTTCTCGATCTGATCGAGCGTCGGGTCGGGGATCTCCTCGGGCCATTCGGGAATCCCCGCCGGCTTCGGGAACGTGTCGAGGTACTTGAACACGAGGCTCTGCTGGCGGCCGTTGCCGGAACGGGTGAGCAGCTCGCGGGCCTCGTCGCGGCTCTCGAGGCACATGAAGCTCGTGGTGACCGCGACGTTGTCGTTCACGAAATCGCCGACGGGCTCCGCGTTCTTGATGCTCTTCTTGTAGAGGTCGATCAGGGGCGCCATCTTCGAGGGCGCACCACCGGTGAAGCACAGCACGCCGAGGCCGAGCAGTCCGGCCTTCTCGAACGTGCCGGGGTTCCCGGCCGCGACCCACAGCGGCGGGTGCGGCTTCACGTACGGCTTCGGCAGGATGTTGCGCGTCGGCATCGAGAAGAAGCGGCCGTCGAACGAGTACGGCTCGTCGAGCCACATCTTCTTGAACTCGCCGATCACCTCGTCGAACATGTCCTTGGTGATCTCGGGGTCGGTGATGCCGAACCCGGCCTGCTCGGTGGTCGACGATCCCCGACCGGTGCCGAACTCGAAGCGCCCGTTGCTCAGGTGGTCGAGCATCGCGACGCGCTCGGCGACCCGGGCCGGGTGGTTGACCGGCGGCGTGATGTTGATGATGCCCGAGCCCACGTGGATCTTCTCGGTGCGGGCGAGCACGTGCGGTGCGAGCACCTCGTTGGCCGAGATGTGCGAGTACTCCGTGAGGAAGTGGTGCTCGGTGAGCCACGCGTACTTCCAGTTGTGCTGGTCGGCGACCTCGCACAGGCGCGCTTCGCTCATGAGGCGGGTGTGCTCCGCCTGCGGGTCGCTTGCGCTCATCGACGCAGGGATGTAGCCCCCGCAGAACAGTCCGAACTCCATCCAAGCCCCCGAAGCCGTTGACGCGAATAAGAACCGAGCAGAATTAGAACGTGTTCCATTTTAGGGACCCGGGGCGGCGCTGTCCACCTTCGGGCCCGCCCGGCCCGCGTGACCCGGTTCTCGGGAACAGTGCTCAGCGAGACGGGGTCGGGAAGACGCCCGCGGCCCGGGCGATCCGCCCGCGGATCTCGGCGAGGGCCTCGTAGGGCAGCACGTCGCGTTCACGCGCACTACCGGTGAGCGGCACCGACCGGTCGGCGCCGACGGCCACGTCGATCGCGCGGAGCAGGGAACGCAGGGCCGGCGACGAGCACAGATCGGCCTGTTGCAACGTGCCGACGAGCCGGGTGCCGTCGACGAGCAGCGCCGTGCGTTCCTCCTCGTCGAGACCGGGGCCCTCCGGAGGCCGGCGCTCGATCGCGACCTCGAGCCGCTCGAACAGATCCGTGAGCGCGCCGACGAGGCGATGCGCGGCCGCGAGCCGGGCGGGGTCGGGTGGTTCCGCTTCCGGTGTCGGGACCAGGGGTACCTCCGCGCGGGCACCCGACACGACGGGCTCGGGCTCGGGCTCGGGCGGCGCCGGTGCCTCGCGGCGTCGCCTCTTCGGTTGCGGCGCGACGACCTGGCCGAGCGGGCGCGCGGTGATCGTGCGGGCGACCGGCGACGGCGCGGCCATGAAGGCATCGGGCGGGACCAGCACGTGCCACTGGGCGTCGGCGCCCGCGAGCGTGAGCCACACGAGCAGCCGCGCGCGCCGCCCGGCCTGCACCGCGGCGCGCAGGCCGAAGGGCAGATGCACGGGCTCGCGTTCGCGCAGCGCCTCCGCGATGTGCGCGAGCTCGACGGCCTGATCACCGATCACGGCGTCGACGACGAAGTGGTAGCCCTCGGGCTGCACGGAGCCCCACACGACGACATCGCCCTCGCTCCCCAGCGCGGCGTCGATCACCTCGCCGAGCACGACCATGACGGCGCTGCCCGCTCCGGTCTCGACGAACGCGGGCTCGAGCTCCCGCACCGAGACCGACGGCGGGCGCACGGTCGTGAGCGC
>DAIQOP010000130.1:0-10560 GCA_036787815.1 Actinomycetota bacterium
ACTTACACCGTGCTCAGCGACGGCGACGTCATTGGCTGCGTGTACATCTATCCGTCGAGTGACAAGCGCGTTCACGCGCAGGTTCTTTCCTGGGTTCGCGTTGACCGAAGCGATCTGGATCGACCGCTGTATGAGGCCGTTCGAGCTTGGCTACGCAACGACTGGCCCTTCGGAGTGGTTGAGTACGATGAGCGCATCGCGGAGTAGCGCCGCCGAAATCGACACTCGACACGCGCGGACGATTGACGCTGCTGATGTTGCTCGCGGTGATGAGCGCGGGATGCGGCCGCGCTATCGCCGGGTATGTGGGTCGGCGCGGTCGTAGAACGGCTCCGCGGGACCACATCTGTGACCCAGGTCACACGCGCGGCCCCGCGGAACCGTTTCGCGCGCGACACACGCGCGCAGAAGGGCCGATCGGCGCACCTCGCATAACGAGCACGGATCGTGCAATCTGTGCGGGTGCCCGATTCGTTGTCCGATGATCCACCTTCAGACGCACCGGATGATCTCAAGCCACTGTGGCCGCTCGTCCAGCAATGGGGATTGGGTGATGACGTGGATCGAGGCACCTTGGTCGAGACAGCATCAAACGAAGCTCTACAAACCTTAGTAACGGCCGTCGAACCGGCGCTATCGGCGATTGACGCTTACTTGGATGCGACGGGCGATGCCCAACACGCCGTGCCTTACGGCGACTTGGCGCAGGCGACAATCGAAGCTCGATTCGAGCTGAGTCGCCGCTCATAGCTGCCGATCTGCTCGGCGCGTCTTGAAGGCTCTGGGGTCACCGCCCGACGCTGGGTGCGGGAGCGGGGTGTCGCGCGAGGGGGCCGGCGGTGGTGCGATATGTGCGCGATCGCGTTGGTTGCGTCAGCAACCTTCGCGGCTTCGGACATTTCGACTTCGTCGGTGCCTGAGCAACCAACGCGAAAACGGATATGTCGCTCCCGACAACATGCGCGTCAGCGGCCGCGGCTGCCGTCGATCGTCTCGCGGATGATGTCGGCGTGGCCGGCGTGGCGGGCGGTTTCCTCGATCATGTGGAGCGCGACCCATCGCGCGTTGACGTGCGCCATCTCCGGCAACGCACACGGCGCGTCGAGGTCGACGCTCCCGACGATCTCCTGCGAAGCGGCGATCTGCTCCCGGTAGTGCGCGACAACGATCGCCACGGTGTCGTCGTCGGAGAGGCGAAAGGTCGCTTCGTCGTCGTGCGTCCGCATCTCCGACCACTCGTCGGGGACGCTGCGACCGGCGACGATGACCTGGAACCATCTGCGCTCCCAGATCGCCGAGTGCTTGATCAAGCTCAGCAGCGACAGTGAGCTCGCGGTCGGCGCCCGCCTCGCGTCCTCCTCGGAGAGTCCGCGGATCTTGCCGATCAGCGCTTCGCGCTGCATGTCGAGGAACTCACACAGGCCCGCTCGTTCCGTCTCGGCGTCCATTCGACCAGCCTTGCGCACCCGCGATCGATCTGCCACGGAATCGGTAGCCTCGGCGGATGCCGTCGTTCCACGTGGGCACCGTCGAGACGGTGCTCGAGGCCCGGGAGGGGTTGCAGCGCATCCTCGTCGCGCTCGGCACCGACGCGCCCGAGCGCGCGTACGTGCTCACGAAGCTGACCGGCGACGTCGCGGTCGGCGATCGAGTGGTCGTGAACACGACCGCGGTGGAGCTCGGGCTCGGAACCGGCGGCTGGCACGTCGTCCACTGGAACCTCGAGCGCACCGAGTGGGAGGAGCGCGGCGCCGGCCACGTGCTCAAGTCGCGCTACACGAGCCTCCAGTCCGATGTCGGGAGCGCCGAGGAACACTCCCTCGAGCTCGCCGACGTCGCGTCGATCGACGGCATGCCCGTGGTCGCTGCGGCGCTGCACAGCCAGCTTCCCGGTGTCGTGGCGGCACTCAAGCACGCGCGGCCCGATCTGAGGATCGCGTACGTGATGACCGACGCGGCCGCGCTCCCGATCGCGGTGTCGGATCTCGTCGCCGCGCTCACCGCCCGCAAGCTCGTCGACGTGACGATCACCTGCGGGCATGCGTTCGGCGGCGAGTACGAAGCGGTCTCTGTGTACTCGGCGCTCGCGGTCGCCCGTCACATCGCCGATGCCGACGTCGCGGTCGTGGTGATGGGCCCGGGAATCGTCGGCACCGGCACGCGCCTCGGATTCTCCGGCATCGAGCTCGGTCCGATCCTCGACGCCGCGGCCGGCCTCGGCGGCGTTCCGATCGCCTGCCTGCGAGCTTCGTTCGCCGATCTCCGCGAGCGGCACCGCGGCATCTCCCACCACGCGCTGACGGCGCTCACGACCGCCTGCCGGTCGCGGGTGCTCGTCGCGCTGCCGGCCGTCGGCGGCGCGGCCGAGGAGCGGCTGCGCGCCGATCTCGCGGGCGCGGGCATCGACACCCGTCACGAGGTCGTGGCGGTCACTCCGCCCGACGTCCTCGCACTGTTCACCGAGTACGGCCTCGACATCTTCTCGATGGGCCGCCCGGCCGCCGTCGACCCGATCCTGTTCCAGGCGGCCGCCGCCGCCGGAACGCTTGCCGCCCGCCACGTCACGCGCGCGGCCGGGCCCGCGCCGACCACGGCCCGGCCCGGAGGTGCGTCGTGAGCGGCGGACCGAACCGCGTCGAGCGCATGCTCAACCTGCTCGCGTGCCTGCTCGACACCCGGCGGCCGCTCACCCGAGACGAGCTGGTGGTGCAGGTCGCGGGCTACCCGCCCGAAGCGGTGGCGTACCGACGTGCCTTCGAGCGCGACAAGGAGACCTTGCGGGCCATGGGCGTCCCGCTCGTGGTCGAGACGATGCCGAGCGGAGAGCAGGGCTACCGCGTCCCGCCCGACGAGTACTTCCTGCCCGATCTCGGCCTCACCGCCGAAGAGACCGCCGCGCTGCACGTCGCGGTGAGCGCCGTGCTGCTCGGCGACCAGACCGGCAACGGCGCCCTCATGAAGTTGGGTGGCACCTCCGACGCGTCGATCACCCCGATCGGCACCCTGCCGCTCGAGCCCGCCCTCCCGGTCCTGTTCGAGGCGTTTCGGCGCCGCGCTCCGGTGACCTTCGAGTATCGCGGCGAGCCCCGCACGGTCGAGCCGTGGGGCCTCTCGGCGAGGCGCGGGCGCTGGTACCTCGTCGGCTTCGATCGCGCGCGCGAGGCGATGCGCACGTTTCGGGTCGACCGGCTCGGCGACGACCTCGCGGTCGGCGAGCCCGATTCGTTCGTCGTGCCCGACGGCTTCTCACCCGACGCGTCGCTCGACGCCGAACCGTGGCAGTACGGCGAGGATCCACCGGTGACCGCGCGGCTCCTCGTCGACGCGGGGTACGGCAGCGAGGCCGCGGCGCGCGCCGACCGGGTGGTCGAGGAGCGCGCCGACGGCTCGATCGTCCTCGACTTCGAGGTGGTCAACCGCCCCGCGTTCCGGTCGTTCGTGCTCGGCCTCGCCGACCACGCGGAGATCCTCGAGCCCGAATCGCTCCGCGCCGACCTCGTCACCTGGGTCACCTCGATCGCCGGCCAAGAGCGGAAACCATGAGCGAGCGGACGGGAGCTCGACACATGCGCGCGACAACCGGCCCAGTAGCGAGCGGGGCCCGAGCGGCCCGGCGCCGCAGGCGCCAAGAGCGGAAAGCGTGAGTCGGCCGCTCGCGGAGCACGAGCTCTCGCGCATCCTCGCGCTCGTCCCGTGGATCGTGGCCCACCCGGGCCGCCCGAAAGCGGAAGTCGCCGACCGTTTCGGGATCTCGGTCGCGCAGCTCGAGTCCGATCTCGATCTCGTGCTCATGATCGGCGTGCCGCCGTACTCGCCGGCCGAGTACATCGACGTCGACGCCGAAGGCGACACGGTGACGATCCGGCTCGCCGACTACTTCCGCCGGCCGCTGCGCCTCGATCCCGCCGAGGGCCTCGCGCTGCTGGCGACCGGTCGTGCCCTGCTCGCGGTTCCGGGCTCGGACCCGCGCGGTCCGCTCGCCACCGCACTCGAGAAGCTGGAGGCCGCGCTCGAGCTGCCGGACCTCGTGGTGGCGATCGACGCGCCCGAGCACCTCGACGTGGTGCGCGCCGCCGCGGACCACGACGAGCGGTTGGAGATCGACTACTGGTCGGCGGGTCGCGACGAGCTCACGACCCGGCGCATCGACCCGACGGCCGTGTTCTTCGCGCTGGGGGAGTGGTACGTCGACGCGTGGTGCCACCGGGCGGGAGGCGAGCGGCTCTTCCGGGTCGATCGGATCCGCGCGGTGCGCCCGACCGGTGAGCGGTTCGAGGCCTCGGTCGGCGCGATCGGCCCGGGTGAGGTCTACCGCCCGCGCGCCGAGGACCCGCGGGTCACGTTGTCGTTGCCGGCATCCGCGGCGTGGGTGGCCGAGAGCTACCCGGCCGAGACGGTCGAGGAGACGCCCGACGGGCGGCTCCGGATCCGCCTGGCGGTGAGCGAGCCCGCGTGGTTGGCGCGCCTGCTGCTGCGGGTCGGCCCCGACGCCAGGGTCGAGGAGCCCGCGGATCTCCGCACCGTCTCCGCCGACACCGCGGCCCGCATCGCCGAGCGCTACCGGAGCGCACGTGCCGGCGCGGCCGAGGCGCCAAGCTGAGAACGACCATCCGTCCGCGAGACCGAACCGTGCGCGCGGACGTGGGAGGATTGCCGTCGTGACCACACCCATCGATGCCGATCTCCCCCCCGTCGACGGCGACGTGCTGCCGGGTCCGGAGATCTCCAAGGCCCGACGGCGCTCCAACGGGGCCCGCCAGACGATCGAGTGGGTGGTCCTCGTCGCCGGCGCGTTGCTCATCGCGCTGCTGATCAAGACCTTCCTCTTCCAGGCGTTCTACATCCCCTCGGCGTCGATGGACCCGACCCTGAAGGTGCACGACCGGGTGCTGGTGAACAAGCTCAGCTACCACCTGCACTCGGTGCACCGCGGCGACATCGTCGTGTTCTCCGCGCCGCCCGAGGAGCGCACGCCCCAGATCAAGGACCTCGTGAAGCGGGTCATTGGTCTGCCCGGCGACACGATCGAGGCGCGCGACGGCCAGATCTACATCAACGACCGGCTCCTCAACGAGCCCTACCTGCCGAAGGGCACGAGAAGCGACGACCTCCCCCGTCAGGTCGTCCCCGCCGGGAGCTACTTCATGATGGGCGACAACCGTGGTGCGTCGTCCGACTCGCGGGTGTTCGGGCCGATCAAACGCAGCACGATCATCGGCCGCGCCTTCGTGAAGATGTGGCCCCTCAGCCGCCTGGGCTTTCTCTAGCGCCGCTTCCCGCCGCGCCTTCCGGCGGGCCCGCGACCCACTCACCGACGGTTGCCACCATCCGATCGGGCCGGTCGCAGTAGAGGCCGTCGATGCGCATCCTCAGCACCGCGCGGAGGATGCGGACCTCCTGCGCGTCCCACGCGAAGGCCCGCACGTCGAAACGGTGGAAGAGCGCGACGAGACCCGCGGTCCAGTCGCTGTGGTGCATGTTCATGGCGTCGATGCCGAGCGTGCTCAGCTCGTAGGCGTGGCGCTCGAGCGGCGTGCGGATGTGGTCGCGCCGCTCGGAGTGCACGAGCCGCGCCGAGGTGTCGGCCCGGAGCGCGCCGAGGAGCGCGACGTCGGGGGAGCAGACCCACAGGCGTTCGAGCGCACCGGCCTGCTCGGCGACGGCGAGCATCGGCCGGACGACCGCGTCGTCCTTGACGTCGATCGAGAGCTCGAACCCGGTACCGAGCTCCGCGTAGAGATCGGCGAGCCGGGGGACGCCGAACGCGGCGAGCTCGGCGGCCGTCGACATCGGCACCTTCCGGCGCCGCAGACCCCGGCCGACGGTGCCGTCGTGCACGAGGACGACCTCGCCGTCGCTGGAGCGCCAGGCGTCGCTCTCCAGGCCCCGGGCGCCGGCCTCGAGCGCCAGCCGGAAGGCCGGAATCGTGTTCTCGGGCGCCTCGATGCGGGCGCCACGGTGTGCGAACGTGATCGGCTCCACCGGCCCCATCCTCCCACGCCGAGTGAACAGGACCATGGTCCCCGCCAGAGCTTCTCAAGCCGCCCCGCTGCCGTGCCGAATGAAAGGCATTCCCGGGGACGGGTCGAGCGAGCTAGCGGAGGCGAGTGGTGTGACGACCATCAGAGCGAATTGCCCGGCCTGCGGGGACATTCAACTCACGGCGACCGAGCTGACGGTTCGGGTCTGTGCGGACGATGACCGCGGGTCCTACTGGTTCTCGTGCCCGGAATGCGAGCGCCCGGTCACCAAGGACGCCAGCCCCCGCATCATCGAGCTGCTCGTGTCGAGCGGCGTGCGCAAGCAGGTCTGGCGGATGCCCGCCGAGGTGCGCGAGCCCCACTACTCGGGCAACCCTCTCACCCCCGACGACCTCCTCGACTTCCATCTGCTCCTCGAGCGTGAGAACTGGATCGACGAGCTCGAGCAGACGCTGCGCGGATCGATCGATCGCTAGACCGCAACGGTGCCGACCTAGGCTTCGCGCCGATGTGGTCGGTCGGAGGCGCAGTCCTGGTCTGGATCGCGCTGTGCGCGGCCGCCGTCGCGCTGGCGGCCCGACGGTTCGGCCGAGAGCTCGGCCCGGCGCTGCGCTCGTTCGACCTGCTGCACCGCGAGGTGACGGTCGCCGTCGAGCGGGCGGCTCGCGACACCGGTCGGGCGCAGGCGAGCCGGCGGGTGCTCCTCCGCCACGGAAGCGGGCCGGCATCCCGGTAGCATCCGCCCCAGCCGCGGCGAAAGGAAACCGATGAGTCTCGGCCCCGCCGAGATCCTTGTGGTCCTCGTCCTCGCGCTGGTGGTCTTCGGCCCGAAGCGCCTGCCCGAGGTCGGACGGCAGGTCGGCGGAGCGTTGCGCGAGCTGCGCAAGGTGCAGCAGACGGTGGAGAGCGAGATCCGCGGTGTGCTCGACGACACCACCGGTCCGGTGCGCTCGATGTTCGATGCCGAGCCCGTCGCGAACCACTCGGTCCCGAGCCAACCGGCACTGAGCCCACCGGCACCGGACCAACCGCGAGCGGGGGAGTTGCCCGCGGCCGAGCCCGATCTCGGCGACGAGCACCCGCGGGACCCGGCGGCCTCGAACGACACGGGTATCGACGGTCTTTCCGGCGGGACCTTCAGCTAGCCGGGACCTGCACCGACCTGTGACCGACGACGACGAGACCGAGCCGTCCTACGGACGGATGACGCTGATCGAGCACCTCACGGAGCTCCGGCGCCGGATCATCATCTGCGCGATCGCGATCGTCGTCGGGGCGATCGTCGGCTTCGTCCTCTACAGCCACATCCTGAGCATCCTCGCCCACCCGTACCAAGAGGTGACCAAGGGGCGCGCGGGCTGCCCCCGCAAGGGCTGCAACCTCGTCGCCACCGACCCGCTCGCCCCGTTCATCGTGCGGCTCAAGGTCTCGACCTACTCGGGCTTCGTCCTCGCGTTGCCGGTCGTGCTGTGGCAGCTGTGGCGCTTCATCACCCCGGGCTTGAACCCGAAGGAGAAGAAGTACGCGATCCCGTTCATCCTGTCGTCGATCGTGCTGTTCCTCATGGGCGGCGCGGTCGCGTGGCTGACCTTCCCGAAGGCGCTCGACTTCCTGGTGAAGATCGGCGGCAGCGACATCTCCACCTTCTTCACAGCCGACAAGTACCTCACATTCGTGTCCCTGATGATCATCGCGTTCGGGGTGTCGTTCGAGTTCCCCGTGGTGCTGGTGTTCCTCATGCTCGCCCGGGTCCTGAAAACCAGCACCCTGCGCAAGTACCGTCGTCATGCGATCGTCGCCATCACGGCCTTCGCCGCCGTCATCACCCCGAGCCAGGACCCGTACTCGCTGTTCTTCATGGCGGCACCGATGTATCTCTTCTACGAGGGGTCAATCGTGATCGGAAGGATCTTGAAGCGATGAGCAGCCCGGGCGCCCGTCAGCGTCGACGCCGGCAGCAGTACCAGACCCCCCGGACCCGTCAAGAGCTCGCGGCCGCGATCGCGGCCGGCGTGAGCATCGTCGCGGGCACCGCGCTGATGATCTGGCTCCTGCGCCCGGGCGGGCTCGCCGACCGTCAGCCGCGGTCGTCGTGGCTCGTCGGGCTCACGCTCATCGCGGTGGTCGTCGCGGGCTTCGTCGTCCTGCGTCGCGACTCGAAGGTGAAGGAAGAAAACCGCCGCGCCGCGCTCGGCGGGGCGGTCGCCGCCATCGCGGTCGTCGCGGTCCTGACCGGCATCTTCTGGCCCAAGGGCATCATCCGCCACACGCCGAAGCTGGCGACCATCCCGACGACGCCGTTCAACACCGCCACCACCTCGCCCGCCGGCTCGACCACCAGCAGCAAACCCGGCGCCACGACCACGCCGCCCACGACCCGCGCGCCGGGCGCGACCACGGCCCCCGCCCGCACCACGATCCCGAGCAACAGCACGACGACCAAGCCGGGCCCGTGACCGCAGCCGCCCCCCGGGCGGACTTCGAGGCCCGGAGGCCCTTCCCGCTCGACGACTTCCAGCGGCAGGCCCTCGACGCGCTCGACGAGGGTGGATCGGTGCTGGTCGCCGCGCCGACGGGCTCGGGCAAGACGCTCGTGGCGGAGTACGCCGTCGCGCTGGCGATCGCGGCCGGCAAGAAGGTCTTCTACACGACGCCGCTCAAGGCGCTCTCGAACCAGAAGTACGGCGACTTCGTGCGCGAGCTCGGCGCCGCGCGCGTCGGCCTCCTCACCGGCGACAACTCCATCAACGGCGAGGCACCGGTCGTGGTGATGACCACCGAGGTGCTGCGCAACATGATCTACGCGCGTTCGCCGACGCTCGACGGGCTGCGGTACGTCGTGCTCGACGAGGTGCACTACCTCCAGAACCGCTACCGGGGCGCGGTCTGGGAGGAGGTCATCATCCACCTCCCGCCGCCCGTCGACCTCGTCTGCCTCTCGGCCACGGTGTCGAACGCGGAGGAGGTCGCCGACTGGATCCGCACCGTGCGCGGTGACACGACCGCCGTGATCGAGGAGACCCGGCCGGTCGAGCTCGTGCACCTCTACGCCGTGGGCGACCGCGGCAGCGAGGCAATGCACCTGCTGCCCACGTTCGTGAGCGGACCCGACGGCGAGCTGCGGCCGAACCCCGAGGCGTCGCGCCTCGACCAGAGCGGCTCGCGCGGTGCGCGACCTCCGGGGCGCCGGCGCGGGCGCCTCACCACCCCGTGGCGGGAAGAGGTCGTCGAGCGGTTGGCCGACGAACGCATGCTCCCGGCGATCGTCTTCGTGTTCAGCCGCGCGGGCTGCAACGCCGCGGTCGAGCAGTGCGTCGCGTCGGGGCTGCGGCTGACGACCAGCGAGGAGGCGCGCGAGCTGCAACGGATCGCCGAGTCCCACACGAGCGGGCTCGGCGCCGACGACCTCGAAGCACTCGAATACGACGCCTGGCTCGGTGGCTTGCTCGCGGGGTTCGCCGCGCACCACGCCGGGATGGTCCCGCCGATGAAGGAAGCCGTCGAGGAGGCGTTCACCGCGGGCCTCGTGAAGGCGGTGTTCGCGACGGAGACGCTGTCGCTCGGGATCAACATGCCCGCGCGGACGGTGGTCATCGAGAAGCTGTCGAAGTTCACGGGCGAGCACCACGAGTTCCTCACCCCGGGCGAGTACACCCAGCTCGCCGGACGCGCCGGGCGGCGGGGGATCGACGATCTCGGCTTCGTGGTCGTGCTCTGGAACCCCTACGTGACGTTCGACCAGGTCGCCGGGCTCGCGAGCCGCCGCACCTACGCGCTCACGTCGTCGTTCCGCCCCACGTACAACATGGCCGTCAACCTCGTGCGCCGGTATCCGCCGGAGCAGGCCCGGCACCTGCTGAACCTCTCGTTCGCGCAGTACCACGCCGACCGCGACGTCGTGTCGCTCGAGCGGCTGCTGGCCCACAACCGCGACCTCCTCGCGCGCCAGCGGGCCGGAGCGCACAGCGAACGCGGCGACGTCGACGAGTACCGGACCATCGCCGGCGAGCTCGAAGCCGCGCGGCGCGCCGCCGCGGCGGCGCGCCCGGCTCGCCTCGAGGCGCTGCGCCCCGGCGACGTCGTGTCGGCGCCGCGGCGCGGGGGACGTGTTGTCGTGCTCAAGCAGGACCGCGGTCGGGGCGGGAATCGCGTGCTCGCGCTCACCGAGGGCCGCGACCTCGTGCGCCTCGGTCCGGAAGACTTCCGCGAACGGGCCCGGCGGCTCGCGACCATCGAGCTCCCACGCCCGTTCAGCCCCCACGACCAGCGGTTCCAGCGCGCCGCCGCCGATGCGCTGCGTCGCCTGAAGCTCCCCGACGACGACCCGACCCTGCCCGACGCGACACGCGAACGGGTGGAGCAACTCGAGCGCGACCTCGCCGCGCACCCCCTCGCCGGCGCTCCCGAACGCACCCGCGTCCTGCGCTCGGCCGCGGCCGCCGATCGGCTGGAACGGGAGATCGCGCGCCAGGAACGCCGGGTCGCGGGGCGCACCGAGAGCCTCGCCCGCCAGCTCGATCGTGTGCTCGCGGTCCTCGAGGCGTGGGGCTACGTGGAGGGTTGGACCCTCACCCCCGCG
>DAIQOP010000004.1:0-13314 GCA_036787815.1 Actinomycetota bacterium
CCGCCTACGACACCGAAGCCGCGACCCGCCGTACCACGACCCGTCCGCGCGCTCGCTGGCATGTGACACCGCGGGCCGCGACGCACCGCGCGACAGCCCGCGCGCGGTCCCTGGGATGCGTGCGCATCGCATGTGATGCGCAGGCATCCCAAGCGCCGCACGTCGGAGGGTGGACGCCCGACGGCGGCCCGCCCAGGACGGACGCCGTCACCGAAGCCGGCTCCCACCCTCTGCGAACTGATCGAGTTCGGTGACGCGTCCGCGTCACCGAACTCGATCAGTTGCCGGCCGCGACCACGAGGCGCGACCGAGCCGCGGTGGGAGGTCGTAGGGTCTCGTGGTGGCGATCTGGCGGCGTGATCCCCGCGACGGGGAGATCCTCCGGTTGGCGCTGCCGGCCTTCGGGGCGCTCGCGGCCGAGCCGCTCTACGTGCTCGCCGACACCGCGATCGTCGGCCACCTCGGCACGCGCCCGCTCGCGGGTCTCGCCGTCGCCGGCACGCTCCTCAGCGTCGCCTTCGGCATCTTCAACTTCCTCGCCTACGCGACCACCGCGGCCGTCGCCCGGCGCATCGGGGCCGGCGACCGCGCCAAGGCGGCGGAACAGGGAATCGACAGCATCTGGCTCGCGGTCGGACTCGGCATCGTGCTCACCGGCGTGGGCCTCGTGATCGGGCCCGGGGTGGTCAGGGCGATGGGCGCGTCGGCGCGCATCCGCCCCGCCGCGCTCACCTATCTGCGCATCAGCCTCCTCGGCGCGCCGGCCGTGCTCGTCGCGCTCGCCGGCACCGGCTACCTGCGCGGCTGCCAGGACACGCGCACCCCGCTCGTGATCCAGGTGGCCGCCAACGTCGGCAACCTCGCGCTCGAGATGCTGCTCGTGTTCGGCCTGCACCTCGGGATCGCGGGTTCGGCCTGGGGCACCGTCGTCGCGCAGCTCGGTGCGGCCGGCGCCTACGTCGCGATCGTGCGCCGGGCCGCGCGCGCCGAGCACGCGTCAATGCGTCCCGACCGGGCGGGCATCCGCGCGGCGGCGATCGTCGGCAGCAACCTCGTCGTGCGCACCGGCGCACTGCTCACCGCGTTCCTGGTGTCGACCTCCGTCGCGTCGCGCATCGGCGACGCGCAGGTCGCGGCCCACGAGATCGCGTTCCAGATCTGGAACTTCCTCGCGCTCTCGCTCGACGCCGTCGCGATCGCGGGCCAGGCGATCGTCGGCCGATCGCTCGGCGCGGGTGATCGCACCGGCACCCGCGCCGCGGCGCGGCGCATGATCGAGTGGGGAGTGATCGCCGGCCTCGTGCTCGGCGCCGGGGTCGCGCTGGCGAGCCCCGCGCTCGCCCGGGTGTTCAGCCACGACGCCACGGTCCGCCACAACGCGCTGCCGATCCTCTGGATCGTCGCCGCGATGCAGCCGATGAACGGCGTCGTCTTCGTGCTCGACGGCGTGCTCATCGGCGCGGGCGAGGCTCGCTACCTCGCGCTGGCGATGCTCGCGGCGACGGCGATCTTCGTTCCCGCGGCCGCGGCCGTCGACGCGCTCGGCGGCGGCCTGATCGCGCTCTGGGGCGCACTCACGCTCTGGATGGTCGCCCGCCTCGTCGGCATGGGCCGGCGTTACCTCGGCGACCACTGGCTCGTCGTCGGTGCGAGCCGGGCATAGGCGCAGTGCGATCCCGGGAAAGTTTGCGTCGGGGGCGCGATCGTGGTGAGGTTCAGCAGTGACCGATCCGCGAGCGCGACCAACGGCAGCCGGGCGCCGGCCCGCCGCGGTTCCGTCGGTGCCCGAGATCGACCTCACCGACGCCGAACGCGAAGCGATCGCCGGCTCGCGCCGCAGCGGTGGCGAGCTCGTCCCCCTCCCCCGCCCGGCTCCCGAGCCCGAGGACGAGCCGATCGATGGAGCCCGACGCTCCGACGTCGACTCCTGGGGTCGCAGCGAGCACATCCGCGCGCTCACGCGCATGGCGTACGACCCGATCTACCGCTACTGGTTCCGCGCCGAGTGGGAAGGCTCCGAGCATCTCCCCCGCCAGGGCGGGGCGCTCCTCGTCGCGAACCACGCGGGCGCGATCCCGGCCGACGCGCCGGTGATCATGCACGGCATCGAAACCGATCTCGGGCGCCCGGTCTACGGGCTCGCCGAGCACCTCTTCCGCGCGCTGCCGGTGGTCGGCACCCTGTGGTCGCGCGGCGGTGGCGTCACCGCCAACCCCGACAACGCGTACCGCCTGCTGCACGACGAAGGCCAGCTCGTGCTCGTGTTCCCCGAGGGGACGAAGGGCACCGGCAAGCACTTCCGCGACCGCTACCAACTCCGCCGGTTCGGGCGGGGCGGCTTCGTCGAGATCGCGATGCGCGCGGGTGTGCCGATCGTGCCGATCGCCGTCGTCGGCAACGAGGAATCGATGCCGATCCTCTGGAAGAGCAACCGCCTCGCGAAGCTCATCGGCCTCCCGTACTTCCCCGTCACCGCGAACCAGCTCGTGTTCGGGCCGCTCGGCCTCGTCGCGTACCTGCCCGCGAAGTTCAAGCTGCGCGTGCTGCCGCCGGTGCACTTCGACGTGCCGGCCGACCAGGAGCGCTACTCGCGCAGCCGGGTGATGGAGGAGTCCGAACGCATTCGCATGCTCATCCAGAACGCGCTCTACGACATGCTGCGCACCCGCCGCAGCGTCTGGTTCGGATAGCGCCGATGCGCGTGCTCGTCACCGGCCTGTCGACCTACTGGGGCGGCAAGCTCGCGCAGATCCTCGAGAACCGTGACGACGTCGAGGTGGTGGTCGGCCTCGACACGAAGGACCCCACCGTTCCCCTCGAGCGCACCGAGTTCGTGCGCAGCGACTCGTCGTACTCGATCCTCACCCGCATCGTGAAGGCGACCCAGATCGACACGGTGCTCCACACCCACCTCATCGTCGACTCGACGCTCGCGAGCGGCCGCACCCTGCACGAGGTGAACGTCATCGGCACCATGAGCCTGCTCGCCGCCGCGGGCGCGGCCGGCAGCCCCGTCCGCAAGGTCGTGCTCAAGAGCAGCGGCCTCGTGTACGGCTCGAACTTCCAGGACCCGTACCGCTTCCGCGAGGAAGACAAGCGCACACGCGGACCGCACACCAACGTCGAGCGGTCCCTGCTCGAGGTCGAGTCGATCCTGCACGACTTCGCCGACGACAGCCCCCACGTCGACGTCACGCTCCTGCGCTTCGCCAACGTGCTCGGCGACGACATCGAGACGCCGTACACCACGGCGCTGAAGCTGCCCATGGTTCCCGAGATCCTCGGGTTCGATCCGCGCATCCAGTTCGTGCACGAAGACGACGTCGTCGGCGCGCTCATGTACGCGACCACGCATTCGGTTCCCGGCGTGTTCAACGTGGGCGGCAACGGCAGCATGCCGTGGAGCGAGGTGTGCGCGATCGTCGGGAAGCGCCGGTTCGCGCTGCCGCCGATCCTCACCAATTTTGCGGTGGAACCGCTGCGGTTGCTGCGCATCGTCGACATGCCGCCCGAAGCCCTCATGCTCCTGCGCTACGGCCGCCACATCGACAACGACCGCTACAAGCGGGCCGGCTACCGCTACAAGTACACGACCGCGGGCACCGTCGAAGCGTTCGCCCGCGGCCTGCGCCTGGCCGACACGATCGGCAACACCCATCCCGGCTACCGCTACGAGCGCGAGGTCGAGAGCTTCTTCCGCCATTCGCCCGCGGTCGTCCGAGATTCTTGAGACCGAGCCTCCCGAGACCGAGACTCCCGAGACCGAGGCGCGCGCCGTGAGCGAGGATCCCACCGTCGAGATCGAACGGCACGACCGGGTCGCGGTCGTGCGCCTCGTCGACCGCGAGCGCCGCAACGCGTTGTCGTTGCCGTTGGTCGCGCAGATCGTCGCCGCGTTCGACGAGCTCGAGGGCGACGACGCGATCGGCGCCGTCGTCGTCACCGGTGCGCCACCCGCCTTCTGCTCGGGTGCCGACACCACGAGCCTCGGGAAGCTCGCGAGCACCGACGACGCCGCGGAGCGCGGGTCGATCGTCACCGTGTACGACGCGTTCCTACGGGTGCTGGGCTCGTCGCTGCCCACGATCGCCGCGGTCGACGGCCCGGCGGTCGGCGCCGGCTTCAACCTCGCCCTCGCCTGCGACCTCCGCGTCGTCGGCCCCACCGCGCGCTTCGAGAGCCGGTTCCTCCGCATCGGCCTCCACCCCGGCGGCGGGCACATGTGGATGCTCGAACGCGCCGTCGGGCCCCAGGCCGCGGCGGCGTGCGTGCTCTTCGGCGAGCCCGTCGGCGCCACCAAGGCCGTCGAGCTCGGCCTCGCGTGGTCGAGCCATCCCGCCGACGACCTGCTCGACGCGGCGATCGCCCTCGGCGCCCGGGCCGCGGCGACGCCCGAGCCGCTCGTGGCCCGCACCAAGGAGAGCCTGAGCCGGGTGCCGTGGCAGCCCGACTTCGAGGCCGCCGTGGCCACCGAGCTCGAGGCTCAGACCTGGTCGCTCTCGGCAGGCTTCTTCACCCGCCGCCCCAAGCCCTGACCCGCCCGCCTCCCCGGCCCGGGAGTACCACTCCCGGCGCGCAGAGATTTCGCGCGAAGAGTGGTGACACGGATCGTTGTCGGGCGTACACTCTGAGTGGGCAGGCAACATCCCTACCGGCACCCGTGGCCGGACGAGGGTGGTAGTGGAGGTCTTCGGGCCATGTATCGGTGTCCGACATGTGTGTCAGTGCTTCTCGATTCCACGGTGCGTCGATGCCCCGTGTGCGGCGAGAACTTCAAACGGCACCCACCGAAGGTGCTCGGCGCGGACCGGCGGGGCCGCGACAAGCTCACCTCGTGGGACATCCGGGCGCACGCCGAGGCGAACCGCGTGATCGCGCGCGATGCCGACACCGTGATCGACCTGGAACAAGAGCACCAACGCGACAGATCCGGGCGGACGGCGGGCGCCGAACGACGCTGAGCGCAGGAACGCCGGTTCCTGCGCCTGGCCTCCGGCTTTCCGCCGGTGTCGCTTGGGGGGCACCGGGGCGGTTGCGGTTCGCCGCAGCCGCCCTGGTGAAAGTTTGGAAGCGAGTTCTACGTTGCGACGAAGTCTTTGATGAGGTCGGTGCGGCGGGCGGTCCATTCTTCGGCGGTGATCGCGTAGCGGACGTGGTCTTCGTAGACCCCCTGGATCTGGAGGAACCGCAGCGCGGTGCCCTCCTCACGGAGCCCGAGCTTCTCGACGACCCGGCGGCTCGGCCGGTTGCGCGGCACGATCGCCGCCTCGAGCCGGTGCAGGTGCAGCGTCTCGAACGCGTACCGCATGATCAGCACGACGCCCTCGGGCACATACCCGTGGCCCGCGAGCGCCTCGTCGATCCAGTAGCCGACGAACGCGCTCTGGAACGGGCCCCGCTGCACGCTCCCGAGGCTCACCTCGCCGGCGAAGCGCCCGTTGAGCAGGAAGAGGCCGAAGCCGTAGGCCGCGTCGAAGTGCCGTTGCCGGTCCCACGCGCCGCAGCGGGCGCGGAAGGCCTCGCGATCGGCGACCGGGTCGGTCGCGCCGGGCTCGGGCCGCGGCTCCCACGCCTCGAGCCACGCCCGGCTGCGGCGGCGCACGTCGCGCCAGCCCTCCCAGTCGTCGGCCCGCAGCGGGCGCAGCAGGGCGCGACCGCCGACGAGCTCGAGCTCAGGTGGCGTGCGCGACCGCATCGAGGGTTCCAGGGTCTTCGAGGCCCGACAGGTCGCCGGGGGCATCACCGGTGACGACGGCGCGGATCGCTCGGCGCAGCACCTTGGCGCTGCGGGTCTTCGGCAACGCGGTCGTGAACCGGATCGCGGACGGGCGGAACGACGAACCGAGGCGATCGGTCACCAACTTCGTGAGCTCGGCGCGCAGGGCGTCGTCGGCCTCGACCCCCGCGGCAACGACGACGAAGACCCACAGCGCCTCGCCCTTCACCTCGTCGGGAACGCCGACGGCGGCGGCCTCGACCACCGACGGATGGCCCACCACCACCGTCTCGACCTCCGCGGGCCCGAGCCGCTTGCCGGCGAGCTTGATCGTGTCGTCGGAGCGTCCGTGCAGGAACCACTGGCCGTCGGCGGCGATCGAGGCGAAGTCGCCGTGCCACCACACGCCGGGATAGCGCGACCAGTAGGTGTCGAGGTAGCGCTGCGGGTCGTTCCAGAGCCCGCGCGTCATGCCCGGCCACGCCTTCGTGCACACCAGCTCACCGACCGCGCCGCGCACGGGGTGGCCGGCGTCGTCGAACACGTCGACGGCCATGCCGAGCGACGGGCCGCCGAGCGAGCACGGCGACAGCGGCTCGACGACGTGCGGCGAGAGGAAGCACGCGCCCACCTCGGTACCGCCGGAGATGTTGATCACCGGGCACCGACCTTCGCCGACCTTGTCGAAGAACCAGCGCCACGGCCCTTCGTTCCACGGCTCACCCGTCGAGGCGAGGATCCGCAGCGACGACCGGTCGTGCGCGTCGACCGGGCCGTCGCCGTGGGCCATCAGCGACCGGATCAACGTGGGCGACACGCCGAGCACACCGATGCGGTGCCGCTCGACGAGCGACCACAGGCGATCGGGCCCCGGGAAGTCGGGCGCGCCGTCGTAGAGCACGAGGGTGCCGCCGTTCGCGAGGGTGCCGACGATCTCCCACGGCCCCATGATCCAGCCGAGATCGGTGAGCCAGAACAAGCGCTCGTCGCGGCGCACGTCGGTCTGGAACGCGGCTTCCTCCGCCACCTTGGCGAGGAATCCACCGTGCACGTGCACCGAGCCCTTGGGCTTGCCCGTGGTGCCGCTCGTGTAGGCGACGAACAGCGGGTGCTCGCTGTCGAGGGCGCGGGCGACGAAGGGGGCATGGAGATGACCGTCGCCCGTCGCGAGCAGCTCGTCGAGCGTGAGGTCGCGCCCGGCGCGCATCGGCACGACTCGGCCGAGGCGCGGCACCACGACGATCGTGCGGATCGACGGCACCGACTCGACCGCGGCGTCGGCCGTCTCCTTCATCGGCACGACCTTGGCGCGCCGCGTGAAGCCGTCGGCAGTGACCAGCGCGACGGCGTTCGCGTCAGCGAGCCTCACCGCGACGGCGTCGGGCGCGTAACCGGAGAAGATCGGGAGGAACAGGGCACCGAGCTTCGCCACCGCCAGCAGTGCGGCGACCGTCTCGGGCACCATCGGCAGGAAGATCCCGACCGCGTCGCCCACTCCCACACCGCGCGCCGAGAGGCCCGACGCGATGCCGTCGGTGAGCGTTTGCAGCTCGCGCCACGAGAGCGAGCGGGTCGTGCCCTCTTCGCCTTCCCACACGACCGCTGTCCGGTCCGCCACCGCCGGGTCGCCGGCCCAGCGGTCGAGGCACGACGACGCCAGGTTGAGCTTGCCGCCGACGAACCACCGGGCCCAGGGCACACCGTCGGTGAGATCGACGACCTGGGTGTAGGGCTCCGTGAAGACGAGGCCGAGGAAGCGGACGACGGCATCCCAGAACCACTCCGGATCGTCGATCGACCGGTCGCGCAGTGTCGCGAAGTCGGCGATGCCCTCGGCCGCGGCGAAGCGCGCGACGTTGCTCTCCTCGAGCAGAGCCCTTCCCGGGCGCCAGACGATCTCGCTTCTCATGGTCGCATGCTTCCTCGTCGCGGCACTGCGCTTCGCCGCGGTGCCCAGCTGACCGGGCGCCTGCTCCTGGCCACGGGCGCAATCTAGGGCAGTGGGTCGTCGTCGCGAACCTCGCGGAACCGTCGGCCGGCGGCCGGCGCGCCTACCGTGTCACCGATGACGACGACTCCGCCGCCGAAGAGTGAAGCCGACCGGTTGGTGTGGATCGACCTCGAGATGACCGGCCTCGACATCGAACGGCACGTGATCGTCGAGATCGCGTGCATCGTGACCGACTCGGAGTTGGAGCTCGTCGACGACGGCATCGACATCGTGGTGCACCAGGACGCCGAGGCGATGTCGGCGATGGACGACTTCGTGCGCAAGATGCACACGAAGTCGGGGCTGCTCCCGCAGATCGAGGCGTCGACCGTCGATCTCGCGACCGCAGGGGCGCGCGTGCTCGAGTACGTGAAGGGGCACGTGCCCACTGCGGGCCAGGCACCGCTGTGCGGGAACAGCATCGGCGTCGACCGGCGCTTCCTCGATCGCGGCCTGCCCGAGCTCGACCAGTACCTGCACTACCGCAGCATCGACGTGTCGTCGCTGAAGGAGCTGTGCCGGCGTTGGTATCCCGAGGTGTACCGCGGGCGTCCGTCGAAGAAGGAGGCGCACCGCGCCCTCGACGACATCCGCGAGTCGGTGAACGAGCTGCGCTACTACCGGGCGACGATGCTCAAGCCGCCGGTAACAGCTCCCTGAGCGCACCGAGCAGGGTGACGACCGAGCGCGGCCGCGCGCCGTGGCCCATGAGGCCGATGCGCCAACCCTTCCCCGCGAGCTCGCCGAGGCCCGAACCGACCTCGATGTCGTAGCGGTCGCGCAGCGACGCGCGCAGGCCCGCGTCGTCGGCACCGTCGGGCAACCAGGCGGTGGTGAGCTCGGGGAGGCGGTGGCCCTCCTGCGCGAACAGCCGGAAGCCCAGCTCGGGCAACGCGGCCTGGAGCGCGGCGCCGACCGCGGCGTGCCGGGCCCACGACTGCTCGAGCCCTTCGGCGCGCAACACACCGAGACCGGCGTGCAACGCGTAGATCATCGAGATCGGCGCGGTGTGGTGGTACCGACGCTCGGCGCCCACGTACTCGCCGATCAGGCCGAGATCGAGGTACCACGACTGCGACGGCGTCGCTCGCGTCCTGACCCGCTCCACCGCGCGAGGTGAGAACGAGATCGGGGCCAGCCCGGGCGGCACACCGAGGCACTTCTGCGTGCCGGAGTAGGCCGCGTCGACACCCCACGCGTCGATCTCGACGGGGATGCCGCCGAGTGAGGTGACCGCGTCGACGAGCAGCAGCGTGTCGGTTCCCTGGAGCGCGCGCAGCGGCTCGATCTCGTTGACGACCCCCGTCGACGTCTCCGCGTGCACGACCGCGAGCACACGCGCGTGCGGGTGCTCGCGGCGGGCGTCGAGCAGTCGTTGCGGGTCGATCGCGCGGCCCCACGGCTCCTCGACGCGCACGACCTCGGCACCGCACCGCTGTGCGACGTCGCACATGCGACCGCCGAACACACCGTTGACGCCGACGATCACGACGTCGCCGGGCTCCACGAGGTTGACGAAGCACGCCTCCATGCCGGCCGAGCCGGTGCCGCTGACCGGCAGCGTGAGCGCGTTGGTGGTGCGGAACGCGTCGCGGAGCCACGCGCACGTCTCGTCGAGGAGCGCCAGGAACTCCGGGTCGAGATGGCCGAGCACCGGGCGCGTCAGCGCCTCGATCACCTCCGGGTACGGGTTCGACGGCCCGGGCCCGAGCAGCAGACGTTCCGAGTGAGTCACGGGGTGAGCGTAGATCCCGCCGTCACGAGGTGGCCGCGCGTGGAAGCAGGCGAGGCCGGCCGAGCGGCGCGTGCGGGCGGCGAGAAGTCGGGACGCGCGTGGCGCGTCAGGCGGCGATGCGGTGGAAGCCGCGGGTGACGACGAGAAGCTCCTGCGGGCTCTCGCTCACGACGAGCGCGCGGGCGACGTGCGACGCACTGCGTGCGACCCGGGTGACGCCAGAGTCGGGAAGCTCGATGCCGGCGAGGCGTGCCGCGTAGAGCACCGCCGCGACGGAGAGGTGCGCGGCGTGGCCGGCCTGGAGCTGCCGGTGCACGCGCCGCGCGGCCCGATCGAGATCGGCGAGCGCCTTGAACAGCGCGAGCTCCTCCGCCGGGCACTCGACGGCGTGATCGAGGTCGAACGCGAGGTCGCGCAGCTCGGCGGCGGTGAGCCGCTGCAAGACGCCGACGAAGGTGACGAGCTCCACCCCATCTCACTCGGCGGGCGGACGCGGCGATGAAGGGTCTACCCGAGGCTGCGGGCCAGCCCGTCGAGGATGTCGGTCTCCGACACGAGCATCTCGGCGAACCCGAAGTGGCGCAGGATCGACACGACGATGACGGCCCCGCCGACGATCACGTCGACACGGCCGGGGTCGAGCCCGGGGTTGTGCCGCCGCTGCGCGATCGGCTCCGTCGCGAGCGTGCGGAACACGTCTTCCGCGGCCTGGCGGGTGAGCCGGAAGTGATGCGTGGCGGCCTGGTCGTAATGGACGAGGCCCAACTCGACCGCGGCCAGCGTGGTGACCGTGCCGGCGAGGCCCACGAGCGTCGCCGCGCTCGCGACACCGGGCACCTCCCGGCCGACGTCGGCCAGGTGGTCGCGCACCGCGGAGACCGCGTTGCTCAGCTCCTCGGGCTCGGGCGGGTCGCCGTGCAGGAACTGCTCGGTCAGCCGCACGCAACCGACGTCGATCGAGATCAGGCCTTCGGGCTTGTCGGTGCCGACCACGAACTCGGTCGAACCGCCGCCGACGTCGACGACGAGATACGGCGCACGTTCGTGCAGATCGGCCGTCGCACCGAGGAACGACAGCGCGGCTTCCTCCTCGCCCGAGAGCAACTCCGGGCGCGCGCCGCGCAGGGCCTCGGCGGCCGGATCGAAGAACTCGTCGCGGTTGCGCGCGTCGCGCGAGGCCGACGTCGCAGTGGCACGTACCCGCGTCGCACCCAGCCGTTCGATGATCTCGCCGTAGTCGCGTAGCACCGACACGGTGCGTTCGATCGCGTCGGCGCGCAGCGTGCGGTCGGCGTCGACTCCCGCACCGAGCCGCGTGATGCGCATCTCGCGCTGGATCTGCGTCACGTGCGCGTCGGCACCGACGCCGTCGATGTCGGCCACGAGCAGACGGGTGGAGTTGGTGCCGATGTCGACGGCCGCGACGCGCGTCATCGAGGCTCCTCTGCTTCGACCAGGCGCTGCGCGACCCACTCGCCCACCGGGTCGTCGCCGCCGGCGAGGAAGTAGGCGTAGTGAGCGTGGAGGCACTTCACCCCGGTGCGCGTGCCGCCCACACCACCGTGCGGGCGAGGGCCGACGTGCCCGGGAGGGAGCGCCGCGTCGCGTTCGGCCGCGTAGGCCTCGTGGGCCCGGCGCAGCCGCTCGGGGTCGACCGTCGCCTCCGCCGCCCGCACGCCACCGTCGGCTTCGACACGAGAGACCCGGCGCACGAGATCGCGGTCGACGAGCCAGTAGCGGGTGGGCATCGGCGTGCCGTCGTGGAGCAGCGGTGCGTTGCGGATGACCGCGGGGTTGCCGTCGGCCGCCCGCGTCACCACCTCGAACTCGGCCTGGGGGGCACGCCCGAGCAACTCGGAGAGTCGGGCGACATCGGCGGCGCTGGGCATCGGCCCATGTTTCCGGTCGCGCCCGCCGCGGGCAAACCCGAGCGCCGGGGTTACGGGTTGACCGTTGCCGGAAGCGTGGTCGTCGTCGTGGGTGGCGCCGTCACCGGAGGGGTCGGGACGATCGAGAACAGGCGCTCGCCGGGCAGTGCCATGTTGTAACGCTCGCGCGCGATGCGCTCGATCTCCGCGGTCGTGTGCAACTTCGCCGCTTCGGCCGAGAGGGTGCGGTTCTGCTTCTGCAGCACCGCGAGATCGTGTTGGGCCCGGCTCACCTGGCGCG
Organism: Actinomycetota bacterium; assembly: GCA_036787815.1. Taxonomy (GTDB): domain Bacteria; phylum Actinomycetota; class Acidimicrobiia; order IMCC26256; family PALSA-610; genus DATBAK01. The sequence continues at coordinate 11,611 of DAIQOP010000004.1, forward strand.
CCTGCGAGAGGTACGAGCTGGTCGGGAACACGAACACGAACAGGAAGGCGACGCTGAACACCGTGAGCAACGCGATCCGCGCGGCCGGCGTGAGGCGGCCCTTCACCCCCGCACTCCCTTGCGCGCGAACGCCGCGACACCCGGATACGAGGCGCCCTCGCCGAGCTGCTCCTCGATGCGCAGGAGTTGGTTGTACTTGGCGACGCGATCGCTGCGCGCCGGTGCGCCGGTCTTGATCTGCCCGCAGTTGGTCGCGACGGCGAGCTCGGCGATGGTGACGTCTTCGGTCTCGCCGCTGCGGTGCGAGATCACCGACGTGTACCCGTTGCGCGACGCGAGCGCCATGGTGTCGAGGGTCTCGGTGAGTGTGCCGATCTGGTTCACCTTCACGAGGATCGAGTTGGCCACGCCGAGCTCGATGCCGCGCGAGAGCCGCTCCGAGTTCGTGACGAACACGTCGTCACCGACGAGCTGGACGCGAGAGCCCATGCGCTCGGTCATCGCCGCCCAGCCGTCCCAGTCGTCCTCGGCCATGCCGTCCTCGACCGACACGATCGGGTACCGGTCGCAGAACCCGGCGAGGTACTCGACGAACTCCGTCGGGGAGAAGCGCGTGCCCTCGCCCGCGAGGTCGTAGACACCGTCGTGGAACACCTCGGTCGCCGCGACGTCGAGCGCGACCGCGATCTCGCGGCCCGGCCGGTAACCGGCGCGTTCGATCGCGGCGACGAGCAGGCGCAGCGCCTCTTCGTTGCTCGGCAGGCTGGGCGCGAACCCTCCCTCGTCGCCGAGCGCGGTCGACAGGCCGCGCTCGTGGAGCAACGCCTTGAGCGCGTGGTAGGTCTCGGCGCCCCAGCGCAGGCCCTCCGCGAAGCTCGCCGCGCCGACGGGCACGAGCATGAACTCCTGCACGTCGACGTTGCTGTCGGCGTGGGCGCCGCCGTTGAGCACGTTCATCATCGGTACCGGGAGCACGTGCGCGTTGGCGCCGCCGAGGTACCGGTAGAGCGGCAGCCCGACCTCGTCGGCCGCGGCCTTGGCGGAGGCCAGCGAGGCACCGAGCACCGCGTTGGCGCCGAGCCGCGACTTCCCGCTCGTGCCGTCGAGCTCGAGGAGCACCTCGTCGAGACCCCGCTGGTCGAGCGCGTCGAGCCCGCACAGCGCGTTCCGAATCTCGCCGTTGACGTGCTCGACGGCCCTGAGCACACCCTTGCCGCCGAAGCGGAGGCCACCGTCGCGCAGCTCGACCGCCTCGTGGGCACCGGTGCTGGCGCCGCTCGGCACCGCCATGCGGCCCCGGGCGCCCGAGATCAGGTCGACCTCGACCTCCACCGTCGGGTTCCCCCGGGAGTCGAGAATCTCCCGGCCGACAACGTCCTCGATGATGCTCATCGTGCCCCGAAATCCCTGCTCACGCGGCTCCGGCCTTCGGCATGCCCCCGCCGGCGACCTGGGTCTGTGATGCTCGTGTTGTTGGTGTGGTCAATGTAGACGGTAGATGGCCACAGGGCGTGGGACCAAACGCGCAGAACGTGTGTTCGGGCGGATGGGCCCAGCCCGTGCCTCGACGGGGCAGCGGCCCGAAGCTACTGCGCAGGATCGGCGGGAACGCCGCCGACCCACAGGGCCAGAACCGTGTCGGGCGATGCCGCCGCGAGATCGATGCCGCAGATATTCGCGAACTCCAGCGCGTAGATCACCACG
>DAIQOP010000004.1:13324-25861 GCA_036787815.1 Actinomycetota bacterium
AGCCCCGCAGCGCGGCCTCCGGATCCACACCGCGCTCCCACGAGATCGCGACCACCGCCGCGAGCACGTCGGCGACGGCGCGCTCGCCCAGGTCGGAGTCGTCGGATACCGGCCCGGCGAGCACCCGCAACGCGCGCTCGGCCCGCGCGAGCGAACCCGCGGCCGGGTCGAGGCCGATCGAGTCGGCCTTGCGGAACAGCTTCGGAAGGCCGAGCAACGACGGGAGCCCCGTGGTGAGGCCCGACACGAGCGAGCCGGTGCCCTTCTCGTCGCGCTTGATCTGCTCCCAGTTGCGCACGACGTCGTCGCTGCCGCCAACGGACACCGTGCCGAACACGTGGGGGTGGCGCCGCACGAGCTTGTCGTGGATGCCGCGGGCCACGTCGGCGATCGTGAACGCACCGGCCTCGCGGGCGAGCACCGAATGGATCACGACCTGGAAGAGCAGATCGCCGAGCTCGTCTTCGAGCGCGTCGTACGCACCCGCGGGAATCGGTTCGTCACCGCCGGGCGCGGAGGCCGGCAGCCCGTCGATCGCCTCCGCGACCTCGTACGCCTCCTCCAGGAGGTGGCGCGCGAGGGAATGGTGCGTCTGCTCCGCGTCCCACGGGCACCCGCCCGGTCCGCGCAACCGCTCGGTCAGCGCGACCAACGCGGCCAGCTCACCCGCCACCGCGGCGCCGCCGGTATCGACGAACAACGACGTGAGGTGATCGGGCGTGACGACACGGTCGAGCTCGGCGAGCGCGACCCGCGTCACCGACTCGTCCGCGAGGCCGAGACGCGACAGCACCGTGATCGGCGTGTCGGGATCGAGCGACTCGAGCAGCACGAGCTTCACGTCGGAGAGCACGAACACGCTGTCGCACTGCGCGATGAGCAACGGCCCGGCGAGGCCGGCCGCCGAGGTCGCGATGTTGTGGGCGTCGACGACGTGACCGCCGCGGAAGGAGTCGAGCCCGAGCCGGGCCCACGCGAGCTCGGCGAACGACAAGCCCGGGATCACCTCGACCTCGACCCCGGCGACGGCGGCGCGCTCGTGGAGGGCAACGACGGTGTGCTCGGCGACGGTGGGACTACCCGGCACGGCGTAGACGATCTCTCCGTGCTCCGACGCGGCGGCGATCAGCGCGTCGACGATCCCCGCGTAGACCGCACTGAGATCGGAGCCCGATTCGTACCGGTCGTCGAACGAGGCCATCTCGATTCCCGCGGCGGCCAACTCCGTCGCCGCGGGATGGCGGCGGGTGCGCGCGTAACGGACCGGAACGCGTTCGAGCGCGCGGCGAGCCGCGGGCAGCACGAGGTCGGCGCCCGCCGGACCGAGCCCGACGACGACGACTCGGCCGCTCACGTGGTGGGCGTCGGCGTCGTGTTCCTCGAGTTACGGACCGCAGGCACCTTCGGCGCGTTCACCCGGTAGGTCTTCGCGTCCCAGGTTCCGTACGCCGGATCGACGTGCACGGTCGCCTTGCTCAATCCCGTGCTGACGAACTTCTGCACCAGGTTGAGCTGCTGCACGAGCTGCTGGCGGATCTGCGGCTCGAGGGTTGCGAACGAGGGCGGCACGTACTTCGTCGTGAGGATCACGTGGTAGCCGAACTGGCTGTGCACCGGCGCGGTCGGCACACCGATCTTCGCGGCCTGCGTGGCCTTCTCGAACTCGGCGACGAACTGGCCCGTCGCGAAGCACCCGAGGCTGCCGCCCTGCTTCGCGGAACCGGTGTCGATCGACTTCGCCTTCGCGACGTCGGCGAACTTCGCCCCGCCCGCGAGCTGGGCCTCGACGGCCTGGGCCTCCGGCAGGGTCTTCACGAGGATGTGCGCGACGTTGATTCCCGTGGGGCACAAGCTCGCGACGTTCTTCTTGTAGAAGTCGAGCATCTCCGCCTGCGTGATCGGATGCTTGGCCTCGATGCTCCGCGTCACCGCGACGAGCCGCGCCTCGCGGCCGAACTCCTGCTTCTGGAACCACGCCGGGAACGCGGCGACAAGTGTGGTGCCGTTGTTGGAGCTCGTGGCGAAGAGCTGGGCGAACTGGCTCTTGCCCTCGCTCAGGTCGGCTGCGCTCGTCGTGAGATGGAGTGCTGCGAACTCGTGATCGATGACGATCTGGTTGGCGATGCGGTTGAGCCAGCTCGTCGTGAGCACCCGCGTCGCGTGGCCCTGGGCGTCGAAGAGCCGTTGACTCGTGGTGCCCTGCGCCGCGACCTGCGCGTCGAGCGCCTTGAGCTTGGCGTTCGACGAGAGCGCGCTCACGTCGCGTTCGAAGGTGACCCTCGACTCGGAGGTGCCGTCGACGGTGATGACGTTCGCCCGCAAGGCCGACGCGGCCCCCGAGCTGCCGCATCCGGCGGCGATCAACGCGCCGATCGAGGCGACGAGCAGCACCGAGACGCCGGGGCGGACGCGCCCGAGGCGCTGCGATCGAAAGCTCATGCGGAGGTCGATGCTACCGGTGCACGCTCGACGGGAGCGATCTCGGCGAGCACCAATCGCAATGCCTCCGCGATCGACCGATCGGGAGCCGCGCCCCCACCCGGCTTCGGCCCCGCACCGGCAAACGGCACCGTGACGACCCCGTCGACCACCGTGGCCCCGGGCGCGAACCGCTTGAGCCGCACTTCCTGAGATTTTCGTAAGTCGAGCCCCGTGAACCGCGCCCGACCACGCTGGAGCGAGATCTCGGTGATCCCACGTTCGAGGCACGCCACCCGCAACCGGGCCACGTCGAGCAGGGCCGCCGCGGGTGGCGGGAGCGGCCCGTACCGGTCGGCCCACTCGCCCGCGACGTCGTCGACGTCGGCGCCGGTGGTGACCGCCGCGAGGTGCCGGTACGCCTCGAGCCGCACGTCGTCACGCGCGATGTAGTCGCGGGGCAGGTGCGCGTCGACGGGGAGGTCGATCGAGATGTCGGCGGGAGCCTGCTCGATCTCGCCGGTGAGCTCACCGACGGCCTCGGTGACCATCTCCATGTAGAGGTCGAAACCGACCGCGGCGATCTGGCCCGATTGCTCGGCGCCCAGCAGGTTGCCCGCACCGCGGATCTCGAGGTCGCGCAGCGCGATCTTGAAGCCCGACCCGAGGTCGGTGTACTCGCCGATCGTCTTCAGGCGCTCGTACGCCTCCTCCGACAACGCGCGGTCGGGCGGATGCAGGAGGTACGCGTACGCGCGCTGCCCGCGCCGGCCGACGCGACCGCGCAGCTGGTAGAGCTGCGCGAGACCCAGCAGGTCGGCCCGGTCGACCACGAGCGTGTTCACCGTCGGCATGTCGAGACCGCTCTCGACGATCGTCGTGCACACGAGCACGTCGAACTCGCGCTCCCAGAACGACGTGACCACCTGCTCGAGCCTGCTTTCGTCCATCTGCCCGTGCGCGACGTCGACCCGCGCCTCGGGTACGAGCACGCGCACGTCGGCGGCGACGTGCTCGATGTCCTGCACCCGGTTGTGCACGTAGAGCACCTGCCCCTCGCGCAGCAGCTCGCGCCGGATCGACTCCGCGACCGCGCGGTGGTCGTACGGGCCGACGTAGGTGAGGATGGGTTGGCGGTCTTCGGGCGGGGTGTTCACGAGCGAGAGATCGCGAATGCCGGTGAGCGACAGCTCCAACGTGCGCGGGATCGGTGTGGCCGAGAGCGCGAGCGCGTCGACCCCCGCCCGCATCTGCTTGATCTTCTCCTTGTGCATCACCCCGAAGCGCTGCTCCTCGTCGACGACGAGCAGGCCGAGATCCTTGAACTTCACGTCGTCGGAGATCAGCCGGTGGGTGCCGATCACGACGTCGACGCTGCCGTCGGCGAGCCCGCGCAACACCGCGGTCTGCTCCTTCGAGGAGAGGAAGCGCGAGAGCACCTCGACGCGAACGGGATAGTTGGCGAACCGCTCCCGGAACGTCTGCCCGTGCTGGCTCGCGAGCAGCGTGGTCGGCACGAGCAGCGCGACCTGCTTGCCGTCCTGCACCGCCTTGAACGTCGCGCGGATCGCGACCTCGGTCTTGCCGTACCCGACGTCGCCGCACACCAGCCGGTCCATCGGGATCGGCCGCTCCATGTCGGCCTTGGTCTCCTCGATCGCCTGGAGCTGATCGGGCGTCTCCTCGTAGGGGAACGCGTCCTCGATCTCGTGCTGCCAGGGCGTATCGGCCGCGAACTGGTGGCCGGGTGTCGCGAGGCGGCGGCGGTAGAGCACGACGAGCTCGCCGGCGACGTCGCGCACGGCGTCGCGCACCTTCGCCTTGGTCTTCTGCCAGTCGCTGCCGCCCATCTTCGACAGCTTCGGGGTGTCGCCGCCGGTGTACTTGCGCACGATGTCGATCTGGTCGGTCGGGACGTACACCTTCTCGTCGCCCCTGAACTCGACCAGCAGGTAATCGCGTTCGAGATCGAACATCGTGCGCGAGACCATGCCGACGAACCGGCCGATGCCGTGCTGGCGGTGCACGACGTAGTCGCCCGCGGCGAGACCTTCGTAGTAGTCGTGCGTGCGCTTCGCGCCGCGTGGCGTGCGGTGCACGCGCCGGCGGCCGGTGAGATCGGCCTCCGCGACGAGTGCGAGCCGGGCGCCGGGCACCACCGCGCCACGATCGAGAGGCGCGACGACGATGCGCGCGCCGGGCGTGTCGAGCAGCGGGGATCTGTCCGGTACCGCCGCCACGATGTCGACGACGACACCCTCGTCGGCGAGCACCTGCGCGAGCCGGTCGGCCGAGCCCCGCCCCTCCGCGGCGAGCAGCACGCGGTAGCCCTCGGACCGCAGCGCGGTGAGGCGCCGGGCCAACGCCTCGGAGTCGCCGACGACCGGATCGAACGCGCCGGCCGCGAGGTGCGGGGTCGACGGGTTCTCCGGCGCCGCCAGCACCGGCACCACCCCGGCCCGGGTGCTCGCGAGCAGCCGGTCGAACGGGAGCGAGAGCCGCGGCATCGCCTCGTCGCCGGCGGCGTCCCAGGTGACGGCGAGCGCGTCGGCGAGCGCGGCCTCCTCGTCGAGCAGGTCTTGGGCACGGTCGCGCAACCGGCGCGGCTCGAGCAGCACGACGAGCGCGGCCGGCCCCAACAGGTCGGGCAGGAGCCGCTCGTCGGGAGCGAGCCACGGCAGCCACGACTCCATGCCGTCGAAGGTCTGGCCCTGCTCGATGCGTTCCCACTGCGAGGCGCCCCACGGCTGCTCGGTGAGCAGCGCGGCCGCGCGCGTGCGGACGTCGGCGGTCGGCAGGATCTCGCGCGCCGGAAAGATCGTGACCTCGGTGCGGTCGTGCGTGGTCCGCTGGTCGGCGATCGAGAACTCGGCCAGGCGCTCGATCTCGTCGCCCCACAGGTCGATGCGCACCGGGTGGTCGGCGGTGACCGGGTACACGTCGACGATCGAGCCCCGCACCGCGACCTCGCCCCGCGCTTCCACCTGGTACTCGCGCCGGTACCCCAACTCCACGAGGCGGGTGACGAACTCGTCCCGGTCGATGCGTCCGCCGGGTGCGACGGTCACGGGTTCGACGTCGGCGACGTGGGGGCCGAGGCGCTGCACGAGCGCGCGGATCGGCGCCACGATCACGAGCGGTTCGTGCCCCGCACCGGCACCTTCCGTGCGGAGCCGCCACAGCACCCGCATCCGCCGGCCCATCGTCTCGAGCGCGGGCGAGACCCGCTCGAACGGCAGCGTCTCCCATGCGGGGAACTGCTCGACCGCGTCGGTCCCGAGCAGCTGGCGGAGATCGTGGGCGATGCGTTCGGCTTCGTTCGCGGTCGGCACCGCGACGACGATCGGCCGCCGCGCGGTCGAGCGCGCGAGCGCGGCGAGGAAGAGGGGCCGCGCCGCGTCACCGACGGCGACGGCCTGGCCGGAGCCACCGCTCGCGGCGCGCACCGCGGGTTCGTCGGCGAGCAGCGCGGCGACGCCCGCGAGGGGAGCCGTCTTCGCCGACGTCATGTGCCGCGCGTGTTGTAGCGATTCATCGCCGCCTCGACCCCGTCGCTCAGGATCATCTCGACGGCGTCGGCCGCGTCGGCGACGGTGACGTCGATCTGCACCCGATCGCGCTTCGAGAACCGGTCGAGCACGTGGTCGGCGCCGACTTCCTTGCTCCGGGGCTTGTCGACGCCGATCCGCACCCGCAGGAAGGCGTCGGTGTGCAGGTGCGCCTTGATCGAGCGCAGGCCGTTGTGGCCCGCGAGCCCGCCTCCCACCTTCACCCGCAGGACCGCAGTCGGCAGGTCGAGCTCGTCGTGCACGACCACGAGCCGCTCGGGATCCACTCCGTAGCGGCGCACGAGCAGCGCGACCGCCTGCCCCGAATCGTTCATGTACGTGAGCGGGATCGCGAGCGCGAGGCGCAAGCCACCGACCCGGACCTCGTCGACGAGCGCGCGCTCCTTGCCCTTGCGCAACCGGGCCGAGTGCCGGCGCGCGAGCAACTGCACGACCTCTGCGCCCACGTTGTGGCGCGTGCCCTCGTATTCCGCTCCGGGGTTGCCGAGCCCGACGACCAACAGGTCGGCGGGCGTGCCGGTCCGCTCGGCGCGCCGCAGCATCGCGGCTTCCCGACCCGGGGCTTCCTACTCCTGGCCCTCGTCGCCGGCCGGAGCCTCGGGTGCCTCGGCACCCTCGACGGCCTCGCCCTCGACCGCGCCTTCCGCTTCTTCGGCGGTGCGGGGCTGCGAGATGTGGGCCACGACCGCGTCGTCCTCCTGGAGGACGACGACGCCCGCCGGGACCGCGAGGTCGCGCACGTGGATCGCGTCGCCGATCACCATCGCCGAGATGTCGTGCTCGAACGCGTTCGGGATGGCTCCCGGGAGCGCCTCGACCGTGACCGCGAACAGCGACTGCTCGAAGAGCCCGCCGTTGCGCACGCCCTCGGCCTCGCCGACGAACTGGATCGGCACCTCGGCCTCGATCGTCTGGTCGGCCCGCACCCGCACGAAGTCGACGTGCAACACGGTGCCGCGCACCGGGTGGCGGTGGACCTGACGGGCCAGGGCGAGCTCGTTGCCGGTGCCGACCCGGAGGGTGATAAGGGTGTTGCCACCGCTGGCGCTGTGCAGGATGTGGTCGAGCTCGCGGGCCGGCACGCTCACCGACTCCGTGTCGGAGCCGAGGCCGTAGACCACGGCCGGGACCCGGCCGTCGCGGCGCAGCCGGCGGGCCACGCCCGATCCGGTCTCAGTGCGCTTCTGCGCGATCAGCGTGACGTCGGACATGGCTGGGCACCTCGTTCAGAACCGAGAAGAGCGCATTCAGGGCGCGGGAACTCACCATTCTGCCAGGTGGACAGGCCCGGGCGCCCTTCGGGCCCGGCAGAGGGCCGAGCGGCGAGCGCAGCGAGCACGCGACCCGGCCCACTCCCATCCCGCGTCGCGGAGCGGCGAGCGCAGCGAGTGCGACCATCAAAGGTTATCTCCGCCGAAGAGGCCGGAGACGGAGCCGTCGCAGAAGATGGCGTCGATGGCCCCGGCGAGCAGGGGCGCGATCGACATCACCCGCAGGGAGTCGAACTGCTTGTCGTCGGAGATGGGCAGGGTGTTGCTGACGATGACCTCACGGACGGGCGCGTTCTTGAGCCGGTCGACGGCCGGGCCCGAGAGCAGGCCGTGGGTCGCGGCGATGACCACGTCGGTGGCACCGCGGTCGACGAGCAGGTTCGCGGCGCTCACGACCGTGCCCGCCGTGTCGATCATGTCGTCGACGAGCACGCAGACCCGCCCCGCGATCTCGCCGACGACCTCGGTCGCGACCGCGACGTTGTGCACGCCCTTCGGGCGGCGCTTGTCGATGAAGGCCAGCTCGACCTCCAACCCGGTCCGCTCCTCGAGCTGCGTCGCGTAGCGGTGTGCGAGCTTGCCGCCGCCGGCGTCGGGCGACACGACGGTGACGTCACCGTCGATCGCCGACGCGAGGTACTCCGCGATCACCGGCACCGCGGTGAGGTGGTCGACGGGGAAATCGAAGAAGCCCTGGATCTGGCCGGTGTGCAGATCGACCGACACCACGCGGTCGGCGCCCGCGGTGCCGAGCATGTCGGCAACCAGCCGCGCGGTGATCGGCTCGCGCCCTTCGGCCTTGCGGTCCTGGCGCGCGTATCCGTAGAACGGGCACACCGCGGTGATGCGCTTCGCCGACGCGCGCTTGGCCGCGTCGATCATGATCAGCTGCTCCATGAGCCGGTCGTTGATCGGGTCGCAGTGGCTCTGGAACACGAAGACGTCGGTGCCGCGGATGCTCTCGCCGTAGCGGCAGTAGATCTCACCGTTGGCGAAGGTCGAGAGCACGACCTCGCTCAGCGGGCTCTGGAGGTGCTCGGCCACCTCTTCCGCGAGCTCGTGATGACCGCGCCCGGCGACGAGCACGAGGGTCTTCTCCGACACCTTCTTCGTCAAGGGCATGGTGGGAGGCCTCAGGCTTTCGGCTCGGGCCGGGGCTCGGCATCGGGCTCGGATTCCGACTCGGACCGTGCCACTTTGCCAGGCCGTGCGAAATCGGGTGTGAAGCGCGCCGGCGCGCCCTTGGCGAGCGCGCCGGCGGGCACGTCGTGGGTGACGACGGCACCGGCGGCGACGGTCGCCCCGTCGCCCACCGTGATCGGCGCGACGAGCACGGAGTTCGAGCCGGTGTGGACGTCGGCGCCGATCGTGGTGTGGTGCTTGTTGGCCCCGTCGTAGTTGGCCGTGATCGTCCCGCAGCCGAGGTTCGAACGGGGCCCGATGTCGGCATCACCGACGTAGCTGAGGTGCGGCACCTTCGTGCCCTCGCCGATGTCGGCGTTCTTGGTCTCGACGAACGCACCGACCTTGGCGCCGGGTGCGAGCCGGGTGCCGGCACGGAGGTTCGCGTACGGGCCGACGGTGCAGGAGTCGCCGATCTCCGAGTCGCACACCAGGGAGCTGGCGATCGACGCGTGCGCGCCGACGACGGAATCGACGATGCGCGCGTCGGGGCCGACGACCGCACCCGTGCCGATCACCGTGCGCCCTTCGAGCATCGTGCCGGGGAGCAGGCGCACGTCGGCCTCGAGCTCGACCGTCGCGTCGATGTAGGTGCGTTCGGGGTCGACCATGGTGACGCCCTCGCGCATCCAGCTCGTGTTGATGCGGCGCCGCAGCTCCGCCTCGGCCGTCGCCAACTGCGAACGATCGTTGACCCCGAGGACCTCGGCCGGGTCGGCCTCCACCGCGTGCACCTGATGGCCGGCCCGCCGCAGCACCTCGATCGCGTCGGTGAGGTAGTACTCGCCCTGGACGTTCTCGGGGCTCAGCCGCCGCAGCGCGGGGGCGAGCAGGTTGCGGCGGAAGCAGTAGATCGACGTGTTGATCTCGTCGACCGCGCGCTCCTCCTCGGTCGCGTCGGCGTCCTCGACGATGCGGTCGACGCGCCCGTTCTTGTCGCGCAGGACGCGCCCGTAGCCGGAGACGTCGCTCGGACGGGTCGTGAGGATGGTGGCCGCGGCTTCCGACACCCGGTGCTCCGTGGCGAGCGCGGCGAGGGTCTCCGAACGCAGCAACGGGGTGTCGCCGGGCACCACGATGAGGTCGTCCTCGGCATCGAGGTCGTCGAACACGCCGGCGCTGAGCGCCACGCTCACGGCTTCGCCCGTGCCTCGGGGCTCCCGTTGCTCGACGAACTCCACCGGGAGCTCGGTGGCGAGCTGCTCCTGCAGCGTCTTGGTGACCCGCTCCGCGCCGTGGCCCACGACGACGACGATGCGCTCGAGCGGCAGCGCGCAGAGCGCGTCGACGACGTGGAGGAGCATCGGGCGCCCGCAGAGCGGGTGCAGCACCTTGGGGGTCGAGGAACGCATCCGCGTGCCCTCGCCGGCGGCGAGCACCACTGCCGTGATCGGTCGGTACGCGCTCATGCGTCTTGCGTTCCCTTCCGCCACCGGCCGGGACCAGTTTGCCGCCCGGGGGCCTCTCGCTCGGGAGCGTCTCGCTCGGGGGCGAGGGTTCGAACCTCGACTCGAGACTCCAAAGGACTCTGTGCTGCCGTTACACCACCCCCGAACCCGCCTGACGTTACCGTCGTACGACGCCGCCCCGTCGCGGTTTGGCCGGGGCCCGCCAACCCGACTACGGTCGGCCCCTCCATGGGCTCCCTGATCAAGAAGCGCCGCAAGCGCATGAGGAAGAAGAAGCACAAGAAGCTTCTGAAGAAGACGCGCTGGCAGCGTCGTCAGCAGGGCAAGTAGCCCACAACCCCTTCGTCTCCACTCGAACGGCCGCCTCCGGGCGGCCGCTTCGCGTCACGACCGCGGTTCGACGCCGGTGCCGCGGGTGACACCCACCACGCTCGTCGACGCCGGGAGCCCGGCGGCGGCCCTGCCACCGGCCGCCCGGGCCGCGTCGGGATCGTCGAAGGCGACCGCGCAGGCCGAGCCGCTGCCCGCCAGCAACGCGGGCGCTCCGGCCAGTCGTTCGAGGTGCTCGCGGAACTCGCGCAGGCGCGGTTCCACGTGCTCCGCGGCCGGTTCGAGGTCGTTGCGGAGCGGACCGACGCCGGCCGGCCCCGGCACCACGCGCGTGGAGCGCGGACCGCCGAGCTCGTCCCACGCTCGGTAGACCGCGGGCGTCGAGAGCGCGAACGGCGGCACGGCGACGAGCACGTGCAGCTCCGGCACCACGGCGGGCTCGATGCGTTCTCCTCGCCCGCGCATGTGCGCCGCTCCCCCGTACACACAGAAAGGGACATCGGAACCGATCCGGGCGCCGATCGCGGCGAGCTCGACGAGGGTGAGATCGAGCGCGAGGAGCCGGTTGACGGCGAGCAACACCGCGGCCGCGTCGGCCGACCCACCTCCCAGCCCCGCGCCGGCGGGGATCTGCTTGCGCAACGCCAGATGCACGCCGGAGCCGCCCGCGCGCTCGGATGCGTGCGCGAGCAACGCGTGCGCGGCACGCGACGCGAGGGTGTCGGGCCCGTCGCCGATCCCGGGCGCGGCCGGGCCCGAGAGCTCGAGCTCGACCGCGAACGGGCGGTCGAGCCGCATGACCGTGAGCTCGTCGTGCGGCTCGCTCACCGACACCGTCAGCGCGTCGAGCTCGTGGTAGCCGTCGGGTCGCACCCCGAGCACGTGCAACGACAACGTGAGCTTCGCGAACGCGTGCCAGGTGATCACGCGACCTCGGCCTCGACCCGCGCGATCGCCGCCCACTCCTCGAGACCCAGCGTTTCCGCGCGCACGCTCGGATCGATGCCCGCGGCCTCGAGCACCGCGATCGTGCGCGCCCCGAGCACGGTGGTCAACGCCCGGCGGAGCATCTTGCGCCGCGTCGCGAAGCCCGCGCGCACGAGCACGAAGAGCCGATCGACGTCGGGCACCTCCACCGGTGGCTCCGGGCGCCGGACGAGCCGCACGAGCACGGAATCCACGGCCGGTTTGGGCATGAACACGGTGGGCGGCACCAGGCCGGCGAGCTCGGCGGTGGCGTAGTACGCGACCTTCACCGACACGGCACCGTACGGGTCGGTGCCCGGCGCGGCGGCCATGCGCTCACCCACCTCGCGCTGCACCATCACGAAGAGGCGCTCGACCATCGGTGCGGTCTCGAGCACGCGCACGACGAGCGGTGTCGCGACGTTGTACGGGAGGTTCGACACCATCGACCATCCCGGAGTCGTGCCGAGCAGGTCGCTCCAGTCGACATCGAGCGCGTCGCCCTGCACGATGCGCACTGCGTACCCGTCGAGCACTTCGTGCAGCACGGGTACGAGGTGCCGGTCGAGCTCGAGCGCGACGATCTCGGCCGCGCCCGCGTCGGCCAGCGCGAGCGTGAGCGATCCGAGTCCGGGACCGACCTCGACGACGCGCGTCGAGGCGTCGATGCCCGCGAGGCGCACGATGCGACGCGCGGTGTTCGGATCGGCGAGGAAGTTCTGCCCGAGCGCGCGCCCCGGGCGCACGCCGTGACGATCGAGGAGCGTCTGGATCGACGCCGGCGTGAGCAGGTTCACCGCCCCAGTGTGCACGCGACGCCCCGCGAACCGGGCCAGGACCGGAACTACGGGAGGCCGGCGCAGCGGTGGTGCCAGTGGCCCGCGCCCTGCCACTTGTACAGCGAGTACGCGAGCAGATCCTGGTCGGCCGGCGCCGCGGTCTCGGGAGCGACACCGACCAGCGCGACGAGCCCGAGGTGGCGGGCGATCCCGTTCCACGTCATCTGGTCGAACTGGTACGCACCGCGGTAGCGGCCGTCGGGGCTGACGGCGCCGTAGCCGCCCGCATCGACCGATTCGAAGTGCCGGGTGCACACGAGGAAGGCGTCGCCGTCCAGCCTTGAAGCGGCGGGGAACACGGCGGCGGAGGCGACGTGGCGGCCGTCGTTGTCGACGAAGGCCGGGCCACCCGCCACCGGCCCGCGGGGCCCTCGGCCCGGTGCCGACGGGACCGCGAGCGACTCCGAGCTCCGATGGAGCCGAACCGGCGAGGGCCCGACGACGCGCGCGGGCCGGCCGGCGGTGCCGGCACCGCGGGTGCTCGCCGCTCCCCCGCTCACCCCGGAGCCGTCGGCCAGGGAGACGGTGCGGTCGAACGCACGGGAGGCGCGGG
>DAIQOP010000004.1:25871-26791 GCA_036787815.1 Actinomycetota bacterium
GGGCTGCGACGGAGCCGAAGCGGCGACGGCCCGACGACGCGCGCCGGCCCGGCGGCCGTGCCGGCACCGCGGGCGCCCCCACTCACCCCGGAGCCGTCGGCCCGGGAGACGGTGCGGTCGAACGCACGGGAGGCGCGGGCCGAACCCGCGACCGACGCAACGCCGTGGCTCCCCGGCGCCAGCGCGACGGCCGCGGTCGCGACGAACGCGCCCGAGAGGCCGACCGCGAGCACGAGCTGCCTCCGCCGGTACGCGCGCCGGACCGCGATCCGGTGCTCGACGTACACCGAACGCCGGTCGCCGAGGCTCCGCACCGACGGGTGCGCGCCTCCACCGACCTCGACCGCGAACGCCTCGACGGGGATGTCGAACGGCACGACCGGCCGGGGCCGGCGTCCGGGCCGCGGCCCGCGACGCGCAGGTGTGCTCGGGTGCAGCACGTGCGTGCGGCGAACCGGTGCGCGCGTGTCGGTGCCGTCGGCGCGGCGCGGGTGCACGGGCGTCCACAGCGGGTGCAGCACGACGGGCGGCTCGTCGGTGCTCGGCGGCGCGCTCGAGTGCAACCGGCTCGGTCCGGCGGGGACGACCTCGATGAGCCGCGTGCGCGCGAGCGCGGCGCGAGTACCGGGCGAGAGATGGCGACGGCGGCCGCCACTTTCACCGCGAACTCCCCCCGCGATCGGTCGCGTCGCAGCGACCGTGCGCCGCGCCATCACACGAACGGCGCCTACTCGAACCGCACGGACTCGAATCGGACGCCTCCCCGTTGGCCGATACGAATGCGCGAAGCGGGAGGGCCCTCGGTCCGCCCGCTCGGCTCGCGCAAGCTAACGAGTCCGGCGCGAATGATCCAATCGCCCCGCGCGCAGCGTGCTCAGGCGAACGAATCGAGCGCGAACACCCTGGTGGCGTTGCGGCTC
>DAIQOP010000004.1:26801-34496 GCA_036787815.1 Actinomycetota bacterium
GACCGGTTTCGGCGGCGCCATCCCGCGCGCCAACGCCGCCCCGACGACGGGGAGGTACGCGGTCTCGTTGCGCCGCCCCCGATGCGGCACCGGCGCGAGGAACGGCGCGTCGGTCTCGACCAGCAGCGCGTCGGCCGGCACGATCGCCGCGGCTTCGCGCACGTCGCCGGCGGTTCCGAACGACACGATGCCGCTGAACGACAGGTACGCACCGATCGCCAACGCGCGTCGCGCTTCGACCGGGCCACCCGTGAAGCAGTGGAACACCGTGCGCGGCGGTACGCCGATCTCCTGCAGCACGCGGAACGTGTCGTCCCACGCTTCGCGCGTGTGGATCACGAGCGCGCGGTCGAGCTCACGCGCCAACTCGATCTGCGCGGCGAACGCGCGCTCCTGCGCGTCACGCGGTGAATGCTCGTAGTGCAGATCGAATCCGGCCTCACCGATCGCGACGACGCGCGGGCTCGTGCGCGCGAGGGCCACGAGGTTGTCCCATTCGTCGTCGAGGCGCGACGCGTCGTGCGGGTGCAACCCCACCGTCGCGTACACGTTCGCGTGGCGCGCCGCGAGCTCGACCGCCGCACGCGAGGTCGCGAGGTCGGTACCGACGCAGACGGCACGCGTCACCCCCGCCTCGGCGGCGCGGGCGAGGTCGCCGTCGGGGTCGGCCGGGCCGCTCCCGGGTCGGTCGGGCTCCCACTGGAGGTGGCAGTGGGAATCGATCCAGCGCAACGCCGAGCCGGGCGGATCGGCGGGCATCAGCCCGCGGGGGCCCGGTCGATGCGGGGGAAGAGCGGCCCGCCCCGGTCGAGCTGGTTGCCGGCCGGGAGCCCGCCCCATGCCGCGGCGTCGGGGAGGCGCTGATCCTCGGGCCGGCCGGCCAGGCCGAGACGGCGCCACAGCTCGGCGGCCGCCCCGGGGATCGCCGGCGAGGCCAGGAGGGCGACGATGCGCAGGGCTTCGAGGCAGTCGCCGATGATGCCCGCCGTCGCGGTCGCGTCGCCCGCTTTGTTGGTGACCCAGGGCTGGCGTTCCTCGATGTAGGAGTTCGCGGCGCGGATGAGATCCCAGACCGCGCCGAAGCCCGACGCGAAGTCGAGACGATCCATTGCCTCGCACTGCTGCGCGAAGACCGTCGAGGCCACGTGCTCGAGCGGGCCGTTGTCGCGCTCTGCGGGGACGACGCCACCGCAGTAGCTGTTGGCCATCGTGAGCACCCGGTTCGCGAGGTTGCCGAAGTTGTTCGCGAGGTCGGCGTTGTAGCGGGTCACCATGCCCTCGTACGAGAAGTCGCCGTCGGGCCCGAATCGCTGATCGACGAGGAAGTGGTAACGGACACCGTCGACGCCGAAGTCGGCGACGAGGTCCTTCGGCGCGATCTGATTCGCCGACGTCTTCGACATCTTCTCGCCGCCGACGAGCAGCCATCCGTGCGCGAACACACAACGCGGAAGCTCGATGCCCGCGCTCATCAGCATCGCGGGCCAGAAGACCGCGTGGAACCGCAGGATGTCCTTACCGACGATGTGGTAATCGACCGGCCAGTAGCGGGCGAACCGCTCGGGATCGCTGCCGTATCCCACCGCGGTGCAGTAGTTGAACAACGCCTCGACCCACACGTACGCGACGTGGTTGGCGTCCCAGGGAAGTGGGATCCCCCATTCGATCGAGGTCCGGCTCATCGAGAAGTCGCGCAGGCCCGACTTGATGAACCCGAGCACCTCGTTGCGCCGCGAGTCGGGCTGCACCGCTTCGGGATGGGCCTCGTAGTGTGCGAGGAGCCGGTCGCCGAAGCGCGAGAGCTTGAAGAAGTAGTTCTCTTCCGTCACCCGCTCGACCGGGAGACTGTGGATCGGGCACAGGCCGCCGACCGCCTCTTCGTCGGTGTAATAGGCCTCGCAGGGAACGCAGTAGAGACCTTCGTAGACGCCGAGCTCGATGTCGCCGTTGTCGTACATGGTCTGCAGGAACCGGGTGACCGCGACGTGATGACGCGGTTCGGTGGTGCGGACGAAGTCGTCGTAGGAGATGTCGAGCAGATCCCATGCCTCGCGGAACTGCGCGCTCGTGCGATCGACCATCTCCTGCGGCGAGATGCCGTGCGCCTCGGCGGCCCGCTGGATCTTGAGGCCGTGCTCGTCGGTGCCGGTCAGGTAGACGACGTCGTCGCCCCACAGCCGCCTCCACCGCGCGAGCGCGTCGCCCGACACCGTCGTGTACGCGTGCCCGATGTGGGGCGCGTCGTTCGGGTAGTAGATCGGGGTCGTGACGTAGAACGGCTGGGCCACGCTGAAGCCTCACTCGACCGGTCGGGGTGACCATTCTGGCCCGACGACACCACGGCATCGGGACGACTTCCCCGCGCGCCGGTGCTCGCGGGCGTCGGCGACGCTACGCTGAACCCGTCAGTGGGGCGCCGAGGTCGAGGCGTCGTCGGCTTTTGTGGGGGGGAGTTTGCATGAACTCCATTGGTATGACCCGTCGTATCGATGCGCTCGGACGGATCGTCGTCCCGGCCGAGTTGCGACGCATCCTGGAGATCCGGGTCGGTGATCTGCTCGACATCCGCGTCGAGGACGGCCGTGTCGTCCTCGCCAAGGTCGAGCAGGCCTGCATCTTCTGCTCGTCGGTCGAAGCGTTGCGCCCGCACCACGGGAAGCTCGTGTGCGGGACCTGCGTCGATCGGCTGGCGGGCAGCTACGGCTCGCCGAACGGGGCCCAGGAAGGCATCGCGACCGCCAGCTCGTAGGCCCGGCGCTTCGCGACCCCGAGCTCGGCCGCGACCCCGGCCGCAGCGTCGCGCCGGCTCGTCCCGGCGGCCAACGCCCGCTCGAGGGCCGAGTGGATGTCGGCGTCGGTGACCTCCCGCTGCGTGTCGTCCGACGAGGTCGGACCCACGACGAGCACGCACTCGCCACGTGGTGGGCGCTGCGCGACCCGCTCGGCCAGCTCGGCCAGGGTTCCCCGCAGCACCTCCTCGTGCAGCTTCGTGAGCTCGCGGGCGACCACGGCGCGGCGCCCGCCGCCCAGCACCTCCCGCAACTCGGCCAGCGTGGCGCCGACGCGGAGCGGCGACTCGAGGATCACCGTCGTCGCCGCCGTCGCGCGCATCGCGGCGATCCGTTCGGCGCGCGCGCCACCCTTGCGGGCCAGGAACCCTTCGAACACGAACGGGGTGGTCGGGAGGCCCGAGACGACGAGCGCGGCGAGGACCGCGCTCGGCCCTGGCACGGTCTCCACCACGAGACCGGCCTCCACGCACGCGCGGACGAGGCGTTCGCCGGGATCGGAGATGCCCGGAGTGCCGGCATCGCTCACGTACACGACCCGCGCGCCCTCGCGCACGAGCTCGACGATGCGCTCCGCCTCGGTCGCCTCGTTGTGCGCGTGCACCGCGCGCAGCCGACCGGCGGCCGGGATCGACGCGTGCGTGAGCAGCTTGCGCGTGTGGCGCGTGTCCTCGGCCGCGATCACGTCGGCGTCGCGTAGCGCAGCGACGGCGCGCGGCGAGAGATCTCCGAGGTTGCCGATCGGGGTCGCGACGATCACGAGCGCGCCGCCGTCGCGCCGCGCGTCGGTCATCCGCGCACCTCGACGATGTCGCCGACGACGAGCTTCCAACGGTCGAACGCGCCGGCGGAGGCCTCGATCGCGAAGTACGCGCGGGGCACCGGTCGGGAGAGCCGCCACGGCGCGAGCGTGGCGGTGTGCAGCACGAACCCGTCGCGGTCGCAGAACGCGACGTCGACCGCGAACTTCATGCCGAACGAATGCACCTGCCGGCACGGGCGGATGATGAGCACGCCTTCGTGCTGCTCACGGCCGAGCAGGCCGCTGCGCCGCTGCCGCCGCGTCACCGCGACCTCCGCGGCGGCGAGCACGTCCTCGCCCCTGACGAGCCAGGCCATCGCTCAGACGTTGAACCGGATCTCGAGGACGTCGCCGTCGCGGACCTCGTAGTCCTTGCCCTCGAGCCGGATCTTGTTCAGCTCCTTGGCCTTGGCCCACGACCCGATCTCGAGCAACTCCTCCCAGTCGATCACCTCGGCACGGATGAAGCCCCGTTGGAGATCGGAATGGATCACGCCCGAGCACTCGGGGGCACGCGCACCGGAGCGGAAGGTCCACGCTCGCGTCTCGTCGGGCCCGGTCGTGAGGAACGTGCGCCGGTTCAGCTGGTGGTACGCGCGGCGGGCGAGACGGGGCACGACGCTCTCGCCGATGCCGAACGTCTCGAGCATCTCGAAGCGTTCGTCGGGCTCGCAGGCGGCGATCTCGGCCTCGACCTCGACGCACGCCGCGAGCGCGTCGGTGCCGAACGGCGCCGCGATGGTCTCGGCGTCCGCGATCTGGTTCTCGGAGATGTTGACGACCACGAGATGGGGCTTGCTCGTCAGCAGGAAGCACGGCGCGAGGAGCGCCTGCTCGTCGGCGGTGAGGTCGGAGCTGTAGACGGGTGTGCCCGCCTCGAGCACGGAGTGCGCGCGTTCGAGCGCGGCGATCTCGGGCAGCAGCGACTTGTCGCCCTTCGAGGCCCGCCGCTGCTTGTCGACGCGGGTCTCGACGGTCGCGAGATCGGCGATCACCAGCTCGAGCTCGAGCCCGGCGAGATCTCCCACCGGGTCGGGCGGACCGACCGACGGGTGCTCAAACGCCCGCAGGACGAAGAGGATCGCGTCGCAGTTGCGCAGCGCGCCGAGGAATCGGGCGCCGAGCCCCTCGCCCGGCTTCGCTCCCGGGGGGAGCGCGATGTGCACCAGCTCGAAGCCGGCGTGGACGATCTTCTTGGAGTGCGACATCGCCGCGAGCCGGTCGACCCGCTCGTCGGGCACCGGCGCGATGGCCACCGCCGACTCGAACACGCCCGGGTCGGGGAGGCCCGTGAGGGCGCTGAACAGCCGGTTCGAGCCGGCGTCGGAGAGACCGACGAGTCCGAGGTTCTCCACGGTCTCAGGCTAGTGGGGACGTCGGAGTTCGCTCGCGGCGGGCGACCGCCGGTAGCGTGGGACCTCATGAGCAAGAAGAGCAAGCTGCGCCGCCTGCGGGCCCGTCGCAACAAGGCGAACCACGGCAAGAAGCCGCGCGCCGGTCGCCGGTAGTCCTGTTCGCCGGTAGTCCGGTTCCGCCCTCACTCCACCGGACGTGAGGGCACCACGAGCCGGTGGTCGCGGCTGAAGAGTCGCCGCTGGACCCCGAGGGCCACGACCGCGGTCGTGGTCGCGCTCGAGCCGAGCACGAGGTACATGACCGCCGCCTGCACCCGCACCGCGGCGAGCGGAGCGACCCCGGCCAGGATCAAGCCGGTCATCGCCCCGGGCAGGAACACCAGCCCGACCGCCTTCGTGGTCTCGATCTGCGGGATCAGCGCGGTGCGCAGCGATGCCCGTACGTAGGGCCGCGCCGCGTCGGTCGACGGGAGGCCGAGCGCGAGGCGGGCCTCGACCTCGTCGCGCTTGTCGCGCAGCTCCTCGAGCACCCGCCGGGCGACGAGCACCGTCGACGTCATCGAGTTGCCGATCATCATCCCGGCCATCGGGATGAGGGTGCGAGCCTCGAGCGGGAACACCCCGAGCCCGAACAGCACGCCGAGGCTCACCACGCTCGCCGCCGCGAACGCGGCCAGCGCGAGCACGAAGACGTCGGGAACGTCGCGGGCCCGGCGGCGAACCGTCTCGGCCGCGAAGAGCAGCATGGCGATCACCCACGCCCACGCGTAGGCGATCGTGCGGCCGGGATGCAGCATGAACGTGAGCGCCTCACCGACGAGCAGGAGTTGCACGACGGCGCGCACCGACGCCCAGAGCATGCTGCGCTCCAGACCGAGCCGGCGCGAGAGCGAGATCGCGATCGCGACGGCGACGAGCACGAGCGAGCCCGCGAGGCCCGTCCAGCCGATGTCACTCGCCATCGGAAGCCTCCTCGAGGAACGAACGCACCGCACCCGACGCGCCCTCGGTGAGGCGATCGGGTGCGCCGGCGTGCGCGACGCGGTGATCGAGCACGACGAGCACGTGATCGGCGACGCGGCGCACTTGCGCGAAGTCGTGGGTGACCCACAGCACGCGCACACCGCGTTCGGAGAGCCGGCGTGCCAGCCGCTCGAGCGCGTGGCGCGACGCCGGGTCGAGCGACGACGTCGCTTCGTCCATGAGGAGCACCTCGGGCTGGGTGAGCAGCGTGCGCGCCAGGCACACGCGCTGCGCCTCGCCACCCGAGAGCTCGGTCGCGATGCGATCGAGGAACGCCGGGGGCAGCTCGGCCGCCTCGAGCACCGCGTGCGCCTCGTCGTCGGTCACGAGCGGCGCGGCCACCTGGAGGTTCTCGCGCACCGTTCCGGGGAACGGGGTCGGCCGCTGGAACACCATCCCGACCCGCCGGCGCAGCCGCAGCGGATCGATCGCGGCGAGCTCCCCGTCGCGGAGGAGCACCCGGCCGCGCGCCGGGACCTCGAGCCGGTTGCAGAGCCGGAGCAGGGTCGACTTCCCGGCACCCGACGGCCCCACCAGCGCGGTGACACCCGCGTCGGGAACCTCGGCGACGACGTCGTCGAGTCGCCAGGCGCCTTCGCCGCCCACCGACACGTGCTCGAAGGTGAACAGCGGTGTCACCCGCGGATCATCGCACCCCCGACGCGGCCCGCCCTCGATCGACCCCGGCGGCGGCGGCGGGCACCGCGGTCCGCGTCCGTTCGAGCCAGAGCACCGCGAGGGCGACGACCGAGGTCGAGCCCACGCTGCCGAGCACCGAGATCGCCTGCGTCCCGTCGAACGGCCCGAGGTGCCGCGCGTGGTACACGAAGTGCGGGAGCCCGTACGCGAGCCAGCCGAGCGTCGACGCGACGATCGTCGATCGGGCGAGCGTGAGCAGCGCGCACACCGTCACGAGCGCGAGCGCCAGGTTGAGCGAACCGACGTCGCGGACGAGGTGCTCGTTGTAGGGCCCGTCGACCGCGACCCACGTCTGCCCGAGGCCCGGGAAGTCGTCGTAGAACGACCGCGGCGCGAAGGCCGCCCACGCGCCGACGGTCGTCGCCGACGCGGCCAGCACGCCGAGCAGCACACGCAGCGCGGTCTGCATCCGATCAGGCACGGGACGTCTCCTTGGTCGCGGCCACGCGCTTCCAGCCTTCGATCGCGCTCGGGATCTCGGGCTCCCAACCGGTCGCGTCGCGGAACGCGGCGTTGCCCACACGAAGGGAACGCAACAACGCGGGTGCGGCCGCGCCGCCCGCGATCCGTACGACGGGGCCCGCAACGATGCGGAGATGCCGGAACCCGAACGCCGCGGCGAAGGCGTCGGTGAACGCTCGTCGGGTCAGCGGCACGTCGTCGACCACGTTGTAGACGCCCGCGGGAGCGTGGTACGACGCGACGACCGCGTTCGCCGCATCGCCCGTGTCGATCGACGACAGGTACGCGCCGGCCGCGCCCAGCACGGGCGCGACCCGACGGGCCGCCGCTTGCAGGTACTCGTCGGTGCTGCGGGCGTCGGATCCGTAGAAGAGGCCGAACCGCAGCGCGATCCCGACTCCCCCGGCCGCCGTGAATCGCTCCACCTCGTGCTCGAGCGTCACGACCGATTCGAGGCCGGGCGTGGGCTCGACCGTCGACCGCTCGTCGATCCAATCGCTGCCGCCGTCGCGGTAGATCAGCGTGATCGACTCGGCCACGACGCGACCGACCCCCGCCGCGAGCG
>DAIQOP010000131.1:0-10474 GCA_036787815.1 Actinomycetota bacterium
GGAGCTCGTCGACAAGTATGGCCCCAAGGCATTCCGTGCCGCGGTTCATGCGATGTGGGACAGGAATGATGAGGAGGTACGCAGGTCCATCAGGCTCGCAGTGCCGGGCGAGTACCTCGAAGTCGTCGCGACGAAGCGCTGACCCCTCGCTTGCTTCGAAGGAGGTCGGTTCCCGCGCTCCGGGGCCGGCCTCCTCTCGCCACTTGGTCAGGCTGTAGCAGTCCGGGCAGTGCGGGCCGCCCCAGTGCTCGACGATTTGGCCGTCGCTCATGCGCAGGGTCGCGGCTGGCCGTACCAGAGGGGACGAGAGAGCGGCGCGGCGAGGTGAGGCGCCACACGCGCCGCTCGCTCGCGCGCAGCGCTTCGCGGTGGACCTCGTCGGTTATGAACCGATACCCGAACGCGGGATCGTCGTGATGGATGTCGATCGCCTGGTTGATCAGATGCGCGTCGGCCCGGTCGCGATCGGTGACCGGCTGCAGTTTCCATTTGTAGAACGCCTGTTTGGAGAAGCCGAGCACCCGGCAAGTCACCGCGACGGGGATCTGAACCGCCCCGGGAAAGTTGCAGGCTGTCCATCGAGACTTTGGCCGCATCCTTGTGTGTTGGATCGCGTCCCTACTTTCATCCCTACAACTGGGGCGCACGGCACGGACTGGGCGGACGCGATGGAAACAGAGTCCAGGTCAGGGCTACTGAGGTTGACCTGACAGACGAGGGTCGTGGACCTACACGATCTTGGAAGGCACCTCGGAGATCCAGCGCTTGGTCGTCGCTCGCGCCATCTCTGGCCTGCACATTCCGTGATTCTGGGTCGGGCTCATCGGGCTATGCCGCCGCCGGCGCGGCGCTGACTGTCATAGGTGCGTGCGACGCTGTGGCGGTGACCGCCGAGCCGGACCCGCCGCCGCTACCGACCGAGCCTCCCGTCGAGTTCGTGTTCGAAGCCGAGCTTCTCGCCGAGTGCGAGACGTTCGTGCGTTCCGCAGCGCAGCGGTTATGGGCGACGTTCGCGTTCCTCTTCGCCGACCGCGGGCTCGCCCTCCCCGCGCTGCGGCTAATCGTCGCCGACGACCTGATGGCCGCCGCGAGCCGCCAGTACGCGGAGTTCGGCCTCGGGCCCGACCGGCGGGAGGGCGTCGAACGCCTCGGCGGTATCGCCGTCGGCAAGACGATCCGTAACGACGGTGGCGACTACGCCGCCGTGATCATCGCCGCCGACGTCGCGAACCATCCGAACGGAATCGCGCAGTACTGCTGCGCAGGCATGATCGGCCACGAGTTTGGCCACGTTCTCTACGGCACGGCGCGCGACGCCGCGATCGGTGCCACCGACGACGTCTCGATGCCGTGGGACGTCGCGGGCATGATCGCCGTCGTGGCCGCCGAGGAGTACCGAGTCGACCGCCTCAGCCAGCTCCTCGTCGAACGTGCGCTGCCGGCGACCGACGACGACGGCAACCCAGTCACTCTCGCCGCCCTGAACGGCACCTTCTACCTCGACGGTCTCGCCGACGCGCTCGACACCGTCGTGCCGGGCCTTCCCGACACCGTGAACCGCTACCGCGCCTACGACATGGCACTCGAGGACATGTGGCGCCACGTCGCGTACGTCAGCGAGCACATCACACTGTTCTGTGCCCACGCCGACGCCTTCCACGACAGCGCGTTCTACGACGGCGCGCCGCTGTTCGAAGCCCTGCCCGAGCATCCCGGCCGCGAGCTGCTCGCGTCAGTGTGGTTGCCGCTCGCCGAACATCTCCACGGCTCACCGTTGCTGCCCGACGCCGAGAACTGGTCCGAGGACCGCACTCAGATTGACGCGGCGGGCCGCGACGGATGGGCGCGCGCCTGGCAACGCCTCGGGTTGTGCGCCACCCTGAACGGCGACACGTTCCATCTCGCTGTCACCGCGCCGCAGGTATGAGGCTCGAACCCAACCGCCCGGACAGCCGTCGACGTGGCGCAAACTCCAGCCCGGCTGATCAGCTGAAATGCATGCCTGAGCACCTTTTCTGCGCTACCGATTCCGCAGCGTACGCGGACCCGTGCCCTGATGTACGCGAAGGTGTACATATTCTCGTACAAATACCTGGACAACTGGAATCGGGAGGGGTACAGTTCGGGCCATGACATTCACCGCGCCTGCCGTCCTGGGGACTTCCGAAGCCCGCAGCCAGCTGCCCGCGATCCTGCAGCGCTGCCGCACCCAAGGGGCGAGTGCGGAACCCGTGTTTATCGGGGCGAACCGCAAGCCCGTCGCCGTTATCGTCCCCGCCGAGCTGTTGGAGCGCCTGGCCCCCTACCTCGAAGACCTGGCGCTCGCCGACCGGCTCCGCGCCCGGCTGGCAGACACGCGCCCGAGCCTCTCGGAAGACGAGGTCGACCGGGCATTGGGCCTCGACCCGGCCGCGGTGGCCGCCGAGCGAGCTGCGCTGCTGGACGAACTCGCCGATCGCTGACTGGTGGTCTCGCCCCGGCGGCCGCGCGAACGCGAGCTCAGGTACCACCTGGCCGCAGCTGCCGACCTACAACGGCTCAACAGCGACGACACGCGACTCGCGCTGCGCGCGAGAGCGCTCATCGGCCTCGTGAAAGACGGGGAGGTCGTTGGCCAGCCGCTCGCACTGCTGCCGTCATACGGAGACCTCTCGGACTGCCGGAAGATCTACTTCGGGGTCGACGCCAACGCGCCGACCCACCGGATTGTCTACCGCGAGTTCCCGGATGGCTCCGTGCAGGTCGTCGAAGTCGTCGCCGTCGAAGCGCGCGACGAGGGCTACGTGTATCTGCTGGCCGCATCCAGACTGAACGTTCTGCCGGCCGAGACGCGCGCCAAGCTCAACCGCGTGCACCAAGCCGTTGTGCAGCGTCGCGGAGCGCGACCCACGGAGCGGCGCGGCCGCTAGCACCGCCCGGCCTGTGCGACCGCGGACCCGCCGGCCGAACGAAGTCGAGCGGCGACAACTGTGGACGGCGAACCGATGCGGTCGTCTGGCGCGGTTGGTCGTTCGAAGATCGCAGTTCTCGCGTCCCTACCTTCATCCCTATAACTGGGTTGTACGGGATGGACTCAGCGGCCTCGACGGAAAGAGGGTGCAGGTCACCGGCACCGAGGTTGACCTCACAGATGGGCGTCGCGGACCTATACGATCTCGACGGCACATCCGAGATGGAGTGCTTGGTTGTCGCTCGCGTTCTGTGCGCTCCTCTCGTGATCTGAGGAGTCGGTCGACGCGCTGGGGCCTGCGAGCTGGCGAGGCATCAAACCTGCCTTCGACGTACTCGTCGGAAGCCGACCAGAACATCCACCAAACGGTCGCGGGTGCCCAGTTCGGTTCTCACCAGAGTTTCCGGGAGGGGCCGCCGGGCGATCGATGTGTCCCGCGGCCCTGCTGCGCTTCTTCAGACCGTCGTTGCGCGCTACGCGTGGCGGCCGACGTCTTCCGGGTCATCCTCGTTACCGACAGTCGCGGTGTCGACTTCGGGTCGATTTCGAGCAGTCGGAATGAGCGCTTCGTTGCGCGAAACGCGCGCCGCGGCGAGCCTGCTCGTCGCGCTTTTCCGTGTCGTCGCGTGTCAAATCTGTGTCACAACGCGACGGGCAGCAGACCCGCGTACGCGTTGACCTGCGCATATGCACGCCCAACTCGGTGCGAGCGGAGGGAGTCGAACCCTCACGTCCGAGGACACCGGGACCTAAACCCGGCGCGTCTGCCATTCCGCCACGCTCGCGTCACGGTGAACGGTAGCGGCGCTCCGGTACCCTGCGGGCGGCCCGGGCACCGGGCCCGTTCCGATGGCCCAGACGACCGACTCTCCCGCCGCGCCGACCATGCCCCCGCCGGGCCGGCTCGGCTACCAGCCCGCCCTCGACGGCGTGCGTGCACTCGCGATCGCGCTCGTGGTGCTGTTCCACTACCCGTGGAAGAACCCCTTCTACTCGCCGAACCCGGTGCACGGCGGCTTCCTCGGCGTCGACGTGTTCTTCGTGCTGTCGGGATTCCTCATCACCACGCTGCTGCTCCAGGAGCAGGCGACACGGGGGTCGGTGAGCCTGCGGCGGTTCTACGCCCGGCGCGCGTTGCGCCTGCTTCCCGCGTTCGGCGTGCTCGTCGTGATCGCGCTCGTCGCGCGCTTCGCGTTCTCGGCCGGCAACGGCCTGCGCCCCTCCGCGCTCGGTCTGGCCGGCATGGTCTTCTACGCCGCGAACTGGCTCGAGGTCTACCACCACGGCGCGCTCGGTCCGCTGTTCTCGCACACGTGGTCGCTCGCGATCGAAGAGCAGTTCTACTTCGTCTGGCCGATGGTGTTCATCTTCCTCATGCGGCGGCGACTCCGATTGGGCGCGATCGCGGCGTGGGTCGGCGCGGGCATCGTCGCCGCCGCGTCGTGGCGCGCGTGGTACTGGTACAGCCACATCATCCGGGGCAATGCGCACAAGAGCTTCGTCGACTACTACCTCGCGGTCACGAGTCACGTCGCCGCGGGTGGTCAACTCGACCATCGCACCGTCGTGTGGAACCGCATCTACTTCGGTTCCGACACGCGCGCCGACGCGTTGCTCGTCGGTTGCCTCACCGCGATCGTGCTCTCGTGGCTGCTCCCGCGTACCGGTGCGCGTGCGCGTGTGCGGTTGAGTGCGGCGTCGGTGTTCGCGCTCGTCGGTTGCGGCATCATCATCTGGCGCGCGGTCGTCGTGATCTCGGGTTGGCTGCCGATGTGGGGGATCCTGGCGCTCGAGCTCGGAGTCGCGGTGCTGATCGCGGGGCTCGTCGCCGCGCCGCGCGGGATCCTGGCGCGCGGGCTCGGGATCGCGCCGCTCGCGTGGCTGGGCCGCCGTTCCTACGCGGTCTACCTCTTCCATCCCATCGTGTTCGAGTACCTGAAGCGTTCGCGGGTGCACCTGGCGCCGCCGCTCTCGTTCGTCTTCCAGATCCTCGTGGTGCTCCTGGTCGCGGAGCTGTCGCACCGGTTGGTCGAGGCGCCGATGTTGCGGCGGAAGCGTCACTTCGAGCCCCCCGAGATCGCCGCGTCGGGCTGACGCGTCCGCCGGTCGGCGCGCGAACTGACGGGCTCGGAGCCGCGGGGCTACCGTGCGCGAGAGCAGTCAGGCGCCGAAGAACAGAGGACCGATGGGCAAGCAGATCCCGATTGTCGACTACCTCGTCCTCGACGACGGTCAGGCACACCTCGAAGCGTGGGAGGCGGTCGGTTCCGGCGCCCTCTACTTCGACCGCCGCAACGCCGACGCCAAGGGCGGCGGCACCGAGTTCCGGCGCCGCCGGCTCGGGTCGACGGGGAAGGTGCGGTCGTTCACGATCGTGCACCGTGCCGTTCCCGGCGTGCCGACCCCCTACGTGTCGGCGATCGTCGACCTCGACGGCGGTGGGGTGGTGAAGACGAACCTGCTCAACATCGCGCCGGAGCCCGAGGCCGTCGTGCTCGGGATGCCGGTGAAGCTCACGACGTTCGTCGCCGGCACCGACGACGACGGCACCGAGGCGATCGCGTTCGGGTTCGAGCCCAGCGGTTCGTAGGCACAGGTTCGTAGGCACAGGTTCGTAGACACCGCTTCGTAGGGACCGATTCGTAGACACGAGTTCGTCGGCGCACGTGCGTCGACCGAGAGAAGGAAGCGAAGCGATGGGTGACAACGTCTGGATCCTCGGCACGACGATGACGAAGTTCGGTCGTCACGGCGACAAGGACCTCATCGACCTCGCGAGCGATGCCGCGCTCGGCGCCCTCGCCGACGGCGGCGTGACGATCCACGACATGGAAGTGCTCGGGTGCGGCAGCCTGTTCAACGCGATGGCGGGTGTCGGCCAGCAGCTGCAGAAGCAGATCGGCCAGACGGGCATTCCCGTGTACAACGTCGCCAACGCGTGCGCGACGGGCGCCACCGCGTTGCGCACCGTGCTCCTCACGATCAAGGCCGGTGAGGCCGACATGGGGCTCGCGGTCGGCGTGGAGCAGATGGGCAAGGGCGGGTTGCTCGGCGTGGGCGGCAAGGGCGACCGCGGGCGCCACGTCTACGAACCGCACGGTCGCTACGGCTCGGTCATGCAGGTCGAGGGTCTGCTCGGCACCGGCCTGATGCCCGGCGTGTTCGCGCAGGCCGGAATGGAGTACGCGTACGAGCACGGCGGCGTCGGCTTCGAGCAGTTCGCGAAGGTCGCGGAGAAGAACCATGCGCACTCCACGCTCAACCCGCTCGCGCACTACCAGAAGGCGTTCTCGCTCGAAGAGGTGATGGCCGACGACATGATGTCGTACCCGAACACGCGCCTCATGTGCTGCCCGAACACCGACGGTGCCGCGGCGGTCGTGCTCGTGTCGGAGGAGAAGCTGCGCACGTTGTCGAAGGAGCAGCAGCGCCGGGCCGTGAAGATCTCGGCGTCCGTGCTCACCACCGACCCGTGGACGGAGACCGCCCAGGTGCAGCCCGACGTGAACACGCTCACGCGCAACGCCGCGGTGAAGGCGTACGAGATGTCGGGTGTCGATCCGCAGGATCTCGATCTCGTCGAGTTGCACGACTGCTTCGCGACCGCCGAGCTGATCCATTACGACAACCTCCAGCTCTGCGCACCCGGCGAGGCCGGCAAGTTCATCGACGAGCGCGGGCCCTGGCGCGACGGCAAGATCCCGGTGAACGTGTCGGGCGGGCTCATCTCGAAGGGGCACCCGATCGGCGCGACCGGAATCGCCAACGTCTACGAGGTCGCGACGCACCTTCGGGGTGAGGCCGGCGACCGCCAGATCGACGGTGCGAAGGTCGGTCTCACGCACGTCATCGGGCTCGGCTCCGCGTGCGCGGTGCACGTGCTCGAGAAGTCGGGCGTGTAGCCGGCGAGGTCGGATTCGTCGCCGGGCCCGTCAAAGAGGGCTGATCAGAACGGATCACTCGACTGACGGCGGTGTCAGGTACAGACTGGTCGGGTCCGCAGGTGCGGGTCCCGTCGGCGAGACCGACTCCGACCGCATCGCACCCGTCGTTCCCGGCCGGCTCGGTGACCCCACACACCGGCCGGTCGGGAACGAGTTCGGTCGCCCGGGGTAGCCGGGCGCGCCGCGGGCGAGGGTCAGATCGCGGTCCAGCCCCCGTCGACGCTCAGCACCGTGCCGGTGACGAAGCTGCTCGCGTCACCGGCGAGGAAGAGGAGCGCGCCGTCGAGCTCGTGCGGCGCGCCGCCGCGACCCATCGGGGTGCGACTCGACAGCCAACGCTCGGCCCTCTCGTCGCCGAACATCACCCCGTCGGTCATCTCCGTGTGGAACCACCCGGGCGCGAGCGCGTTCACGCGCACACCTCGACGCGCCCACTGCGCGGCGAGCTCGCGCGTGAGGCTGACGATGCCGCCCTTCGAAGCCGCGTAGCCGGCTTCGGGGATCTGGCCGACACCGACGAGCGCCCAGATCGACGCCACGTTGACGATGCTGCCGCCGCCGCGCGCGACCATCGCCTGCGCGGCCTCGCGGGCGAGCTCGAACGGAGCGACCAGGTTGAGCTCGACCGTCGCGCGGAAGTGGTCGGTGGTCTCGTCGAGTGCGGGCGTGGGGTCACTCGAGCCGGCGTTGTTGACGAGCACGTCGACGCGCCCGTAGTGCTCGAGGGTCGCCGCGACGAGGTTCGCCGGCGCGCCGGCTTCCGTGAGGTCGCAGGCAACCGCCCACGCGTCCGGCAGATCGGCGACGAGGCTCGCGAGCCGGTCGGCCCGGCGCGCCGCGACGACGACGCGTGCGCCCGCGGCCGCGAGCACCCGGGCGAAGCGGTCGCCCAGCCCGCTGCTCGCGCCGGTGACGATCGCGACGCGCCCGTCGAGGCGGAACGACTGGAGGGGATCGGGGTCCATCAGCGGGAGTGTACGAAGCACCGCCGGCGCGGCCAGACTGACCGCCGATCGGGAGCCGAGTGCAAGGGGCCAGCATGTCCACCGAGATCAGGGATTTCCGCGTCGAGGTCGCGCCGGCGGTGCTCGACGATCTGCGCGAGCGCCTGGCGCGCACGCGCTGGACCGACCAGATCCCGGGTTCGGGTTGGGGCTACGGCACCGACCTCGGGTACCTGCGGGATCTCTGCGAGACCTGGCGGACCACCTTCGACTGGTCGGCGCAGGAGGCCCGCTTCAACCGGTGGCCGCACGGCGTCACCGAGATCGACGGGCAGCAGGTGCACTTCATCCACGCGCGCTCACCGGAACCGAACGCGCTCCCGCTGGTGATCACCCACGGGTGGCCGGGCTCGGTGTCGGAGTTCCTCGACGTGATCGATCCGCTCTGCAATCCGCGCGCGCACGGCGGCGATGCCGCCGACGCGTTCCACGTCGTGTGCCCGTCGATGCCCGGCTACGGATGGTCGGGCCCGACCCGCGAATCGGGCTGGGACGTGCGCCGCATCGCGGAGGCGTGGAAGGTCTTGATGGCCCGGCTCGGTTACGAGCGCTACGGCGCGCAGGGCGGCGACTGGGGCTCGATGGTGTCGAGCCAGATCGGCACGCTCGACCCCGAGCACGTCGTCGGCGTGCACCTCAACATGGTCGTCGGTGCGCCCCCGTCGGAGGCGGTCGAGCTCAGCGAGGCCGAGCAGGCCGACCTCGCCGCGATGGGCACGTTCATGGAACAGGGTTCGGCGTACCAGCAGATCCAGGGCAAGAACCCGCAGACGCTCGGGTACGGGCTCAACGACTCGCCCGCGGGCCTCGCGGGCTGGATCGTCGAGAAGTTCCATGCGTGGACGGAGCACGACGGCGATCTCGAGACCGCGGTCACCCGCGACCAGATCCTCACGAACCTCACCGTCTACTGGGTGACCGGCACGATCAACTCGTCGGTGCGCCTCTACTGCGAGTCGCAGCGCAGCGGCCGCTTCCCGCCGTTCGACCGGGTCGAGGTGCCCGTCGGGTGCGCGCTCTTCCCCGGTGAGATCCTGAAGATGCCGCGCTCGTGGGCCGAGCAGCTCTACAACGTCACCCGCTGGACGCGGTTCGATCGCGGCGGGCACTTCGCCGCGCTCGAGGAGCCCGACCTCCTGATCGACGACGTCCGCGCCTTCTTCCGCGATCTGCGCTGACATCTAGGATTCACAGATGCACGATCTCGTGGTCAAGGGCGGGCTGGTGGTCGACGGCACCGGCGCGGCGCCGCGCACCGCCGACGTCGCGATCACCGACGGAGTGGTGACCGAGGTTGGCCGCGTGTCGGGCTCCGCGCGCGAGACCCTCGACGCCGACGGGCTCGTCGTCACCCCCGGCTTCGTCGACGTGCACACCCACTTCGACGGGCAGATCACCTGGGATCCGCTGCTCACCCCCACCTGCTGGCACGGTGTCACCACGGTCGTGATGGGCAACTGCGGTGTCGGGTTCGCACCGGCGGCCCCCGACAAGCACGAGTGGCTCATCGGGTTGATGGAAGGTGTCGAAGACATCCCGGGCGCCGCGCTCTCGGCGGGCATCCAGTGGGGTTGGGAGTCGTTCCCCGAGTACCTCGACGCCGTCGACGCGCTACCGAAGATGCTCGACGTCGGCACGCAGGTGCCGCACGGCGCGGTGCGCGGCTACGTGATGGGTGAGCGCGGGGCCCGCAACGAGCCGGCGACACCCGAAGACATCACCGCGATGGCCGCGATCGTGCGCGACGGCATCCGCGCCGGCGCCCTCGGCTTCTCGACGAGCCGCACGATCGTGCACATGGCCATCGACGGCGAGCCGGTGCCCGGGACGTTCGCGGCCGAGGACGAGTTGTTCGGCATCGGCGCGGTCCTCGGCGAGCTCGGCACCGGCGTGTTCGAGCTCGCGCCCGCCGGCGCGCTCGGCGAAGACCTCGCGGCGCCCGACCGCGAGATGGACTGGATGCGCCGGCTTTCCGCGGCGATCGGCCGCCCGGTCACGTTCGCGCTCACGCAGAACGACCACGACCCCGAGGCGTGGAAGCGCATGCTCGAGCTGTGCTCGCAGGCCGCGGCCGACGGCGCGCAGGTGCGCCCCCAGGTGGCCGGGCGCCCGGTGAGCCTGCTGCTCGGCCTCCAGACGTTCCACCCGTTCGCGTACTGCCCGTCGTGGGGCCCGCTCGGGTTCCTGAGCGTTCCCGAGCGCGTTGCCCGCATGCGCGATCCCGAGCTGCGGGCGACGTTGCTGGCGGAGGCGCAGAGCATCGACCCGGCGTTCACGCAGTTCCTCGATCCCGAGCGCATCTTCCCCCTCGGTACCCCGCCCGACTACGAGCCCGCGCGCTCGACCAGCCTCGCCGCGCAGGCGCGCGCCACCGGCCGCACACCGCACGAGGTGTTCTACGACGCGTTGATGCAGGAGAACGGCGACGCGCTCGTGCTGCGCCCGCTGCTCAACTTCACCGACTTCAATCTCGACCCGGTGCGCGCGATGCTCCGGCACCCCACGAGCGCGTGGGGTCTCGGCGACGGTGGCGCGCACTGCGGCACCACCTGCGACGCCAGCACGCCCACCTTCAT
>DAIQOP010000340.1:0-2831 GCA_036787815.1 Actinomycetota bacterium
GTTCTACGGGCGCTGGTACCGCTTCCTGCTGTTCTGGCCCGGCTGCGACGGTGGCCTCGCGGCGGCACGCGTCGATCCGAGCTGGCCGCACCAGGAACGCTCGGTGAGTGAGTTGAACGAGATGACGCGCGAGATCTTCACCGACTGGATCACGAGCCAGGTCGGCGACGACGAGGAGCTGCTCGCCAAGGTGATCCCCGACTACCCCGCCACCGGCAAGCGAACGCTCCAGGACAACGGGAGTTGGCTGCGCGCGCTCACCCGCGACAACGTCGAGCTCGTGCGTGAAGGCATCGACCACATCGAACGGGACGCGATCGTGACGGCGTCGGGTGCCCGTTACGAGGCCGACATCATCGTGTACGCGACCGGCTTCCAGGCGAACCGGTTCCTGTGGCCGATGACGATCGTCGGACGCGACGGCACCGTGCTCTCCGAGCAGTGGGGCGACGCACCGTCGGCGTATCTCGGCATCACGGTGCCGAACTTCCCGAACCTGTTCTGCATGTACGGGCCGGGCACCAACCTCGCGCACGGCGGGAGCCTGATCTTCCATTCGGAATGCCAGATCCGCTACATCATGGGTTGCATCGAGGCGATCGTCCGCGACGGGCACGCGTCGATGGAGCCGCGCCTCGACGTGCACGACGAGTACTACGAGCGCACCCAGCGCGAGCTCGACGGTCTCGTGTGGTCGCAGCCGTCGATCACGCACTCGTGGTTCAAGAACTGCGAGGGCCGGATCCACGTGCTGAGCCCCTGGCGACTCGTCGACTACTGGTCGTGGACGCGGGCGCCCGACCGCGACGACTTCGTGATCCGCTGAGCTTCGTTCGCACCCGCGGGGCGCGTTAACCTCCCTCTCGCGGGTGTAGCTCAATGGCTAGAGTCCCAGCCTTCCAAGCTGGTCATGCGGGTTCGATTCCCGTCACCCGCTCTCCGCGATTGCGCTGGTCAGAGCCGCTAAACGCGTCCGGAGCCGGCGTTCGAGAGTCGTCAGATTCGAGCGCATCCCGCGAGCATCCCGCGGACGGTGCAGACGTCTACAGCTCGAGCTGGACTTCTGTGGACGTTGCACCGCGATTCGCCGGCTTGGTCTGCGCGTTCGGTCGGCCCGCGACGTGTTCGAACGCGGTGGCGATCGCGGCGTCGCGTTCGCGCGTCGCGTGCTGGTAGCGCAGGGCGGCCTGCGGCGACGCATGGCCCATGCGATACATCAACTCGCGGGTGCTCGCGCCCGTCGACGCCGCGATCGTGTTCGCCGTGTGGCGCAGATCGTGAAAGCGAAACCCGTCACCCAAGCCGGCCGCGGCGCGGGCGCGTAGCCAGTGCTTGCGCAACACGACTCGCCGCAGGATGCCGCCGTGTTCACCGACGAACATGCACGCGGTCGGATCGTTGCCGACGTACCTCGACAGATGTGCGGCGAGCTCCGACGCTACGAACGCCGGCAGGACGACGGTGCGGTGCCCGGCGATGCTCTTCGGTGTGGTCGTGACCGGGCCGCGGCCGCGCAGCTCCTGTACCTGCTGCTCGACGGTGAGCGTCGACTCTCGAAGGTCGATGTGCCGGCGTTCGAGCCCGATGATCTCTCCGAGGCGCAGACCCACGAATCCGGCCAGCAGAACGCAGCATCGGTAACGTTCCCCGATCGCGTCCGCGGCCGCCCAGACTTGGTCGATCGTTGCGACCGGTCGCTCGGCGATCCGTTCGACGCCTGCTCCGGGAATCTGGCACGGGTTGCGCGTGATCAGATCGTCCTCAACCGCGGTCGAGAGGATGGTGCGCAGCATCCGGTAGGACTTCGCCGCGGTGTTCCGACTGAGACCGTTCGCGATCAGTTTCGAGTGCCACTCGCGGACGTGGCGCGGGGTGAGGCGCCCGAGCTCGACCCGGCCGAGGTGAGGGACGATGTGGACGCGGAGCTGGTCTTCATAGGTCGTGCGGGTCTGCGCCTTCAGCGTGGTCCGCGCACAGAGCCACGACGTCGCGTACTCCTCGAGCGTGACCTTCCCAGCGTTCGGGTCGATCCACTTCTGACCCGAGAGATCGACCTCGACCGAAGCACGGAAACGGTCAGCGTCGCGCCGGGTGCGAAAGCTCCGAGAGCGTTCCTTGTCGTCCGGGCCGCGGTAACGCACGTCGTAGCGAAGCTCGCCGGAGTGTGTGCGCCGCTTGTTGACGTGGGCCATCGACCGTCATCGCTCCTCCGCCGCGAAATGCCACCTACTGACATGGCCGTTCGCACGCCAGCCCGCACACCCCCGGGATCAGCGATCGGTGCCCAGCCGCTCGACGTAGCTGTGGAGCTCGTCGACCGCGATCCGCCGGCATCGGTGAATCACGACCGACGGCAACTCGCCGGCCGCCATGAGCTCGTACACGAGCGCGCGGCTGATGCTGAGCATCTGCGCCGCTGCGCGCACATCGACCAGCAGTCGCGCCGGCTGAGGCGCACTGGGCGGGTCGAGCTCGACCTCGGCGCGAGCGCTCGCGGTCGTCGACCGTGATTCGATCTGCGGCGCCGGCCGTTGGCGGAGCCGGCGGTCGCCGCTCGGCGAGTTGTCGATCGGCGTGTCGAAGAGGGTGATCGCGTTCATGTCGATCCGTTCGCAGGGTCGGGGCTGGCGTGTTGCCTGTTGTGTGCGAATCGGTGGGCGCGATCGGAACCGGTTTCTTCGAGATCGGTCGAGGTTTTTCGTTGGCGGGTCGGTTCCGGGTTGGTGGGGTTCTTGGTGACTGGTGACTACGCGGAGCACATATGGCGGTTCCGCCCAAGCGGAACCACCGAGGTGGTCTGGTGGGTCGCGAGCGGGTCGCGAAACGCGGGT
>DAIQOP010000005.1:0-19216 GCA_036787815.1 Actinomycetota bacterium
AGTCGAAGATCAGCGCGGGCACGCCGGAAATGTACCGGCGGGCGCCCCTACGCCTGTGCCGGATCGTCGCCCGACGCCTGCCCGCGGATGAGCCGGGTGTGCACCTCGGTCGTGAGCTGGTGGATCGCCCGCGTGAGCTCGGTGTTGGTCTTGAGCTCCTGCTCCTGCTCGACGAAGTCGTGGTCGGCCTTGGCCTGCTGGAACGAGGCCTGGCGGTTCTGGCCGATCATGACGAACGTCGAGAGGAAGATCGCCTCCAGCGACACGACGAGGGTGAGCTTCGGCCACGGGTTCGGTTCCACGAACACCATCCACAGCGCGAACCCGATGGCATGGATGTAGACGAAGCGCATCGAGCCGGCGAACGCGGTGATCGCGTCCGCAACTCGAAGCTGCACGTCGGCCGCGCGTCGAGCCTTGTGCTCGACGACGACGGGATGGTGCTCCACATTGGGATCGAGCTTCATCACCTTGGGCTCCCTCTCGTTCCGGCCCACCAGGCCAACAGTGAACTCCAGCCGGGCACCGGAACCGGGGCAATCCCGCCCGGACGGGCGTCGGGCAGACTCTCGATTCGTGCGAACGGTGCGGGTGCCCGATGCGAGCGACGTCGATCGCGCCGTCGCGATCGTTGCCCGCCACCTCGCGCCGACCCCGGTCGTGCCGGCGCCGTTGCTCGGTGACGACGTGTGGCTCAAGGTCGAGACGGTCCAACCCACCGGGTCGTTCAAGGTGCGGGGTGCGCTCGTCGCGGTGACGGCCGCGCTCGCCGACGACCCGGGCACGCGGATCGTCACCGCGTCGGCGGGCAACCACGGGCTCGGCATCGCGTTCGCCGCCGATCGCCTCGGCGCGACCGCGACCATCGTCGTGCCGACCAACGCGTCGCCCGCCAAGGTCGCCGCGTTCGAGCAGTTCGCCGTGACGCTCGTGCAGCACGGCACGAGCTACGACGAAGCCGAGGCCCACGCGCTCACGCTCGCCGGGGCCGGCACGGTCTACGTGTCGGCCTACAACGATCCCGACGTGATCGCAGGGCAGGGCACCATTGCCGTCGAGCTGTTCGATCAGGTGCCCGGGCTCGCGACGATCGTCACGCCGATCGGCGGGGGCGGGCTCGCCTCGGGGCTCGGCCTCGCGGCCCAGGCCGAGGGGGTGCGCGTCGTCGGAGTCGAGGCCGCGCAGTCGCCGGCACTGCGCACCGCGCTCGACGCCGGTCGGCCGGTGCCGATCGACCCGGGCCCCACGCTCGCCGACGGCCTCGCGGGCAATCTCGAAGCAGGGACCGTCACCTTCGACATCATCCGGCGCACGGTCGCCGACGTGGTCTCGGTGTCGGAGGCCGAGATCGAAGCCGCGATGCGCTTCCTCGACCGCGAGCACGGGTTGATCGCCGAGGGGTCGGCCGTGGTCGGGATCGCCGCGCTCCGGTGCGGGCGGATCACGAGCGAGAAGCCGGGCGCCACCGTTGTCGTCGTGACCGGGCGCAACGTCGCTTCCGAGGTGCTCGAGCGCGTGCTCGGGAGGTGACCCGGGAGGAGCCGCCCGTGGCACCGGGCGACGTCAGATCACGCTCAGTACCCCGACGCCGAACCGTCGCACCGACGCGACGCCTCGGTAACAGCTCGGGTGGACGATGTCGGTACCACGAAGGGAGGTCATTGATGTCCCGACCGAGGTTCCGCGACAGATTCCGTGGCCAGGCCCACCAGACCGGGTGCGCCCGGCCACCGCCTTGAGCGGCGCACACCGAAGCAAGCGCCGATCTCTCCGCTTCCGGACACGGCCGTCAGGACGAGGGCCGTCGGGGGCACAGCGCTGGGAACGGGCACAACGGCGTGCCCACTCAGCGAACCGTCCGGTCGAGCAGCTTGCGCGCCGAGCCTCCGAGGAAGAGCGCCATCGCCTCCTCGTCGATCGGCAGCGCGCGGGCCTCGGCGAGCGAACGCCGCATCGGGAACCACGGCTCGTCGCTCCCCCAGATCACGCGGCCCCGGAACGCCTTCGTGTTCATGAACCGGACGAGCGCGGGGTCGAAGTAGCGGGGCGCGTACGCGGTGCACGACAGGTAGAGGTTCGGCCACTTGCGCATGTAGTTCATGAGCAGCTCTTCGTACGGGTGCCCCATGTGCGCGCCGATGACGACGAGGTCGGGGAAGTCGATCATCACGTCTTCGAGCAGCTCGGGGTGTTGCACGCGCGACCGCACCCGTGGCCCCGGCACGCCGACGTTGATCCCGACGGAGATGCCGAGCTCTTCGCAGATCTGGTACACGGGATAGTGGACCGCGTCGTTGATCGGGATCTGCGTGGCCAGCGGCATCACGCGCACGAGCGAGAAGCGCGGGTGCCGGGCGAGCTCGCGGATCCGGCGCACGTCGCGCGTCGGTCGCACCTTGTCACCGACGCCGGCGCACACGAGGAACCGCCCGGGATGCGCGTCGGCAACCTCGAGCATCGCCTCCGCACCCCGGTCGAGCCCACTGACGAGGATCCCGGTCGCGACGCCCTGCTCGTCCATCACCGACAGGAGCGCGTCGACGCCCACACCCGCGCTGCCGTCGCCCCCGAGATAGCCCGGAATATGGGCGTTCTCGGGCTGACCGAGAAACTGCGCGGCCGACTGGGTCGTCACGATGTTGACCCAGATGTCCAGCACGTCCGTCGTCATGGCACTCCAGTGCTCGAATTCCGCGCGAGGCGTACCTGACGCTAGCGTCAGGTACGCGACCCGAGCAACGAGCGCCGCCCCCGCGGACGGCTCAGAGCTCAGAGCTCGAGCAGCTCGAAGCTCACGGCGTACTCGCATCCGAACGC
This sequence comes from Actinomycetota bacterium, assembly GCA_036787815.1. Lineage (GTDB taxonomy): Bacteria > Actinomycetota > Acidimicrobiia > IMCC26256 > PALSA-610 > DATBAK01. The sequence goes on from DAIQOP010000005.1 coordinate 2,818, forward strand.
GGCACCGTCGGCGCGCGCCCGTTCGGTCAACATCGCCCGGGCGTCGACGCCGACGTGTGCGAGGTACGCGACATGGCACTCGAGCGACGCGATGCCGCGTTCGAGGTGTTCGCCGACGTCGACGGCGTGGGTCGGGCTCGGCGCGGCGTTGACCGCGATGTACCGCACCCCTCCCCACGGCTCGAGTCCCGACTCGGGGAACACCCAGCGGTTGCCCGCGTCGCGCGCCGCGTCGATCACCGCGAGACCCACGTTGCGGTGATCGGCCATGTTCAAGCTCCGCCCTCCCCACGTCGCGTGGTAGTTGATCGTGACGAGCAACTCGGGGCGGGCCACCCGGATCGTCCGCGCGAGGTCGCGGCGGAGCGCGATGCCGTACTCGATCACCCCGTCGGCATGATCGAGGAACTGCACGTCGCCGACACCCACGGTGGCCGCGCTCGCGCGCTCCTCGGCCTCACGCACCCGCGCGCACTGCGCCGGTTCGAGGGCGTCGATCCCCGCTTCGCCGCGGCTCGCGAGCACGTACCCGACGTGGCGTCCCGCGTCGGTCCACGTGGCGATCGCGCTCGCCGCGCCGTACTCCAGGTCGTCGGGATGCGCGACGATCGCGAGCGCCCGCGACCAGTCGTCGGGAAGCGGCAGCAGACGCCGCGGGGCGTCGTTCACAGAGCGAGCATACGGAGCCGTCTCGACCGGTAGCGTCGCGGCGGGCGGACCGGCCGAGAGGAAGCAGCGTGCCAGACAGGGATGCCGATGTGTGCGTCGTCGGCGCCGGTTACGCCGGGCTCACCGCCGCCCGCCAGCTCGTCTCGGCGGGGGCCCGGGTCGTCGTGCTCGAGGCGCGCGACCGCGTCGGCGGACGGGTGTGGACCCGCCGGGCGCCCGACGGGACGCCGATCGACGTCGGCGGCACCTGGATCGGACCCGGCCAGGACGCGGTGTACGCGCTCGCCGGCGAAGAAGGGATCGGTACCTACCCCACGTACGCCAAGGGCGAGACCGTGCTCGTCGGCTCCGGTGGCCTGAAGCGCTTCAGCGGGAACATCCCGAACATCAACCCGATGTCGATCGCGAGCCTCACCCTCGCGATGACGCGCCTCGACCGCATGGCCAAGCAGGTGCCGCTCGAAGACCCGTGGAACGCGAAGAGCGCCGCGGCCTGGGACGCGCAGAGCATCGGGAGCTGGATCGACGCGAAGTACAACGTCGCGACGAAGGAGGCACACGACCTGCTCGCCGCCGCGATGCGCGGATTGTGGACCTCCGACCCGTCGGAGGTCTCGCTGCTGCACACGCTGTACCTCATCCGCTCGGCGAAGAGCCTCAACCACCTGCTCGCCGTCGAGGGCGGATACCAGCAGGACCGGATCAGCGGTGGCGCGCAGGCGATCGCCGATCGTGTCGGCGCCGGCCTCGGAGACTCGTTGCTCCTGCAGACCCCGGCGCGCGAGATCGACCAGGACACAACCGGCGTCACCGTGTGGGGCGACGGCGTCGAGGTGCGGGCGTCGCGGGTGGTCGTCGCGATCCCGCCGACCCTCGCCGGCCACCTGCACTACGAACCGATGCTGCCCCGGGCGCGCACGCTGCTCACCCAACGCATGCCGTCGGGCTCGATCATCAAGATCACCGTTGGCTACACCGAGCCGTTCTGGCGGGTCGACGGGCTGTGCGGACAATCGATCGCCGCCGACTCACTCATCGAGACGACCCTCGACGCGTCGCCCGAATCCGGGAGCCCGGGTGTGCTGGCCGCGTTCGCGTTCGGTCCGCGCGCCGGCACGCTCGCGGCGTACGACCCGGCGCAGCGGCGCCATGCCGTGCTGGAGGCACTCGTCGAGCGATTCGGCTCGAAGGCCGCGTTCCCGGAGTTCTACGAGGAGCAGGACTGGGCCGCCGACCGGTGGTCGGGAGGCTGCTATCTCGCGCACATGCCTCCCGGAGTGCTCACGCAGTTCGGCCGCGCGCTGCGCGCGCCCGTCGATCGGATCCACTGGGCCGGCACGGAGACGGCGACCGTGTCGCACGGCACCATCGACGGAGCGATTCGCTCGGGCGTGCGCGCGGCGGGCGAGGTGCTCGCCGCACTCTGAGCGCGGCGAGCACGCTCGACTCAGATCGCGCGGCCCGCGAAGGCGAGGAGACGGTCACTCGCCGGGGCGTCGTCGGGACACGGTTGCGCGGCGCCGAAGATGCCCGGCTTGCGCAGCTCGGGGCTGATCATCTGCCGGGCGAGGGCGAGCGCGCCTTCGAGCAGCTCCGTATCGGACACCGACTGCCCGGTCGCCTCCGCGAGGTCGACCGCGTGGGTCGCCACGTCGCAGATCGCGATCTCGAGCGCGACCCCGGCGGGCATCTCGCCGAACGGCAGCTTGACGACCTTCTCCATCACACCCGGCGCCTCGAACGCCTTCATCGCCCGCTTCGCCGCCGTGTCCCACGCGCCCTGCGGGTCGTCGCCGACGTTGTCGGCGCCCATGAGCGTGCCCATGACGTCGTCGGGGATCGAGCCCTGCTCGGCCGAGATCGCGAACATCGTCGCGCCCGTGACCATGTGGTTGATGAGATCCTTCACCGTCCACTCGGTGCACAGCGTCGGATTGGCGAGCTGCGCATTCGTCGTGTGGCCGATCACATCGGTCGTCGTGTCGACGACCCGCTGCAACATCGCAAGACCTTCCATTCCTGGCCCCTCCCGTGCGTCCTTCGAGATCGTGTCCCCGGCTAGTTCGCCGTTGGCGGGCCCCGCGGATCACCGGATCACCGGATCACCCGGTCGCGGGCGGCCGCGCCGAGATCCTGGCACGGCTGCCACGCTCTACGCTCTGCGCGCATGATCCTCGATGAGCTGACCGTCGATCGCGAGACCTTCGAGACCGGTACCGGCTGGGCGATCAAGCCCGAGGGTGCGTGCCGGGCCGAGGTGTGCGTGCCCCTCCCCCCTGCTGCGCGCACGGCCGACGGGCGCGTCGACGTCGGCGTGGTGGCCGAGCGCCTCGGGATGCCGCTCGTCACCGACCGCGAGCGGGGACGCTCCGCGCTCGGGCCCGCCACGGCCGTGACCGGCCGGGCGCTCACCACCGCGGTGGCACCGGAGCTCGAGCTGCCCGACGCCGCCGGCAATGCGTTCCGACTCTCCAGCCTGCGCGGGCAGAAGGTGGTCCTGCTCGCCTGGTCGTCGTGGTGAGGCTGCCGCTTCGACCTGCCCGGGTGGCAGGCACTGCGCACCGAGTTGCACCCCAAGGGCCTCGAGGTCGTCACCGTCGGGCTCGACGTCGACCCTGACGCGGCCCGCCCGTTCATCGAGGCCGCGTCACCGGATCACCCGTCGCTCATCGACTCGGCCCATCTCGTCGACGAGCGCTTCGGCGTCGTCAACGTTCCCAACGGCGTGTGGATCGACGAGGCCGGCATCATCGTGCGCCCGGCCGAGCCCGCCCAACCCGGCGAGAACCCTGCGCTGGAGTCGTTCCGCAACATCGACCTCACCACGGTGCCGCCCGACATCGCCGAGGTGCTGGCCGAGGCGCGCAAGATCCGCATCGACCCGGATCTCTACGCCGAGATGTTGCGCGACTGGGTGGAGCACGGCTCCGAGAGCCGGTACGCGCTCTCGCCCGACGACGTGATCGCGCGCTCGCAACCGCGGGGCGACGACGAGGCGCGCGCCGCGGCGGAGTTCGATCTCGGGCAGTACCTGCACCGCAACGGCGACCACCACGGCGCGATCGTCCACTGGCGCGAGGCCCATCGCCTGTTCCCCGACAACTGGACGTACAAACGCCAGGCGTGGAACTTCGAGGACCCGGTACGCCAGGGCCACACCGACGCGTACGACGGCTCGTGGTTCGAAGACGTCAGGAAGATCGGCGCCGAGAACTACTACCCGCCGATCGTCCCGTAGGCGCCTTCGTCAGTCCGAGGTGCGGGCGCGATAGCGATGGAGCGCGCCGGGGACCGCGATGGCCAGCACGATCAGGCAGTAGAGGCACGCGGCAGGTACCGGATGATCGATCGCCCACACGTGCTTCGTGACCGGCGCGATCGGGTTGCCGAACAACTGGCGTGTCGCGGCAACCAGCACGCTCACCGGATTGAGCGTCGCGACCCACTGGAGCACGTTGGGCATCGAGTTGATGGGCACGAACGCGCTGCTCAGGAACGTGAGCGGGAACACGACCATGAGCGCGACGCCCATGACGGCGTCGGGTGAGCGCCCCATCATCCCGAGCCACGTACCGACCCAGATCATCGCGGAGGCGAAGGCAAGCAGAAGGAGGATGCCGCCGGCGAACTCCCACACCGGGGTATGCGGGCGCCAGCCGACGAGCAGCCCCGCACCGAGCAGCACCGTGATCGCGAGCACCATGCCTGCGAGCTCGGCGATGAAGTGACCGAGCAGGTACGCCATGCGCGTGGCCGGCAGCGAACGGAACCGATCGATCACGCCTTCGGTGAGGTCGGTCGCGATCGAGGTTGCGGGGCCGACGAGCCCGAACGTGAGCGACTGGATGAGGATGCCGCCGATCAGGTACTCGCGATAGTTGCCGCCCTTCACGTTGATCGCGCCGCCGAACACGTACGCGAACAGCAGTACGAACATCAACGGCTGCGCGGTCACGTCGAGCAGCTTCTCGGGGATCTGGCGGATGTGCTCGATATTGCGACGCGCGAACACGAGGGCGTCGCTCCACGTGACGCGCCACCCCGCCCGGTACTCGCGCTCATCGTGCGCGGCACCCGACGCGATTGCTACGGATGGTTCGAGGTTGACGGTCATGCGGGAACCTCTTCGGAGGAACGAGCTCGGCCCGGATCGTGGCCGGTGAGGGCGAGGAACACGTCGTCGAGGCTGGCCTGACGGCGGTTGAGATCGACGGCGTCGATGCCGGCTTCGTCGAGTGCGCGCACCACGTCGATGACGCGGGTGCCTTCGACGATCGGCGCGGTCACCACGAGCACGTCTTCGTCGAACGTGGGGTCGTTCGCGGCGAACTGCGCCAGCGCGCCGGCCGCGGCGACGAGCTCGGACGCGGCCGACACCTTCACATCGATGTGGTCGTTGCCGATGCGCGCCTTCAACTCGTCGGGCGTGCCCTGTGCGACGGCGCGACCGCGGTCGAGCACGACGATGTTGTCGGCGAGGCGGTCGGCTTCTTCGAGGTACTGCGTGGTGAGGATCAGGGTGGTGCCGTCGCGCACGAGCTCGCGCAGGAGGTGCCAGAGATCACCGCGACCGCGCGGGTCGAGGCCCGTGGTGGGCTCGTCGAGGAAGAGCACCTCGGGTGCGGCGACGAGGCTCGCGGCGAGGTCGAGCCGCCGGCGCATGCCGCCTGAAAACGTCTTCACGAGCCTCGTGGCCTCGTTGCCGAGACCGAGCAGCTCGAGCAGCTCGTCGGCGCGGCGCCGGGCCTTGGCCTTGGGGAGGTGGTGCAGGCGCCCGACGACCTCGAGGTTGAGCCGCGCGCTGAGCAACCCGTCGACCGTCGCCTGCTGCGCGGCGACACCGATGCGGCGGCGCACGGCGGCGGGGTTCGCCACCACGTCGAAGCCGGCCACGGACGCGCTGCCCTCGGTGGGAGAGGAGATCGTGGTGAGGATGCGTAGCGCCGTGGTCTTGCCGGCACCGTTGTGACCGAGGAGCCCGAGCACGCTGCCCTTCGGCACGTCGAGGTCGAGGTCGCGCAGCGCCCAGAGATCACCGAAGCGCTTGCCGAGGCCGACCGCGTGAACGCCGCCGGCCGTTCGGGGGGGATGCGGGGGATTCGCAGGGTGTACCGCTTGTTCGTACATGGTACGGAGAACTTTAGCAGTACACTGTACGACGTGGCAACCGAGATTCCCGACCAAGCGCAGCTCAGCGAGGCCCTGCGGCAGTTCGTGGTCGACACCGTGACCGAGAAGATCGCGGAGAAGGCAGCCAAGCAGGCCGACAAGATCGCGCTCAAGGCCGCGCATCACGCCAAGCATCTCGATCGGCTCACCGCGCACCTCGACGCGCTCGATGTGTGGACGCGCGTCGAGCCCGGTCGTCGTCGCTCGCGTTTCACGCGCGCCGAGATCGCGACGGTCGCGCTCGAGATCGCCGACGCCGAAGGACTCGAGGCGGTGTCGATGCGCAGGATCGCCACCGAGCTCGGTGCCGGAACGATGACGCTGTACCACTACGTGCGCACGAAGGACGAGCTCCTCGCGCTGCTCACCGACGCGGTGATGGGCGAAGTGGTCGTGCCCCCCGATCAGCCGCTCCCGGACGACTGGCGCGAAGCGATCAGCACCATCGCCCGCCGTTCACGCGACGGGCTGCGCAAACATCCGTGGATCCTCGACATCGCCGACGATCCCGCGATCGGACCGAACAGCGTTCGCCACTTCGATCAGTCGATGCAAGCGGTCGCGTCGCTTCCCGGCACCCTCACCGACAAGCTCGACGCGATGACCGCGGTCGACGAGTACGTGTTCGGCTTCTGCATCCACGAACGCAACGACTTCCACGACTCAAGCGAGCTCGACGGCGGCAACCACATGCTCGAGTACGTGAAGGAGCTCGTTGCGACCGGCGACTATCCGGAGCTGGCCAAGATGGCGGAAGACCATGACGGCCTCGATTCGCTGTGGGCGCAGAGCCAGGCTCACGCCGCCGACGAGTCGCGCTTCGACCGCAACCTCGCCCGCCTCCTCGACGGCATCGAGCGGTCGCTCCCGTCGTAACGCGCCGACCGGCTACGGAGCGAAGGGCACGGTCTCGTAGCCGCGCACGGTGCTGGTGTGCACCCAACGCAGGCCCGACTCGTCGACGTCCCACGTGGGGAAGCGGGCCAGCGTCTCCTCGAGTGCGACGCGCGCCTCCAAACGGGCGAGCACGGCGCCGAGGCAGAAGTGCGGGCCGTAGCCGAACGACGCGTGCCGGCTGAAGGTGCGGCGCACGTCGAAGCGGTCGGCGTCGGGGTACTCGCGCTCGTCGCGCCCCGCGCTCCCCGTGAGCAGCGCGATCTTGCACTCCGCCGGGATCGCGACGCCGTGCAGCTCGACCGGCCGCGTCACCCAGCGCGCCTGGATCGGCGACGGGGCCTCGTAGCGCAGCAGCTCCTCGATCGCGTTCGGGAGCATCGTGAGGTCGGCCGCGAGCAGCGCGCGCTGGTCGGGGTTGCGGGCGAGCAGCACCGAGGCCCAGCTCAACAGCCGCGCGACCGTCTCGTTGCCGGCCCCCGAGAGGAGCCCGATGAAGGCGAGCAGCTCCATCTCGTCGAGCCGGCGGGGCTCACCGTCGTCACCGACGATCTCCGACTGCAGGAGCGCGCTGATCATGTCGTCGCGCGGCCGGGCGCGCCGCTCGTTGGCGAGCTGGATCCAGTAGCCGAAGAGGTCGACGACGGCGGTCTTGTCCGACAACGTCTCGCCCGGTTCGATGTGCAGCATCTCGTCGGTCTGGAGCCGGACGGTCTCCTGGTCGGCCTCGGGTACCCCGAGCAACGAACCGATCACCATGGCCGGGAGCTTCGCGGCGAACTCCTGCACGTAGTCGAAGCTGCCGGTGCCCACCAACGGATCGAGGTACTGCGCGCTGAGCTCGCGGATCCGGGTCTCGAGTGACGCGATGCGGCGAGGCGTGAACGCGCGGCTCACGAGCGCCCGCAACAACGTGTGGTACGGCGGATCCTGGAAGATCATCGGCGCGAACGTCCCGATCGGCCGGTCGATCAACTCGAGCACGGTGCCGCGCGCGGAGCTGAACGTCTCGACGTCGCGCGACGCCTCGTAGACGTCGGCGAACCGGCTCAGCGCGAAGAACTGATACTGCTCGTTCCAGTAGGCGGGCGCTTCGTCGCGCATCCGCTTCCAGATCGGATGCGGATTCGCGTCGATCGCGTAGTCGTACGGGTCGTAGACGATCTCCGTTCTCATGGTCGCATGCGCATGGGCTTCGCGTTACCGCGCGGCACTGGTCACCGCGGCTGCGCCTGCTCCTACGCGCCGGGAGGAGCGACGATCGACTTGAGCTCGAGGTACTCCTCGAGACCTTCACGCCCGAACTCACGACCGATGCCCGACGCCTTGTACCCGCCGAACGGTGCGATGAAGTCCATCGTGTACTGGTTCACGCCGAAGGTGCCGGCCCGCACGCGCCGGGCGATGTCCATGCCCTTCGTCATGTCGGTGGTCCACACCGAGCCGGCGAGGCCGTACTCGCTGTCGTTGGCGATGCTCACGGCCTGGCGCTCGTCGTCGTAGGGGATCACGGCGATGACCGGGCCGAAGATCTCCTCACGCGCGATGCGCATGTTGTTGTCGACGTTCGCGAACACGGTGGGCCGCACGTACCAGCCCTTGTCGGTGCCGTCGGGGCGACCGTTGCCGCCGACGACCACCCGCGCGCCCTCTTCCTGGCCGAGCGCGATGTACTTCTCGACCCGCTCCTGCTGACGCTCTGCGACCAGCGGACCGATCTCGGTCGTGGCGTCGGCGGGGTCGCCGACCTTCATGCCGCCCACCATCGCGCCGAGCGCCTCGACGACCTCGTCGTAGCGCTTGCGTGAGGCGAGGATGCGGGTCTGTGCGACGCACGCCTGGCCGTTGTTCATGAGCGACGCGAACTTGAGACCCTCGACCGTGGCGGCGAGATCCGCGTCGTCGAGGATGATCGCGGCCGACTTGCCACCGAGCTCGAGGCTCACGCGCTTGAGCTGCTCACCGCAGATCGCACCGATCTTGCGGCCCGCGGCGGTGGAACCCGTGAAGGCGACCTTGTCGACGAGCGGGTGGCGCACGAGGTGCTCACCGACCTCGCGACCGGCCGGCACCACGCTGACGACACCCTTGGGCACGCCGGCCTCTTCGAGCAGCGCGCAGACGAACAGCGCGTCGAGCGGGGTCTCGGGCGAGGGCTTGATGACGATCGAGCAGCCCGAGAGCAGCGCGGGCGCGAGCTTCGACATGGTGACGAACTGCGGGACGTTCCACGGCACGATCGCCGCGACCACGCCGACACCTTCGTGACGGACGAGCACCTCGGGTGCGAGCGTGCCGGGGCGCCGCTCCTCCCACGGGAACTCGTTCGCGACACCGATGAACGAGTTGAGCATCAGCCACGGTGCGGGCGTCTGCGCGAGCTGGGAGAACGAGATCGGCGAGCCCATCTCGGTGGTGATGACGTCGGCAAGCTCCATCATCTTCGCCGCGTACAGCTCGGCGAACTTGGAGACCACCGCGATGCGGTCGGCCGGTGCGGCGAGGCTCCACGTGCCCTCGTCGAACGTGGTGCGGGCAGCGGTCACGGCCCGGTCCATGTCGGCCGTGGTGCCCTCGGGCGTCCGCCCGACGAGCTCCTCCGAATGGGGAGAGATCACGTCGATGGTGGTCTTGCCGGTGGAATCGACCCACTCGCCACCGATGAACAGCTGCTGGTACTCGAGCACGTCTGACTCCTCTCGGGGATTCTCCGGCGGACGATAGCGGCAGGGTCACCGCCCGCGAAACTCCGGCGCCCGGCGCCGCTCGATCACGGCCGGTAGCCCCCGGGATGCGGCGCGCTCCCGTCGAGCGTCATCACCGTGAGGTCGAGCTCGTCGAGGAGGTCGAGGCTCACGTGCAGACCGCCCGTGCGCTCGGCCTCGCAGTCGCAGAGCACGAGGGTCGCTTCGATCATCGCCTCGATCGACTCGATCGACTCGGCCCCGACGAGGCCCCCGACCAGCGCCTCCGCACCTTCGCTCATCACGGCCGCCCGCGGTTCGATCGTGTTCACCCGAACGCCGGTGCCGAAGAGCTCGACGGCGAACGCGTGGGTCACGCGATTGAGCGCGGCCTTCGTGGCGCCGTACACACCGATGACGGAATGCACGCCCCCGGTCCGGTAGGGAGGCCCCGGCGCGAGGCGCGCGGTCGCGCTCGACACACTGACGATCCAGCCCTCACCGCGCTCGATCATCGACGGGACGACCGCCTGGGTGAGGTCGATCGGCGCCTCGACGTTGACCTCGAACATCATCCGCCGCCGTCGGAGCGGGTAGTCGAGGATCGACTGGTATACCGCCGCGGCCGCGTTGTTGACGAGGATGTCGACCCGGCCGTCGAAGATCTCGAGCGCCCGGGGCACGATCGCGCCACGGCTGTCGGCGTCGGCGAGATCGGCGACCACGGCCTCCGCCGTCCCGCCGTGCCGGCGGCAACGCTCCAGCGTCTCGTTGAGACTCCCGGCGAGGTGGTCGTGACGGTCGAGCGTGCGCGCATCGCTGCATCGGCGAGCCGCTCCGCCAGCGCCGCACCGATGCCCCGACTCGCGCCGGTGACGATCGCGTTGCGCCCGCGGAACCGATCGATCATGGTTAGCTCCAGTAGGTGCCGTCGAGCATCTGCTCGAGCAGGTTGCGGAACATCACCAGGTCGTCGGGATCGTCGGGCTTCTCCATCGTGCCGTAGGCGATACCGCGCGTGCTCGTGCGGATCGACACCACGGCGAACCGCAACGCCGCGAACACCTCGAACCACTCGAGCGGCTGCACCGCGCGGCCCGTCATCTCCTCGTAGGCGCGCGCGACGTCGTCGCGATTCATGAAGTCGGGGATGCCCGGCAGCTCGAACCTCTGGGCCAGGTCGTCGAAGAAGCGGTGGAGGAACACCATCCAGGCGATGTCGATCTCGGCCGGGCCGACCGTCGCCATCTCCCAGTCGAGCACCGCGACCGGCTCGAAGTCGCGGTACAGGATGTTGCCGATGCGGGCATCGCCCCAATTGAGGACCGTCGGCCCTTCTTCCGGGCGGTTCGCGTCGAGCCACTCGAAGCTTCGCTCGATCAGCGGGTAGCTCACGCCGTCGCGCGCCCACTCGTAGTACCAGCGCTGGTAGCCGAGCTGCTGGTCGAGCGGCGACTCGCCGTGCGCCGGTTGCGCGAGGAACGCGAGGTCGTGGTTGTCGGGGGTGATCTCGTGCAACTGCGCGATCACCTTGACCGACGACGTCTGGAGCCGGCGCCGCTCCTCGGGCGTCGCGTCGAGCATCCACCCGCCGAACACGTACGGCGGGATGTCGGGCGGCGCATCGCCTTCGATCCGGCGCATGACGAGGAACGGTGTGCCGAGCCACTGCGGATCGGATTCGAACCAGACGACCTCGGGTGCGGGCACGTCGGTGAGCGCGCGGACGAGATCCATGCAGCGCCGTTGGAGCTCGAGGTCGTACTGCGGAAACACCGGGTAGAGCTCCGGCAGCGGCGCGAGGCGGGCCGCGTACGGCTCGGGATCACCGCCGCCCGAACGGACGACCGAGAAGAGCACGGTCTCGCTCGACATGCCGTTGCCCGGCGACGCGACGTCGATCACCGTCGCATCGGCGCCGATCGTCGCGGCGGCCCAGGCACCGAGCGCGGTGCCGAGCTCGGCCAGGTCTCGTCGCCACGGAGTCTCGAACTCGATCTCCTCGGCCATCGACCATTCCCCCGTCTCTGTGCTCAGTCGGCGTGTGGGCGCAGGGTAGCGACGCCGGTCAAGCCAGGGGATTCGTGGGCGGAAGGCCGAGCTTGCGGTGGTCCCAGGAGACGATGCGGTCGACCTTCACCTTCACGACCACGCGCTTGTTGAGCATGATCTCGACGAAGGGCTTCATCTCTTCGGTGTAGGTGCCCTGATAGCGCCCGAACACGCTGATCCCGAGCTCGAACATCCGCTCCGGATCGTCGACGATCTCGGCGGTCCCGACGACCTCCACCCCGCGCAGCTCTTCGTACGCCGTGCCGTCTTCGACCATGCACGTGATGGTCGGGTTGCGCAGCAGGTTCCGCACCTTCTGTGACTTCGCCTTGGTCTCGAACGCGATCGCGCCTTCGAGGAATCCGTACCACATCGCGACCACGTGAATTGTGGCGTCGTGGTTCATCGTCGCGAACGCCATCGTGCGCCCGTCCTGCAGGAACGCGTCGATCTCGGCGTCGGTCATCTTGATGACGTCGCGCTGCTTCACGCCGTGACCCATCGGCTGCTCTGCCATGTCGCCCTCTCGTCATCGGTTCCGACGCGCACCATCATGCGTGCCGCGACCGACGCCCGCCAAGACGGCGGTCAGATCATGCGGTCGAGCTCGGCGATGAGCCGTTTCGTAGCGACTTCGCGAAAGCCGTCGTGGACGATGCCCGCGACCTCGTCCCAGTCGAGGTCGACGTCGAGTCGCACCATGCAGATCGAGCGAACCCGATCGAGGGCGTCTCGCTTCACTGTGCGAAGGCCGGCTCGCCGACGGTGCGGTCGGCGCGATCGCCTTCGGCGCGGCGCCGACCGGCGGGCCAGAGCACGAAGAGCGACATCGGGATCACGAAGACGAGCCAGGCGAGCACTTCGATCGTCACGGGGCGAACCTGCACCCCGAGCATGCCGGTGAGCAGTGCGGATCGAACCGAGCCGGGCCCGACGAATCCGGTGAGATTGAGCACCTCGTGCTGGCCGAAGTTGAGCCAACCGGCCTCGTGCGCGGTGTGCGCGGCCGTGGCGACCAGGCCCGCCGCGACGAGCACGAGCACGAAGCCCGTGAAGCGGAAGAACTTCTCGAGGTTGAGCCGCACTCCCCCGCGATAGATGGCGACACCGACGCCGATCGCGACGATGATCCCGAGCGTCGCACCGGAACCCGCGGCCGCGGGGTTGCGCGAGCCCTGGAACGCCGCGAGCAGGAATACCGAGGTCTCGAAGCCTTCGCGCAGCACCGCGAAGAACGCCATCGTCACGAGCGTGCCGACCGAGCCGCCGGCGAGCGCGGCAGCCGCCTTGCCCTCGAGATCGCGCTTCAGGCCCCGCGCGTGGCGGCGCATCCAGATGATCATCCACGTGACCATCGCCACCGCGGCGAGGCCGACGATCGTCTCGAGCGTGGCCTGCTGGTGCTCGGGGAGATCCTGCTCGGCGATGCGCAGCGCGATCGCGACGGCGGCGCAGAGCGACACCGCGATGCCGACACCGATCCACATCCAGCGCATCGCGTCGCCGCGACCCTGCTTTCCGAGGAAGGTGGCGATGATGCCGATGATCAACGACGCCTCGAGCCCCTCCCGCAGACCGACGACGAAGGTAGGTAGCACGCGTCCGCTCCTCGAGGGGGCCGTTCCCTAAAGTAAGGCTGCCCTTAGCTTGCCGGATCGGACCCGACGGCGCAAGTGCCCACCTCGAAAATTTGGGTTGAAAAACTATCGTCGATAGGTAAAGTACCTATCAATGATAGGGAGAGTGGCGCAGCGGCGGGAGACGAGGGTGGCGGAGATCGTCGCCGCCGCCTGGCAGTTGGCCCGCGAGCACGGCATCGGTGGTCTGTCGCTCCATGCGCTGGCTCGCGAGGTCGGCATCCGCCAACCGTCGCTCTATGCCCACTTCGAGTCGAAGCACGCGCTGTACGACGCGATGTTCGCCGACGGCAACCGCCAACTCGTCGCACGACTCGACGGGCTGAGCCTGCCGAGCGACGCCCGCGCCGCCGTGCACGTGTTCATGCACGCGTTCATCGACTTTGCGCTCGAGGACAGCGCTCGATGCACGCTGCTCTTCCAACGGCCGATCCCGGGCTTCGAGCCAACGGCCGAGTCGTACGCGTACGCCGAAGAAGTGTTGAGCCGGGCGGTGGCTCTGCTGCGCGCCGCCGGCCTCGACGAACAGGGCGACGTCGATTGCGTCATTGCCACGGTCGGCGGGCTCATCGACGCGCAGATCAGCAACGACCCCGGCGGCGATCGCTGGACCCGCCATCTCGACCGGCTCATCGACATGCACCTCGATGAGGTCACACGAAGGAGGAAGCGTTGATGGTTTCGAACAGGATTCGACGGCCCGAGGCAAGGGTGATCGCCGAGGAGGAGTTCCGGCGCTTCGCCGACCTCATGGCCTCGCTGACGCCGGACGAGTGGACGAGACCCACCGACTGCACCGAGTGGGACGTCCGCAAGGTCGCCTTGCACGTGCTCGGCTCCGGCGACGCGCAGGCATCGTTCCCGACGTTCGTGCATCAACTCCGCCGGGGCGTGCCCCTCAACAAGGAGATCGACTCGCACCACTGGGTCGACGGGATGAACGAGCTGCAGATCCGCGAGCGTTCGCACCTGTCGAACGAAGCGGTCGTCGAGCAGCTCGCCGCGGTCGGGCCGCGCGCGGTGAAGGGTCGCTGGCGCACGCCGCCACCCATGCGCTACCTCCCGATTCCGTTCGGACCGCCGATCGGCTGGACGTCGCTCAAATATCTCCTCGACGTCGGCTTCACCCGCGACGTGTGGGCCCACCGCATCGACATCTGTCAGGCGACCGGTCGCGGCTTGCATGCCACCGCCGAGCACGACGGTCGTCTCGTCGCCGACATCGTCGATGAGTGGACCTCGATCTACGGTCAGCCGTACGAGCTCGTGCTCGAAGGCGCGGCCGGCGGCAAGTTCAGCCACGGCGTCGCCGGCGAGCGCATCGAGATCGACGCCATCGACTTCATCCGCGTCCTCGCCGGTCGCCTGCCCGGCACCGGCGTCCTGAGCAACCCGCTCCCCCTCTGAAGGAGACACCGTCATGGAGACCCGAGTCGATGAGATCGCCGATCGCATCTTCCGCCTGTCCACGTTCGTCGCCGACATCGGCCCGACCGGCTTCACGTTCAACCAGTTCCTCGTCGACGCCGACCAACCGCTGCTGTTCCACACCGGGCCCCGCGCACTGTTCCCGTCGGTGTCGTCGGCGATCTCGACCGTGATGCCGATGACGCGGCTGCGGTGGATCACGTTCGGTCACCTCGAGGCCGATGAGTGTGGCGCCATGAACCTGTTCCTCGCCGCGTCACCCGAGGCGAAGATCGCGCACGGCGCGCTCGGCTGCATGGTGTCGATCAACGATCTCGCCGACCGCCCACCCGAGCCCATGGGTCCCGACGACGTGTACGACCTCGGCGGCAAGCGGGTCCGCAACATCGAGACCCCACATGTGCCTCACGGATGGGACGCGCACGTGCTCTTCGAGGAGAGCACGGCAACACTGCTCTGCGGCGACCTCTTCACCCAGGTCGGCGACGGCCCCGCGCTCACCAACGGCGACCTTCTCGACGCCGCCGCCCAGGCCGAGGACATGTTCGGCTCCACCTGCCTCACGCCTCACACCGCGCCGACCATCCGCCGGCTCGCGGAGCTCGAACCCCGCGCGCTCGCCATCATGCACGGCTCCTCCTACAACGGCGACTGCGCCAAGGCCCTCCTCACGCTGGCCGACGACTACGACCAGCGTCTCGCGGCGGTCGGGTAGCCGCGGCCCCCGACGCACGCGGGGTCTCGACGAGGTGGCAAGGTGTGACCCATGAGATACCGCCGACTCGGACGTACAGCCCTGCGGGTGAGCAACCTGTGCCTCGGGACCATGAACTTCGGGCCGCTCACCAGCGAGGCCGATGCGGGCGTCGTCATGGACCGGGCGCTCGAGCACGGGATCAACTTCTTCGACACCGCGAACCGCTACGGCGGCGACAAGGGCCCGGGCGCGACCGAGGAGATCGTGGGTCGGTGGTTCGCACAGGGCGGCGGCCGGCGCGAGAAGGTCGTGCTGGCGACGAAGGTGTTCGGCCCGATGACCGAGTGGCCGAACGACGGCGGTCTATCGGCCCGCCACATCCGCGACGCGTGTGACGCGAGCCTGCGCCGGCTCCGAACCGACCACATCGACCTGTACCAGATGCATCACGTCGACCGGGCCGCGCCGTGGGACGAGGTGTGGCAGGCGATGGAGAACCTCGTCGACGCGGGCAAGGTGATCTACGTCGGCAGCAGCAACTTCGCGGGCTGGCACATCGCGCAGGCCAACGAGGCCGCGAAGCACCGCAACTTCCTCGGTCTCGTGAGCGAGCAGAGCCTCTACAACCTCGCGTCGCGCACGGTCGAGCTCGAAGTGCTGCCCGCGGCCCGCGCGTACGGGCTCGCGGTCATCCCCTGGAGCCCGCTCGCGGGCGGGATGCTCGGCGGGATGTTGAAGCAGGAGGCGACGGGACGGCGCAAGAACCTGAACCCGCGCTACGAGGCGATCCGTCCGCAGATCGCACGGTGGGAGCAGTTCTGCGACGAGCTCGGTGAGGAACCGGCCGCCGTCGCGCTCGCGTGGCTGCTCGCGCAGAAGGGCGTGACCGCGCCGATCATCGGCCCGCGCACGCTCGAGCAACTCGAGGGCGCGTCGCTGCGCGCGACGGAGATCACGCTCGAGCCCGATGCCCTGAAGGAGCTCGACACGATCTTTCCCGGCCCCGGCGGTCCCGCGCCCGAGGCCTACGCCTGGTAGAACGGCCGGGCTGGACGCCGCCGTTCCCAGCGGCCCGACCGAGCCGGATCGGTAGCGCGATTTTCTCGTATTCGCGTTAGTTGTCACCACAACCAACGCGCGAGCAGGCGCGGCGGACACAAACGCGCGTT
>DAIQOP010000005.1:19316-34237 GCA_036787815.1 Actinomycetota bacterium
TTGTCACCACAACCAACGCGCGAGCAGGCGCGGCGGACACAAACGCGCGTTAGTTGTCACCACAACCAACGCGCGAGCAGGCGCGGCGAACACGAACGCGCGTTAGTTGTCACCACAACCAACGCGCGAGCAGGCGCGGCGGACACGAACGCGCGTTGGTTGTCGGTACAACCAACGCGAACACGCGAAAAACGACACCGACTGCGCGGCGGGAGGCGGGAGGCGGGCGGCGGGCGGCGGGCGGCGAGGGAGCCCAAGACTGTCGTACGCCGACGCGACGATGTCCGCCATGACCCCACCATTCGACGTCACTCCGGTGCGTCAGCCCGCGCGTCGCGGCACATCGAGCGTCCTCATCCGGCGTCACCGCGAACCGTGGCCGCCGGTCGATCGTGACCCCGCCGACATCGCGCTCGTCGCTGCACGCATCCTCCGGATCAGCGGTCGGCTGCACAGCCGCATGCGGCGAGCCGCCCGAGGAGAGGAGCTCGCTGTCGACGTCGTGGCGCTCCTCCTGCTGTTCGCCGAGACGCGCCGGAGCCTGCGAGTCCTCGACATCGCCGAGCTCCTCGGGATCGACAAGGGAACCGCGAGCCGGTTGGCATCCCGCGCCGAGGCGGCCGGCCTGATCGACAAGCGCGCGGTCTCGATCGACTTCCGCCAGGTCTCGTGTGCGCTGTCGGTCGCGGGCCGGGACGCGGCCACCGCGTGCCTCGCCTGGCTGCGCCCCCATGCGGTCGCCGTCCTCGGACCCGGGGATCACGACTGGTCGGTGGCGATCCAGACGCTGCTGGAACCGTCGACGAGGCCCGACGGGCCAAAGCAGAACGTCGGATGGCGGGCAGGGATACGGACGGGCCTGCCCGCGGGCGAATGAGCCGGCTCCTGGCCGCTCGCCCAACCCTGACGCTAGCGTCAGGGTCATGGAGCTCCCGAAGATCATCAGCGTCGACGACCACGTAGCCGAGCCGGCGCACGTCTGGCAGACGTGGCTCCCGGAGAAGTACCGGGAGAAGGGTCCGCGCATCGAGCGGAAGCGTTGGGGGCAGTTCCAGCACAAGGCCGGGGCGAAGTACGTGAACCCCGAAGACCCCGAGGGTCGCTGGGGCGACGCGTGGTACTTCGAAGACAAGCTCATCTACGTGCACAAGCGCTTCGTCGCGATCCCGCTCGAGGCGACGCCCGACGGCGACATCTCGCGGTTCGACCGCACGAAGATGGTGATGGAAGCACTCACCTACGACGAGATGCGGCCGGGCTGCTACGAAGTCGAGGCGCGCATCAAGGACTTCGAGCTGAACTGGGTCGACGGCTCGCTCCCCTTCCCCACCTTCCCCCGCTTTTGTGGCCAGACGTTCTACGAAGCCGACGACAAGGAGCTCGGGCTCGCGTGCGTCAAGGCCTACAACGACTGGATGGTCGAGGAGTGGTGCGCCCCGTCGCGCGGCATGAACATCCCGCTGTGCATCATGCCGCTGTGGGACGTCGATCTCGCGGCGGCCGAGATCCAGCGCAACGCCGATCGCGGCGTGCGCGCGTTCTGCTTCAGCGAGCTCCCGCACCACCTGAAGCTCCCGACGATCCACAGCGGTGGTTGGGACAAGGTGTTCCAGGTGTGCAACGACACGGGCGTCACGCTGTGCATGCACATCGGTTCGTCATCGACGAACCCGGCGGCATCACCCGACGCGCCCGGTGGCGTGGGCGGCACGCTGGCGTTCAACAACTCGATGGCGTCGCTCGCGGACTGGCTCTTCTCCGGCAAGCTCATCGAGTTCCCGAAGTTGAAGCTCGCATACTCCGAGGGGCAGATCGGTTGGATCCCGTACGCGCTCGAGCGGGCCGACACCGTCTGGGACCAGCACGACAGCTGGCAGCACTCGAAGGAACGCATCCCCGAGCCGCCGTCGACCTACTACTACGGCCGGATCTTCGGATGCTTCACCGCAGATCACCACGGGTTGCACTCGCTGCCCGAGGTCGGCGAAGACAACATCTGCTTCGAGACCGACTACCCGCACACCGACACCACCTGGCCCACGAGCAAGCAGTACGTGGAGAAGATGCTCGCCGGTTTCGACGAGAAGATCGCCTATAAGGTGCTGCGCGGCAACGCGATCAAGATGTTGGAGCTCGATCGCGTCTGAGGAGATCGGCGAGCTCGGACTCGTCGGGTTCGGGGTCGAGGCGACGCCAGCCGACGACGAACGCGACGATCGCGAGACCCGCGACACCGCCGGCCGCACCGAGGCGGTCGCGCGCCGGCGCCCGGCACGCCACGACGCCCGGGTCGAGGGGCGCCACGCGAAGGCCGGCGCTCGTGAGCGACGGGATCTCCGCGATTTCCAGCTTCCGCTCCCGCAAGTACTGCGCATAGGTCTGCGGTGGGAGAGGAGGCCGGCGCACGACGCGTGGGCCGCTGCTCACCGATGTCAACGGACTTGCGCACAACACGCCCGAGTCGGTGAACGGCACGACGGCGAGCGCAATCGCCGCGCCAACAATCGCGGTCACGAGCACGACGAGCACCGCGCGCGCCGCGCCGATCGACCCACCCGCACGGCCAGCCCCGGACGACACGATCTCGACGCGTTCCGCGCTCATGCGACCGGCGCCGGATCGACGGCGAGCCGGCGCGGATCGAGGCGCTTCCACGCGATTGCGAACGCGGCCATCGACAATCCGAACAGCACGCTCACGAGGGCGAGCCGGTGCCGCGCGGACGAGCGGCACGCCGTCACCGATCCCACGAGACCTGCGGGCAAACGGTTGCCGCTGAGCCCGAACAGGCCTTGCTCCGGCCCGAACCCTTTCGGCACCGCGATCAGCTTGCCGTTGACCACGTCGGCCGGCGTCCCGTGCACCGCCGAGGTGACGGCCGAGCCGCAGAGCACACCCGAGTCGTCGAACGGCGTCACCACGAACGCGATCCCCGCCTCGAGCACGACGGTCGCGAGCACGATCAGCACCAACCGCCCCACACGGAGCCCCATGGGTGAACAGTAAGTCCCGGCCTACGCCCAGCAGGACCGGGAACGCTTCATGCGGCACGAGCAGTGGCGTTCCAACCGCGAATCGCAGTTCTGGTCGTTTACACAGGGCGTCGGAGCGACCACAATGGCCATTCGCAATGTCAGGGGCCGGGGCGGGGCGCCTCGTCACGCATTCTCTCCAGGGGGTCATCCACGTGTCACGTCGATTGAAGGCCGCGGCACTTGCCGCGGCAGTGAGCACAGCCGTCGGGCTGGCGTTCGCCGTACCCGCGGCCAACGCGGGCCAGGCCCGCATCGGTCGCATCACCACCAAGAAGGTGCGCCTCGACTGGGCCGGTCACCGCACCGCAGCCGAGACCGCGGCGCTCAAGGCGCAGCCGGCCGCGGGCACGCCGATCGCCGACTTCACCAAGACGATCGTCGACGGCGCGTCGTCGTTCAACTACACGATGATCGGCAAGAACCCGTTCGTGGTGCAGACCAAGGCGTCCACCACGATCAAGACCTACCTCCAGCCCGTCGTGTTCCACTTCTCCAACGGCGACACCTGGGACCCGACCGTCGCCGACAGCTGCGACGCGGGGGCCAGCGCGCTCACCCGCACGCAGAACTCGCCGGTCTTCGTCGCGCAGAAGTGGAAGTTCGGCGGCACCCCGGTGGGTAAGGCGCAGTACGTCGACGCGTTCCAGCGCGCCGGCTTCTACAACCAGACCAAGCCCACGGGCATCAACCCCGGCTACCACGTGAAGCTCGCGCTCATCACGCTGCCGAAGATCACGGTCAATGTGCCGGCTGCCAGCTCCGCCGAAGGCACCACCGGGTGCGGCAACGGCAAGCTCGGCGCGGTCGAGATCAACTACTGGGACAACCTCGTGCAGACCACGCTGCTCAGCAACATGGCGGCGCAGGGTCTCACGCTGAAGGACTTCCCGCTGTTCCTCTTCGGCAACGTCGTGATGTACGACACGGTCACGACCAACTGCTGCATCCTTGGATACCACTTCTCGAAGGGCAGCGGCGCGAGCTTCCAGAGCTACGGCAACGCGATGTACGACAACACCGGCCTGTTCTCCGGATCGGCCGACGTCTCCGCACTGACCCACGAGGTCGGCGAGTGGATGGACGACCCGAACGGCGCGAACCCCACGAAGCCGTGGGGCAACATCGGCCAGGTGTCGGGCTGCCAGGGCAACCTCGAGGTCGGCGACCCGCTCAGCGGCACCGTCGCCATCGACAACCTGAACGGCAAGGCGTACCACGTGCAGGAAATGGCCTTCTACTCGTGGTTCTACCACCAGAGCCCGAGCCAGGGCGTGAACGGTTGGTTCTCCAACGGGGGAACGTTCACGACCTCCGCGGCACCCTGCCCGTAAGCATCTGATCCAACGGATCAACGGTCGGCCCCGTCCCTCGCGGACGGGGCCGACCCGCGTCCGGAGCCGTTCTCGGCTGCTCTCCGCTCAGTCGGCGAGGAAGCGGCGCGCGAACTGCTCGACCTGAGCGCGGCCGCCCGGGGGCCAACCGCACACGAGGTACTCGAAGCCCGCGGCTTCCCACGCGGCCACCGTGATCGCGATGCTGTCGAGGTCGTCTTCGAGCGAAAGCGACGACGCCCGCCCGATCTCCGACGGGTCGCGGCCGGCCTGCTCCGCGAACGCGCTGAGGCGCTGCGACTTCTGGGCGAGGTGCTCGACCGGGCCGAAGCAGTGCCACACGTCGGCGAAGCGCGCCGCGATCGGCATCATCCGCTTCTCGCCCGACGCGCCGATCCAGATCGGTGGATGCGGCTGCTGCACCGCGCGAGGGAGCAACGTCGCGTCGCGCACCTGAAAGTGGCGGCCTTCGAACGTGAACCCGTCGGTCGTGAGCAGGCCCCGCACGATCTGCACCGCCTCTTCGAACGCGTCGACCCGCTCGCGCAACGCCGGGAACGGGATCCCGAGCTGGTGGTGCTCCTCGTCGAACCACGCCGCGCCGTAGGAGAGCTCCAACCGGCCGTTCGACGCGTGGTCGATCGTGATCGCCTCGGCCGCCAGCACCGCGGGATGCCGATACGTCATGCCGGTGACCAGCAGCCCGAGGCGCACGCGCTCGGTGATGCCGCTCCATGCCGCGAGGGTCGTGTTGCCCTCGAAGCACTCGCCGGGACCTTCGCCGTACATCGGCTGGAAGTGGTCGAAGCCCCAGATGCCGTCGAATCCGAGCTCGTCGGCGAAGCGGGCGCGCGATGCGACCTCCGACCATGGCATCCGTTGCTGGGCGATATCGAGTCCGTAGCGCATGGTCGCGTTGTATCACCGACGCGCAACGTCCGTCGACCACCCGATCGCAGGTGGCCGACGGACGCCGTCGCCGGGGGGGCGAGGTCGAGAACGGATTTCGATCAGGCGATGACGACGGAGTTCGACACCACCGAGGTCAGGCTGCCGTCGGTCGCCGTGATCGTGTAGGTGCCGGCCAGGTCGATCCGACACGCAGCGAAGGTTGCGACCCCCGCGGTCGCGGCCAACGGATTCACCGAGCACGTGAGCGTCGCTCCCCCGGCCGATGTCAGCGCCAACAACACACTGCTCGTGTTCGTCGTCACCGTATTGCCACCAAGATCGACGACTCTCACAATCGGCGGAGAGTCAAAGGCGGTGCCTGGCGCGCCGCCCACGGGCTGTCCGAGATAGCGCAGCGCAACCGCGGCTCCGACCGTGATTGTTGACGAGCCGCTGATTGCGCTCGTCAACGCGCCGTCGGTTGCGGTCAACGTGTACGTGCCCTCGAGGTCGATCTTGCAGGCTGCGAAAGTCGCGATACCCGCGACCGCCGCCTTTGGATTCGCCGTACACGCAAGCGTCGCACCCGCGGGAGTAGTGATCGCGAGCGTCACCGAACTCGTGTTAGACGTGACGGTGTTGCCGCCGAGGTCCTGAACCTTCACGACGGGTTGAGCGGCGAAGGCCACACCACCCGTCGAAGACCCGGGCTGGGTGGTGAAGGCGAGCTTCGCCGCCTGGCCGAGGGTGATCGTGACCGATGAACTGACCGCGGTCGTGAGCGAGCCGTCGGCTGCGGTCAAGGTGTAGGTGCCGATGAGGTCGATCTTGCAGCCTGCGAACGTCGCGACACCGGCGACCGCGGCCTTCGGGTTCGCCGTGCAGGCCAACGCTGCACCCGCCGGCGTGGTGATCGTCAGCGTGACGGCAGTCGTGTTCGCCGTCACCGTGTTGCCACCGAGGTCCTGCACCGTCACCACCGGTTGCGTCGCCAAGGACACGCCACCCGTCGCGCCGGCCGGCTCAGTCGTAAAGGCCAGCTTCGCCGCCGCACCGGACGCGATCACGATGGTGGTCGAGATCGCCGAGGTCAACGGTGCGTCGGTCGCAGTGAGGGTGTACGTGCCGGTGTGGTCGACTTTGCAGCCCGCAAATGTCGCCACTCCCGCGACGGCAACCTTTGTGGTGGTGCCGGTGCAGGCCAAGGTGGAGCCACCGCCGCCGCCCGTGATCGTCAAGACGACCGAGCTCGTGTTGGCGACGATCGTGTGCCCGGTCGCGTCCTGAATCTTCACGACCGGTTGGATCGCGAACGCGGAACCGCCGGACGCGGTACCGCTCGGCTCGGTCGTGAACGCGAGCTTGGCGGCGACCGTGGTGATCTCGACGCTCGAGCTGACCGCGGAGGTCAGCGCGCCGTCGGTCGCGGTCAGCGTGTAGGTGCCGGCCGTGTTGATGTTGCAGCCCGCGAAGGTCGCGACTCCCGCGACGGCGGTCTTCACCGTCGTTCCGGTACACGTCAGGGTCGCGCCACCGGGAACGGTGAGCGCGAGCGTGACTGCGCTCGTGTTCCCCGTGACGAGGTTGCCGCCGGCGTCGCGGATCGAGACCGCAGGCTGGGTTCCGAGTGCGACGCCGTTCACCGCGCCACTGGGCTGGGTCGAGAAACGAAGCTGCGCGCCGACACCGACGGTGATGCTCACCGAGGTGCTCACCGCCGAAGCGAGTCCGCCGGCGCGCGCGGTGAGCGTGTAGTTGCCGGGGAGATCGACCGCGCATCCCGAGAAGGTCGCGATGCCCGCGACCGCCGACTTCGGATTCGCGGTGCAGGCGAACGTGGCGCCTCCCGCGGTCGTCAGCGAGAGCGTCACGACTGTCGTGGCGTGGGTGGCGGTCGCGCCCGTGGCGTCTTGCACGGTGACGACCGGCTGGGTGGCGAACGCCAGCCCGCCGGTCGAGTCACCGGGCTCAGTGGTGAATGCCAACTTCGCCGCCGCCGGTACCGGCGCGGTGGCGACCATGCCGACGATCGGGTGATCGAGCGCCATCGCACCCGCCGACCCGAAGAAGCTCGCGTCGCCGAACGAGAACACGCCACCATCGGCCGCGACGAACCAGTATCCGTGGCCGGACGCGGTCGCGGCCATGCCGACGATCGGCTGCGCGAGACGAATGCCACCGGTCGAACCGTCGAACTCGGCGTCGCCGAAGGAGAAGACCCCGCCGTCGGCGGCGACCATGCGGTACCCGGCGCCCGAGAGGCTCGCCGAGATCGCGACGATCGGACGATTCAGGTGCATCGCACCCGTCGAGCCACGGAACGCCGCATCGCCAAACGAGAAGATCCCGCCATCGGACGCGACAAGCCAATAGCCGTGACCCGAAGGAGTCGACGCGATCCCCACGATCGGACGATTCAGATGCATCGCACCCGTCGAACCATGGAACGCCGCATCACCAAACGAGAAGATCCCACCATCGGACGCGACAAGCCAATAACCGTCGCCGGATGCCGTTCTGGCCATGCCGACGATCTCGCGGTTCAGGGGCAGCGAGCCCGTCGAGCCGTGGAACGTCGCGTCGCCGCCCGAGAAGATGCCGCCATCCGACGCGACGAGCCAGTAACCGAAACTCTGGAACCCGGCGGGAGCGGTGTTGGCGCGCACCGCCGCCGCGCGGGCCGTGCTCACGCGAACGGCGACGGGCCGGGAGCGCGCGAACGCGGCCGGAGTTCCGGCGCCGAGCACGACGACCACGGACATGACAGAGAGAAGCGCACGACGCGCTGACGACATATGGAGCTTTCTGGTCGATCGATTCGAAGTGTCGGGACCGCACACCACGATGCCGGACCCGGACACCGGGCGAGACAGCACGACCTTGCTCCGACCGTCGTGACCGGCGCGTCACACCACTTGAACGATCGCGGATTCGCGTCATTCACGACCCGCGACACGCGTTGCCTTGTCTATATGTCGATCAACTCGCTGATCCGCGCCGTCGGTTCGATGCCCAACTCCGACCGCAGGAGCGATCGATACCGCTCGAACTGACGCAGCGCCTCCGACTGATTGCTCTCCGCGAGGTGCACGCGGATCAGCGCCGCATGCGCGCTTTCCCGCAGCGGCTCCGCCTTGACCGCCGCCATTGCCGCGCCGGCCGCGTCGGAGAACCGCGACGCGGCGATGAGGCGATCGGCGAGTGCTTCGAGCGCGTGCAACCGGAGTTGGCGCCATTCCTCCGCCTCCGACACCACCCACTCGTCGAGCCAACCGGGAAGCAGATCATTCGACAGCAACTCGATCGCATCGGTACCGACATCGTCGGGCGGCGCGGGCGCAACTCCGTCGAGCAGACGTTGCGCGAGCGCGAGCGCGTCACGAACGTCGACCTCGACCTCGTGCACGAGGGCCAGCTCCGACGCGCTCACCGAGAGGACCGATCTCACGGCATCGGGAGTGCGAGCGAGTGCCGAACGCAGGCTCGCGTGCGCATGACTCTCGGTGACGTCGGGCCACAAGACCCCGGCGACCGACGCTCGGTGAACAACTCGGTCACGGAGCGCGAGCAACGCGAGCAGTCGTTGAACACCGTTCGCGAGCGGGACGTCGAGACCACGTTCGTCGCTGAGGCTGAATCGGCCGAGCAGCGACACCCGAAATGGCCGGATTTCCGGCACTTCGCGCGCTGACGCGCGAACGGTACCTGTTTCGAACTGTCGTTCCATATGGCAGAGACACCCTTTGTTCATGCGGGCAAGGGGTCGACTCAGCAGGGTCCGGACCGAGAAACGACTCTCCGAAGAGAAGCGCAGTCTCCACCTTTCCGACCGAAATGGAAACACCCCGGGGCGACACCGATGATTCTCGCCAACGGGACTACGGTCGCTGCCGTGCTGCACCTTGCTCCCGAGGCCCGATCCCGTTTCTCTCCGGCCGTGGATGACACCGGTCCCGGCCCGCGCGTCTCGGTGCTCGGTAGTTTCGGGTTTTCGGCCGCCGACGGTTCGCGTCCTGTGTTGTCGGGTGGGTCGCAGCGGTTGTTGGCGTTTCTCGCCTTGCGCAACCAACCCGTGCACCGCACGACCGCGGCCGGTTGGTTGTGGCCCGAAGCCTCCGACGATCACGCGTCGTCGAGCCTGCGCTCCGCGCTCACGCGCCTGGGCGCGAGAACCCGCGACGCGATCGCGGTCAACGACATCGACCTCCGACTCGCCGACGACGTCGTCGTCGACATCCGCGATTCGCAGGGGCTCGCGCATCGGTTGCTCGAGCAGGAAACGTCGCCGAATGTGCGGGAGCTGGGCGCACCCGCCATCTCGGCGCTCTCGCGCGATCTCCTGCCCGACTGGTACGACGACTGGGTCGTGCCCGAGGCGGAGGAATGGCGCCAACTGCGGCTGCACGCCCTCGAAGCGATGTCGGTGCGACTCACAGCCGTCGGCCGTTTCGCGCACGCCATGTGCGCGGCGCTCGCCGCGGTGCGCGTCGAGCCCCTCCGCGAGAGCGCGACCGCAGCGGTGATCCGCGTGCACCTCGCCGAAGGAAATCAGGCCGACGCACAACGCGAGTTCCGGCGCTACCGCGCGTTGCTCCAACGCGAGCTCGGAGTCGAGCCCACGGCTCAGCTCTTCGAGCTCGTCGGCGTCGCCCCGACCGCGAACCGGCGGGCCGCGACTTCCGTCGCCCGTCCGAAGTGGGCCGAGGCCCGAGCGCCGCTCCCCTCTCGTAGCTGACGCGCGCGTCAGCTAGTTTCCGGGTCGCTCGAGCCTCGAACGCGACGGACGCCCGGAGGGGACACGATGGCCTGGGACTTCTCGACGGATCCCGAGTACCAGGAGCAGCTCGAATGGGTGCGTGAGTTCGTCGCCACCGAGATCGAGCCTCTCGACCTCGCGTTCCCCCACCACGTCGTCTACGACAAGACGCACCCCGTGCACGGCGAGGTCGTGCGGCCGCTTCAGGAAGAGGTGAAGCGCCGGGGTTTCTGGGCCTGGCACCTGGGGCCGGATCTCGGGGGCACCGGCGAGGGCCAGATGAAGCTCGCGCTCCTCAACGAGATCCTCGGCCGGTCGAGCTGGGCGCCGATGGTGTTCGGCGCCCAGGCGCCGGATTCGGGGAACGCCGAGATCCTCGCGACCTATGGCACCGACGAGCAGAAGAAGAAGTACCTCGAGCCTCTCCTCAACGGCGAGATCGTCTCCTGCTTCTCGATGACCGAGCCCCAGGGTGGATCCGACCCGGGCGTCTTCACCTGCCGTGCCGAGCGCGACGGCGACGAGTACGTGATCAACGGCGAGAAGTGGTTCTCGTCGAACCTCCGGTACGCGGCGTTCGCGATTGTCATGGTGGTGACCGACCCCGACGTCTCGATCTACAAGGGCGCGTCGATGATGCTCGTGCCGACCGACTCGCCCGGCGTGAACATCCTCCGCAACGTCGGCATCGCGGGAGAGCAGCTCGGTGACGGCGCCCACGCATACGTGCGCTACGAGAACGTTCGCGTACCGGTCGACCACGTGCTCGGCGGCGAAGGGCAGGCGTTCATGATCGCGCAGACCCGGCTCGGCGGCGGCCGCATCCACCACGCGATGCGCACGGTCGGCACGTGCCAACGCGCGCTCGACATGCTCTGCGAACGCGCGTTGTCGCGCACGACACAGGGCTCACTGCTCGCCGAGAAGCAACTCGTGCAGCAGTACATCGCCGACTCGTGGATCGAGCTCCACCAGTTCCGCCTCCAGGTGCTGCACGCGGCATGGGTATGCGATCAAGGCGGAGGCCACCGAGCGCGCAAGGAGATCGCCGGTGTGAAGGTCGCGACGGCGAAGGTGCTCAAGGACATCGTGTGGCGCGCGATGCACGTGCACGGCTCGCTCGGCGTGTCGAACGAGATGCCACTCATCGGCATGTGGGCAACGGCACCGATCATGGGGATCGCCGACGGCCCGACCGAGGTGCACCAGGTGACGATCGCCCGCCAGGTGTTGAAGGGCTACAAGCCGCAGGAAGGCCTGTGGCCGCGCGAGCACCTCCCCGGCCGCGTCGCCGCCGCCCGCGAGCGCTTCGCCACCCTCCTGGACGAACAGAGCATGTTGTGATCTCAGGTTCGCGGAGGTCCTGCGGACGTGTAGGTGGTACCGGGCGGGTCGACCGCCCAGGGCGCGGACTCGCCCCAGGTGTCGGCGAACACGAGCTCCGCGAGCGGCCGCCGGCGCACCGGGCCGTGGTGTCCCGCCGGCTTCCCGATCGTGACGGTCGCGGCGACGAACACGTTGTCGGGCACGCCGAGCAACGCGCGCAGCTCCGCGTCGACCAACCCCTGCCACATCGTCAGCACCCCGCCGTACCCGAGCGCACGCGCCGCGAGCAGGAGGTTTTGGCACGCCGGATACACGGAGGCACCCTCCGTCGGCGTGGGGTCGCGGTACCGCACGAGGCACGGCAACACGAGCACCGGCGCGCGCTCGAACTCGTCGACGTACGACTGCATCGCGCGAGCCATGCGCGTCTTCGGAGAGTCGTCGATCTCACCGGACCCGCGGTCGTAACCGTCGGCCGCTCGCTTCGCGGCCCAGGCGCGGCGCGCGCCCACGCCGATGAGTGCCTTGGCCTCGAGCGCGATCGCGCTGTTGGTCAGCACGACGAATCGGAACGGTTGGCGGTTCGATCCACTCGGCGCACGGCTCGCCGCGAACAGCATGGCGCGCAACGCGTCGGTCGGTACGGGTTCGTCGCGGTAGCGGCGGATCGACCGGGTGGTCGTCAACCCTTCCAGCAGCCCGAGCGAGTCGGGCGGCAGGGGTTCGAGCGCGAGATCGTCGGTTTCCACGCCGCGATGATCGCACGCACCGGGTTCGACGCAGGCGAAGGGGGCACGAGGTGAGCGACTCCGATACCGGGCTGTCGGATTTCGACGGCCTGCTCGATTGGGCCCGGCTCCAGGAGTGGATCCTCGCGCCGCCCGGGCTCCCGGGTCACGCGCGTCGAGCAACTCACCGGCGGGTCGCAGAACAACATCTTCCTCATGACGCGCGGCAGCGGCGGCGCGCGCATGGTGCTGCGTCGGCCGCCGCGCCACCTCCGCAAGAACAGCAACGACACGATGTTGCGCGAGGCGCGCGTGCTCGGCGCGATCGCCGGCAGTGGTGTGCCGCATCCCGAGCTCTACGCGGCGTGCGCCGACACCGGCGTGATCGGTGTGTCCTTCTACGTGATGGGCGCGATCGACGGCTTCACGCCGATGGGCACGCTGCCGGGAAGCTACGGAACCGAGGTGGAGTGGCGCCGTTCGCTGTCGTTCGAGCTCGTCGAGGGCGCGGCGCGACTCGGCGCGGTCGACGCGGCCGCCGTCGGGCTCTCCGATTTCGGGAAGGCCGACAACTGGCTGGAACGGCAGGTCTCACGCTGGCGCTCACAGCTCGACGGCTACTCGCAGCTCGAGGGGTACGGCGCGGCGGAGCTTCCCGACGTCGACCGGGTCGGCGACTGGCTGGAGGGGAATCGGCCGGCCGACTGCCGCATCGGCATCATCCACGGCGATTACCAGCTCGCGAACGTGATGTTCGCTCACGACGCCCCCAGGCTCGCGGCCATCGTCGACTGGGAGCTCTCGACCCTCGGCGACCCGCTGCTCGACCTCGCATGGTTGCTCACCGCGTGGATCGAGCCCGGCGACCCGCCCGGCAAGGCTCCCCAACTCGAGCCGTGGGAGGGCATGCCTTCGCGCGCGGAGCTCATCGCGCACTACGCGAAGGTGAGCGGTCGCGATGTGTCCGCGATGCCGTGGTTCTTCGTGCTCGGGTGCTACAAGCTCGGCATCCTGCTCGAAGGCACCCACGCTCGCGCGTGCGCGGGCCAGGCGCCGAAGGAGATCGGCGACATGCTCCACGCGTACGCCCTCTGGCTCTTCGCGAAGGCGAACCAGTCGCTGTAGCTCCGGACACCTCAGCCGGCACGCCCGTGCCTGCCCAAAGGCCCCCCTATCGATTTCGCACCGACCCGGGAGTACGGTCGGTCGACGCGGTGGGGATCGCGGCTTCGGGAGGATCATCGTGGGACGTCGGATCCGTCAGTTGATCGCATCGGCCGCGGCGACGTCACTCGTCGCCGTCGGGTTCGCGACGTTGGGAGCGGCCGGCGCGGACGGAAACGTCCGCTACGTCGCTCCGACCGGTTCGGATACGGCGAACTCGTGTCTCGTGTCGGGCTCGCCGTGTCGCACCCTCGGCCACGCGCTCTCGCAGGCGACGTTCGACAACACGATCGAGCTCTCGCCGGGCACGTACCTCGTGTCCGACAATCCGACCGGTACCGCCAACGCGGTGCCCGCGACGCTGCACGACTTCACGATCGAGTCGAACGCGTCCGCCGGGGGCACCGCCGCGAACACGATCATCGACGCGACCGGCGAGGCCAACGGGCTGCTCGTCAACGCGGCGCACGTCACGATCCGGAACCTCACCTTCCGCAACGCCGATCGCGACGGCATCGTCGTCGCCCCGCCGCCGGACGCCGCCGCTGCGGCCACGTTGGGCAACCTCACACTGACCGGCGATGTCGTCACGACCAACGACCTGTGCTCCCAGCATCCGGCCGCGGCCGACTGTCCGGTGCAACACGGCGCGCAAGTCCCGTTCGGCGAAGGCATCGCGTTGACGCGCGTCGTCGATTCGACGGTGACCGGAAACACGGTGACCGGCAACTGGGGAGGCATCGCGGTCGGCGCCGGAGTCGGCGACACGATCTCGGGCAACACGGTGAGCGGCAACGGCACCCAACCCGTGCTCGGCGGCAGTACCCCGATCCTCGGTGGCAACCGCTTCTCGGCATCCGGCATCACCCTCACCGGCGGCAGCGGATCGCTCGCGGCGCACGGCAACACGATCGCCGGGAACACCGTCGACGGCAACGGCTCGATCGGCATCTTCGTGTACGCGGGTGGCGGCCAGGGCGACGCCGCGTACGGGAACCACGTCACCGCCAACACGGTGAACGACAACTGGGGTGTCGGGATCGCGGTCAAGAGCTACGAACCGTTGCAGAACCTGAGCGGCAACGTGATCACCGGCAATCACGTGAGTCACGACGGGCTCCACGGCGACTTCGGTGCCGTCGCGCTCGGCGGCCCGGGCGATGTCGACGCCCACGTGACCCACACGACCGGCATCCTCGTGCTCTCCGCGACCGCGGTGCCCCTCAGCGGCGCGCCCGTCACGGGCACGGTGATCACCGGCAACACGATCACCGATGTCTTCTACGGCGTGTGGATGTCGGTGCGCACGCCCAAGGCCGACGTCTCGGCCAACACGACTTCCGTCGACGCCGGCGGCGCAGCGATCCTCGTCGAGCGCAGGAACATCGCGCCGATCGTCGGAGTCGCTCGCACTCCCTCGGGGAACGGGTACTGGGAGGTCCAGTCCGACGGCACGGTCTTCCCGTTCGGTGATGCGGGCTACTTCGGCTCGTTGGGCGGTCTCGCGCTCGCGGCGCCCGTCGTCGGAATCGCCGCGGCGCCGTCGGGTCACGGGTACTGGCTCGTCGCGTCCGACGGCGGGATCTTCGCCTTCGGCGACGCGGGGTTCCACGGGTCGGCCGGGGCACTCCGACTCAACCAGCCGATCGTCGGGATGGCCGCGGGACCATCGGGTGCCGGGTACTGGCTC
>DAIQOP010000132.1:0-10318 GCA_036787815.1 Actinomycetota bacterium
ATCGTGGCGCCCGTTGGCACCCGGCAGCAGCATCGGCTCGCGAGCCAGGCCGACACGGGTCGCGAGCGCGACCCCACCGAGCAGCACCGGCGTGTTCGGCGGCCCGTGCATCGCCGCGACGCGCAGCTGCCCGTCGGCCGACATCAGGCGAATCGACGCCGAGTGCGCACCGACGAGATCGCGGATCCGGTCGAGCGTGTGTTGCAGCACCCGCTCGAGGACGAGCGACCCGTGGAGCGAGGTCGACGCGTCGGCGAACGCGGCCGCCTGGAGCAACCGGTCGGCGATCGCAAGCTGCACGGAACGTTCCTCGCTCTCGAGGAACACCAGGCGCCGCAAGTGGCGCTCCTTCTCGACCACGTACGCGATGAACCCGCCCGCGGCGGTGATCGTCGCGGCTCGGAGGAGATCGGGATCGAAGAGGCCCTGGTGCGCCGAACCCCACACGTTGGCCCGCAGCGTCGACACCACGATGCCGAAGAACACGAGCACGCCCACCTCGGCGATCTGCCGGCGGCGGCGCTCGATGTCGGCACGGGTGAGGGGGCGCCCGGGGTCGAGCCCGGCACTCAGCTCCTCACGGCGGATCTCGTCTCGCAGGTCTTCCAGGGCGACCGTCATGGGTCCTCGGTTCCCCCTTCCGATCCGGATATCGGAGGATCGACCGTGCTTCCTTGAGCCGGATCGCGCGTTTATCCGCTCGCAGCACCGGGTATTCGCGCCGCCCCGACGTCTCAGGTCGGTACCGCACTCCTCCGATACCTCCAAGAGAGGTCGGGCACACAGGGGGCGTCATCGATGAAGCGCATACTCGTCACGGGAGCGGGCGGACCCGCGGGCATCGCGGTGATCCGCGCCCTCGTCGAGCGCGGTGACCACGTCGTCGCCGTCGACGCCGATCCGTTCGCAGCCGGTCTGTCCCTCGCGTCCGCGCCCGCAGTGGTGAGTCCGGCGACCGCGCCCGATCGCTTCCTCGAGGAGCTGGCGGCGATCGTCGAGCACGGCTCCATCGACGCGATGGTGTCGACGGCCGCCGCGGAGATGCTGGTGCTGGCGGGTCAGGAAGACCGGCTCGGTGCGCCGGTCTGGCTCCACAATCGCCGGGCCGTCGCCGCGTGCGTCGACCGGTGGCGGCTCTGGAAGATCGCCGAGCACGCGCGACTCCCGGTCGCGCCGTGCGCGCTCGCGGACCATGAGCCCGAGCGAGTCGTCGGCGAGCTCCCCGGGCCGTGGATCGTGAAAGCGCGCTTCGGTCGCGGCTCGCGCGCGGCGTACGCGGTCGACGAGCCCGCCGCGCTCGTGTGGGCCTGCCATCGCATCGAGCAACCGATCGTGCAGACCCGGCTGAGCGGGCGGCAGTTCACCGTCGATCTGTTGACCGACCGCGACGGGCGGCTCGCCGGCGTCGTCCCGCACTGGCGGTTGGAGACGAAGGCGGGGATCAGCACGAAGAGCCGGACCTTCCGCGACCCGCGACTCGAAGCCGTCGCCGCCCAGGCCGTCGCGATCTACAGCCTCAACGGCGCGGCGAGCGTTTCGGGCTTCGTCACGACCGACGACGAGGTCGTGCTCACGGACGTGAGCCCGCGGTTCTCCGGCGGTCTCTCGCTGTCGCTGGCAGCCGGCGCCGATCTCGTCGGTGAGCTCGTGCGGGGCACACTGGGCGAGCCGGTGCGGCCCGAACGCCTCGCGTTCCGTCCCGACGTCACGATGGTGCGCCGCTATACGGAGCTCTACGCGGCGTAGCGCTACACGCGCACGACCTCGTAGACGACGTCGTGGTCCCGGGTGAGCCAGGCGATGCCGTTGTCGTTCGGGTAGCCGCGACCCTGGATGTTGAACAGGCGGACCTTGTCGGCCGCCCGTGGATAGGGCCCCCAGTGCCAGGTACCGCGGGTGAGGTGGACGACCGCGAGCGGCGGCAGCCGGAACGCGCGCACCGTGTCGAAATGCTCGGGCCGGGAGAAGTCGACGGCGGACGGGGCGACCACCACATAGGCCTCGACGTCGACCGGCATCAACGTCTGGGTGTGCGTGTCGTGACGGTTGAGCAGCTCGCACAACGCCCCGCCCCGCTCGCTGAACGCGATCTCGGAGTTGTCGTGGCCGATGAAGTTGACGTGCCCGTCGTCGAGGAGGAACTCGAGATCGGCGTCGTCGTGCTCGGTGCCTTCGTCGGAGGGGATGCGCCCGAACGGCGCCCACGACTCGGGGGTCACCTCGAGGAGTTGCAGCGTGCGAGTCTCGACCACGACGGGCCTCCCCGGAGCCTCTGTTCTACGCTTTGGACGACGTTCGATTGTACGGGAGGCCCACGATGGACGTGCGTTCGATCGAAGACGCCGCGCCGGTCGTCGAGCACAACGGCACGGTGCCGGTGTGGTGGCTCGTGAATCCGCGCGAGATGTTCGAGATCACCGCGGGCGGCCACCTCGAGCTCGTGAGCGAGTTCGAGGTCGCGGGCGGCGGGTACGTCGACCCGCACCACCACCCGACGCACGAGTTCTATTACGTCACGTCGGGCCGAGGTCTCATGACGATCGGCGACGAGACGCGCGAGATCGGGCAGGGCGACCTCGTGCACATCCCACCCGACGCGATCCACAGCCTGCGCCCGGTGAGCGACCACGCGGCGATCCACTGCTTCTGCTTCGCCGTCGGTGTCCCCGACGCCGGGCCCGTCAACTACACCGAGCACTAGCGAGCATCGGCACCGAGCGCCAGCGAGCGTCAATACCGAGCACTAGCGAGCGGTTCAGGCGCGCGTCACCGGTGAACCGTCGAGGCTGAGCAACGCCATGGTGGTCGTGCCCGATCGGAGCGCGGCGAAGAAGTGCTCTTCCTTCTCGGCGCGGGTCCGCCCGACGTCGATCACCTGCAAGAGGTCGGCGGCGCGCACCACGGTGACCCCGTCGGCGTCGCCGACGACCCAATCCCCCAGCCCGACCTCGACATCGCCGACGGTGACCGGCCGGCCGACCGACCCGGCTTTGTCCTTCGTCGCCCCGCGGAGGGCGATCATCGTGGAGAACGCCGGGAAGTGATGGGCGTGGAGCGCGGCGATGTCGCGCACCCCACCGTCGATCACGAGCCCGGTCAGCCCCCGAGCCAGCGCGGCGGTCGTGAGCACCTCACCCCAGTAGCCGAGCTCGGGCTGGTCGCCGACCTCGACGACGAGCGCGTACTCCGGCGGCGCCTCCGCGACGGCGACATGGATCGCGAGGTTGTCGCCGGGTGTGCAGCGCACCGGGAACGCGGGTGCCGCGAGGCGCGCACCGGGCCACGCGGCGTGCACCCGGGCCCGCATCGCATGGCCGCCGGACTCACCGAGGGTCGCAGCCCCCAGCTCGAGCAGCTCCGCCTCGGTCAGGTCGTAATCACTCATGGCGGAGGGCGAGGGATTTGAACCCTCGAGGAGGTTTATCACCCCCTACTCGCTTAGCAGGCGAGCACCTTCGGCCACTCGGTCAGCCCTCCGGGCGGGAAGTATAGGAGTCGCCTTCTGCGGCGATTCCGGGAAGTGGTTCAGCGGGTACGGTCGGGGGCGTGGAGCCGGCCGAGGCCCTCACCCGCATCGCGTCGCTGCTCGAGCGTCGTCGCGACCCCCGTTACCGCGTGCAGGCGTTCCGCCGCGCGGCCATCGCGGTGCGCGATGTCCCCCTCGAAGAGCTCCGGCACCTCGCTGAGCGCGGTCGGCTGCACGACCTCCCGAACGTCGGCGACACCACGGCCACGGTCATCGCCGAGGCACTCGTTGGCAAGACACCCACCTACCTCGAACGGCTCGAGTTGGAGGTGACCGAGCCCGGCTCCGATGCCGGGAACGCGATCCGGGCCGCGCTGCGCGGCGACCTGCACGTGCACTCCGACTGGTCCGACGGCGGCGACACGATTCGCACGATGGCCGAACGGGTGCGCGAGGTCGGCCACGAGTACTTCGCGCTCACCGACCACTCTCCCCGCCTGAAGATCGCGCACGGTCTCTCCCCCGAGCGGCTCCGCGAGCAGCTCGACGTGATCGCGGAGCTCAACGAAGAGCTCGGGGCCGGCCCCACGCCGTTGCGCATCCTCTCGGGCATCGAGGCCGACATCAATGAAGACGGCTCCCTCGACCAGGAGCCGGAGCTGCTCGCCGAGATCGACGTCGTCGTGGCGAGCGTGCACTCGAAGCTGCGCATGGACAAGGTGGGCATGACGCACCGCATGGTCGCGGCGATCGCGAACCCACACAGCGACATCCTCGGTCATTGCACCGGGCGGCTCGTCACGGGCCACGGGCGTCCGGAGTCGGAGTTCGACATCGACGTGGTGCTCGCCGCGTGCCTCCACTTCGACAAGGCGGTCGAGATCAACTGCCGGCCCGAACGCCTCGACCCACCGTTGCGCATCCTGCAGCGCACCGTCGAGATGGGCGTGAAGGTGTCGATCGACACCGACTCGCACGCCGCGGAGCAGCTCGAGTGGCAGCCGTTCGGCACCGACCGCGCGGCCGAGTGCGGAGTGCCGGTGGACACCATCGTGAACTCGTGGCCGGTCGACCGGCTCCTGGCGTGGACCGCCGCCCACGCGCGCGGCGCCCCCGCGATCGCATGAAGATGCTCGGAACCCGGCTCGTCGCTCCCTACGCCGACGGCGACGAAGCCGTGCTGCCCGTAGCAGCCGTGCTCGCGTCGGGTGTCGAGCCCAACTCCTGATCGAGCCACACCAACACCGACTCCCACGGTGCCAACACGAGATCGCCGTCGACCCGCAGCCCGTCGCGTGAGCGGTCGGTGGCGATCCGTACGAGCCCGTGCACCGAACCGATCGTGGTCTCGTCGTCGGAGAGGTTGAGCGCGACGAACGTGCGGTCGCCGCGACGGAAGATCCAGCGCGAGTCGTTCGACCGAGGGTCGGTGCGATAGTTGCCGCGCGCGAGATCGGGAATCGCGTCGCGCAGCGACACGAGGTCGCGCGTGAGCGCGAGCATCGCGGTGGGATCGTGCCGTTGTGCCGCGACGTTGCACGCGGCCACATCGCCGAACGGGAGCCACGGCTCGACACCGGCCTCGGTGAAGCCGGCACCCGGCTCACCCGTCCAGGGCATCGGTGTGCGCTCCGCGTCGCGGCCCAGTCGCCGACCGTGGATCAGCCCGACGGGATCGAGGATCCGTTCCTGGGGCACGTCGGTGTCGGGCATGCCGATCTCGTCGCCGTAGTACAGGAACGGCGTGCCCCGCAGGGTGAGCAGCATGAACAGGGCCGCTCTCGCGTGTCGCGGATCGTCGCCGCCCCACCGGGTCGCGAAGCGGTGGTTGTCGTGGTTACCGCCCGTCCACACCGGCCAGCAGTCGGCGGGCAACAGGCGCTCCGACGCCTCGACCGCGGCGCGGAGCTGACCGGCCGAGAAGTCGGAGTGCAGGAGCATGAAGTTGAACGCGAGGTTCAGCTCGTCGCCGCGTCCGTAGAACGACGCGAACAGCTCGGGCTCGAGCACGTAGGTCTCGCCGACGAGGATGCGCGGCGGGTCGTAGGAATCGGCGATCGAGCGCCAGCGCCGGAGCACGTCGTGCACTTCGGGGCGGGCGGCGTTGTACACCTGACGCTGCCCTTGCATTTGCACGTACCAGTGATCGTCGTCGGTGGCCGGCGGGTTGTCGCGCAGCAGCCGATCTTTGACGATCATGTGGCACACGTCGATGCGGAAGCCGGCGACCCCGAGATCGAACCAGAAGGCAAGGATGCGGTCGAACTCGTCGCGCACCTCCTCGTTCCACCAGTTGAGGTCGGGCTGCGTCGCGAGGAAGTGGTTCAGGTAGTACTGGCCGGTGGTCTCGTCGAACGTCCACGCCGGCCGACCGGGGTGGAAGTTGTTCACCCAGTTGTTCGGTACCGATCCGTCGGCCTTCGGGTCGGCCCACACGTACCAGTCGCGGTGGGCCGCCGTGCGCGACGAGCGGGCATCGAGGAACCAGGGATGGCGATCGCTCGTGTGGTTGGGCACCAGGTCGAGGAGCACGCGGATGTGACGCCGGCCCGCTTCCTCCACGAGTTCCTCGGCGTCGGCAAGGGTGCCGAGCGGTGGGTTCACGTCGCAGTAGTCGGCGACGTCGTAGCCCCAATCGGCATCGGGCGAGACGGTGATCGGGTCGATCCAGATCCCTTCGACACCCAGCCATTGCAGGTGGTCGAGGCGTTCGATGATGCCCCGCAGGTCGCCGATCCCGTCGCCGTTCGCGTCCATGAAGCTGCGCGGGTAGATCTGGTAGAGCACGCCGTCGCGCCACCAGACCCGACCGGGTTCGTCACGGGGCATCTCGGGCATGGCGGTGACGCTACCTGGCCGCTGCGGCCTCGTCGCGTGCCGACCCGGCCGCTGCCGTCTCGCCCTCGGCCGCGGCCCACATGCGCGCGTACAGACGGTCGGCCACGAGCAGCTCGTCGTGGGAGCCGTCCTCGACCACCCGCCCTTCGTCGACGACCACGATCCGATCCGCGAGCCGCGCGGTCTGCAGACGGTGCGCGATCAGGATCGTCGTGCGCCCGTGGGCGGCGACACCCATCGCCGCCTGCACCTTCGCTTCGGTCTGGAGATCGAGGTTCGAGGTCGCTTCGTCGAGCAGGAGGATCGCCGGGTCGACGAGGTGGGCGCGCGCGAGCGCGATGAGCTGGCGCTGGCCCGACGACAACGACCGACCGCGTTCACTGACCCATTGGAGATAGCCGCCGGGCAGCGATGCGATGAACTCGTGGGCGCCGACCTCCCGGGCCGCGGCCTCCACCTCGGCGTCGCTCGCGTCTTTACGGCCGTAGGCGATGTTGTCGCGGATCGTGCCCGAGAAGAGGAACGCCTCCTGCGGCACGACACCCAGCTGATGGTGGAACGCAACTGGGTCGTAGTCGTCGATCGCGACACCGTCGACGCGCACCGATCCCGATGTCGGGTCGTAGAAGCGGGCCACGAGCTTCATCACGGTGCTCTTGCCCGCGCCGGTCTCACCCACGAGCGCGACGGTCTCGCCGGGCGCGATGTGCAGGTCGACACCCCGGAGCGCCTCGTCGATCGCGCTGGAGTACTTGAAGTGCACCGACTCGAGCGCCACTTCGCCGCGCAGCCGGCCCGGAACCACGGGCGTGATCGGCGGCGGCACCGTCGTCGGTGTCGCGAGCAGCTCGGTGATGCGCGAGATCGCGACCCGGGCCTGCTGGTACGAGTCGAACACCTGCGAGAGCTGCTGGATCGGCGCGAAGAACAGGTTGAGGAACAGGAGGAACGCGATGAGCTCACCGACCGTGAGCGAACCGTGAGCCACGAGCACGCTGCCGGCGCCGAGCACGACGCAGGTCGCGATGTCGGAGAGGAAGTCGACGAAGGGGAAGTAGATGGCGACCAGCCGTTGCGCGTGCACGCGCGCGTCTCGATAACCCGACGCGATCTCGGTGAACACCTCCTGATTGCGGTCCTCGCGCACGAAGGCCTGCGACACCCGCACACCCGAGAGCCCTTCTTGCAGGTTCGCATTGACGGCCGCGATGCGCTCGCGCGCGGTCTCGTAGGCGCGCGTCGACGAGGAGCGGAACCACATCGTCGCGATGACGAGCGGCGGCAGGATCGACGCGGTCACGAGACCCAGCCGTGG
This sequence comes from Actinomycetota bacterium, assembly GCA_036787815.1. GTDB lineage: Bacteria > Actinomycetota > Acidimicrobiia > IMCC26256 > PALSA-610 > DATBAK01. Next base: position 7,620 of record DAIQOP010000132.1, read on the forward strand.
GTTGAGGATCGCGAGGCCGACCCCCACACCGACGAAGGTCACGAGGTTCACGAGCGCGTTGACCAACCCGTTCTGGAGCAGTTGCGAGAGCGCGTCGATGTCGGTGGTCATGCGGGTCATGATCCGGCCCGCCATCTCGTGCTCGTAGTAGTCGACGCCGAGTCGCTGGAGCTGGCCGAAGACCTTGATCCGCAGCGCGTGCAGCATTCGTTCCGACGTGCGGCCCATGACCCGCGCCTCGGCCCACATCAGCCACCAGTCGACGACGGTGACGGCAAAGAACACGGCCGTCGCCGCCCAGAGCGCGCCGGGAACGCGCGGCGCGACCCCACTGTCGATGCCGTGACGGACGAGGAGCGGGCCGGCGAGCGTGCACAACGCGTCGAGCGTCACGAGGAGGATGCCGATGGTCAACCAGCCGCGGTACCGGCGGACGAAGTGCAGGAACTTGAAGTCGGGAGACGGCCGGCTCTCGAACTCGACGTCGACGCGCGGATCGGCGGTGGCCGGCCCGAGCGCGTCGACCTGCGCCAGCAGTTCAGGCGTCGGAGCGAGCGCGCCACCCCACCCGGCGCCCACGCCCGCACCTCCGCCTCCTCCGGCCACGCGCACCGCGGCTGTGGGGCTCGCGGTACGTATCCGCTCGGCGATCTGCGCATTGCGGACGTCTTCGTCGGCGAGTCCCTGCCACGCCGAGGGCGTGACTCCGTCGACCTGGTTGTCGTCGTGCTCGATCACGGGCTCGAGGCCTTCGGCGTCGCCGCCGGGGCCGGAGAGCAGCACGCGGTACAGCGGGCAGCGCGACCAGAGCTCGTCGTGCGTTCCCGCGTCGAGCACCGCGCCGTGATCCACCACGACGATGCGATCGGCGAGCGAGAGCGACGACCGGCGGTGCGCGACGAGGATGGTCGTGCGGTTGTGCGCGATACGCCGCAACGTCGCGTGGATCTCTTCCTCGACCCGTGAGTCGATCGACGAGGTCGCGTCGTCGAGGAGCAGGATCTTCGGGTCGGAGAGCAACGCGCGGGCGAGCGCGACCCGTTGGCGCTGACCGCCCGAGAGCGTGAGGCCCTGCTCGCCGACAACCGTGTCGTAGCCATTGGGGAGCCGCAGGATGAACTCGTGGGCCTCGGCCGCGCGGGCGGCGGCCTCGATCTCGTCGCGTGTCGCGTCGGGCTTCCCGAATCCGATGTTCGCCGTGATGGTGTCGGAGAAGAGGAACGAGTCCTCGAACACGACGCCGATGTTGCCGCGGAGTGTTTCGAGGTGCACCGCGCGCACGTCGGTGCCGTCGATCGTGATCCGACCGGCGTGGACGTCGTAGAAGCGCGGGAGCATCAGGGCGACGGTCGACTTGCCCGATCCCGAGCTGCCCACGAGCGCGACCGTCTCGCCCGCGGCAACGGTGAGATCGAAGTCGCGCAACACCGGGTCGGCCGAGGTGTAACCGAACGTCACGTGCTCGAACCGCACCTCGCCATTCGCGACCTCGAGGTCGGACGCGTCGGGCGCGTCCTGCACCAACGGCGTCGAGTCGAGCAGGTCGTAGATGCGTTCGGCCCCGGCGCGAGCGAGCTGCCCGACGGTGAGGATCGCCGCCAGCTGCCGGATCGGTGGCGTGATGAGGAGCATGTACGTGGAGAAGGCGAGGAACGTGCCCAGGCTGATGCGCCCGTGCAGGGCGAGCCACCCACCGAGGGCGAGGACCGCGACCTGCCCGAACGCCGGGATCGTCTGCATCGCCGGCTGCAGGCGGGCCGTGATGTTCACCAGCCGCACGCGCGAGGCGAACATGACGCGCGAGCGATCGGTGAGGCGGTCGAGCTCACGCGACTCCTGCCCGAAGCCCTTCACCACCCGCACGCCGGTGACGTCTTCCTCCACGACGTTCGCGACATCGCCGGCCTTCTGCTGCGCGTCCCAGCTCGCCGGGAACACCGATGTACGCAGGCGCATCGCGGTGAAGAGGAGCGCGGGCCCGACCGCGAGCATCACGAGCGACAGCAGGGGTGAGAGCCAGAACATCGCGCCCAGCGACACGATGAACAGGAGGATGTTGGCGACACCGATCGGCATGAACTGGAGGAAGCCCTGGATGAGCGCGACGTCCGACGATGCCCGGCTCACCAGCTGACCGGTCGCGAGCTCGTCGTGGCGGGCGAAGTCGAGGCGTTGGAGCTGGCGGAAGATCGCGGTGCGCAGATCGTGCTGCACGTCGAGCGCGATGCGGCCGCCGTGGAAGCGGCGGAAGTACGCGAACACGAAGGTGAGCACGCCCATCACGATCATGAGCGTGAGCCAGGGTGCCAGCGGCTTCCCCGCGATGAGGTGGTGGCTCTTGTCGCGGTGACGCGTGATGACGTCGTCGACGACGACCTTCTGCACCACGGGGAGCAGCGACTGGATCAGCTGCCCGCTGATCGCGACGCCGAACGCGATGTACGCGTTCTTCTTGTGAGGCGCCATGTAGCCGATCAGGCGCCGGACCCACCCTTGCTTGTGGGCCGGCTCGCTCATCGGCGCGCCGCCAGCGCCGCCTGCAGACGGGCCTCGAGCTCGGAACGCATCGCCGCGTCGATCTCGGCGAGGCCGCGTACGAACGCCTCGCGGTCGGACACGGCGCCGAGCAGGTGCTCGAGGCGGGCGCTCATCGCGGTCTCGGCCGTCGCGAGCCGGGCCCGCCCCGAACGCGTCACCAC
>DAIQOP010000133.1:0-10296 GCA_036787815.1 Actinomycetota bacterium
GGCGGGCGCCGTCCATGGCGGCGAACCGCACCGCGGTGCCCCGTGATCCGCCCGGACCCCACTCGGTCGCCGCGTCGACGGCGGTCTGGGCGCTGTAGTCGACCCCGACGACCATGCGGTCGGGGCCGTCGAGCCGGGCCGTCTCGTCACCGACCCCGCAGCCCACGTCGAGCACGAGGCCGGGGCCGAGGCGCGCCACGACCTCCCGGTAGCCGGCGTCGTGGAGGGCGAGCAGCGAGTCGGGGGTCGCCCCCTGCATCGGGCGCTCGCCCGTCAACTTCATCGGTGCCCGCCCGTCAGCTTCACCGTGTCCCCCTCATGAGGAGTAGGAGGGTAACGCGCCGGCCCCGGTGGTTCGCGCCCGTGAACTGAGGCCGGGTGGACAGGCCCATAGACTCACCCGGCCTCAGTTCGACGGTCGGGTGACGGCAGGGGGAGCGGGATGCGAGGTCGCGGCGCCGACGACGTCGTCGCAAAGCTGGGCGACATCGCCGCGCGGGCCGGGCTGCGCCGGGTGAGCGTCCTCGCCTGGCGCGATCTCGACGACCCGGAGGCCGGTGGATCCGAGGTCCACGCCTCGAAGGTGGCCGCGCTCTGGGGCCAGGCGGGTATCGAAGTGACGATGCGCACGTCGCACGCGCCCGGGTATCCGACCGTCTCGTGGCGCGACGGATACCGCGTGATCCGCAAGGGCGGCCGGTACATGGTGTTCCCGCGCGCCGCCTTCAGCGAGATGATGGGTTGGCACGGCGCCAGCGACGCGCTGGTCGAGATCTGGAACGGCATGCCGTTCTTCTCGCCGGTCTGGGCCCGGCGACCGCGCGTGGTGTGGCTCCACCATGTGCACGACACGATGTGGGAGATGACGCTGCCGCCGAGGCTCGCCCGAATCGGTCGCAACGTCGAGTACCACGTCGCGCCACCGCTCTACCGGCGTACGCAGATCATCACGCTCTCCGAGTCGTCCAAGCGCGACCTCCAGTCGAAGCTGCACTTCAAGGCGAAGCGCATCCACGTGGTCCCGCCGGGGATCGAGCCGCGATTCTCCCCGGGTGCGGTCGGGAAATCGCCGACCCCGCTCGTCGTGGCCGTCGGTCGGCTCGTGGCGGTGAAGCGCTTTGATGTCCTCGTCGACGCGCTCCTCGCGATCAAGGACCGCCATCCGGCGCTGCGGGCGATCATCGTCGGCGACGGGTACGAGCGCGAGCGGCTCGAGGCCCAGATCCGCGAGCACGACGCCACGTCGTGGATCGCGTTGCCGGGCCGCGTCGACGACGCGACGCTGGTGGAGGCGTACCGGCGCGCCTGGGTGGTCGCGAGCGCGTCGGCGCACGAGGGTTGGGGCATGACCATGACCGAGGCGGCGGCCTGTGGCACTCCGAGCGTGGCCACGCGCATCGCCGGGCACGAGGACGCCGTGGCCGACGGCATCTCGGGGCTCCTCGCCGACGACCCGGCCGGGATCGCCGCCGCCCTCGACCGCGTGATCTCCGACGACGCGTTGCGGGCCCGGCTCTCGGCCGGCGCGCTCGACCACGCCGCCGCGTACACCTGGGGCGCGACCGCGTGCGGCACCCTCGAGGTGCTCGCGGCCGAGACGATCAGACGCCGCGGGCCCGCGTGACCCGAGACGAAACCATGTCGACCGGCCCGCGGGCGGGTGCCGACGGCACCGTGCCCGAGGCCGACGGCGCGACGAAGCGGCGGGGCTATCTGGCGCTGGCGTTGCTCGCCTACGTGCCCCCGCTGCTCACCCAGCCCGGCAAGGTCGCCGCCGACACGAAGTCGTACCTCTACCTCGATCCGTCACGGTTGCTCGGGCGGGCCGCGTCGATGTGGGACCCCAACATCGGGTTCGGCACCGTCACCCACCAGAACATCGGCTACCTGTTCCCGATGGGGCCGTACTACTGGTTGCTCGAGACGCTGAGGGTTCCCGACTGGATCGCCCAACGCCTCTGGCTCGGATCGCTCGTGCTCTTCGCCGGTCTCGGCGTGCTCTATCTCATGCGCACGCTCGGGGTGAAGGGCCCCGGAGTCGCGGTCGCCGCGCTGGCCTACATGTTCAGCCCGTACTCCCTCGACTACGCCGCGCGGATCTCGGTGCTGCTGATGCCGTGGGCGGCCCTGGGGTGGTTGATCGCGCTCACGATCAAGGCGCTCCGCGACGGGCGTTGGCGATATCCCGCGTTGTTCGCGCTCGTCGTGCAGCTCGTCGGGGGCGTGAACGCGACCGCGTTGATCTTCGCGGGTGTCGGGCCGGTGCTGTGGATCGCGTACTCGTGGATCACGGGTCAGGTGAAGGCGGGGCGCGCGTTGAGCGTCACCGCGAAGATCGGTGGGCTCACGCTGCTCACGTCCCTCTGGTGGATGGCCGGACTGTGGGCGCAGGGCAGCTACGGGCTCGACATCCTCAAGTACACCGAGACGGTGAAGGCGGTCGCCCGCACCTCGACACCCAACGAGGTGCTGCGCGGCCTCGGCTACTGGTTCTTCTACGGGCAGGACAGCGTCGGGCCGTGGACCGAGGCGTCGATCAACTACACGCAGCACATCGAGGTGATCCTGGCCGGGTACGGCCTTGCCGCGCTCTCGCTCGCGGGTGCCGCGTTCTCGCGCTGGCGCCACCGCGTGTACTTCCTCGCGATGACCTTCGTCGGTGTCGTGATCGCCGTCGGCGCGTACCCCTACACGTCGCCGACCCCGCTGGGCGCGCTCTTCAAGGCGTTCGCCAGCACCTCCACCGCAGGTCTCGCGCTGCGCAGCACGGGCCGCGCGATCCCGCTGGTCACACTGGGCATGGCGGTGATGCTCGGCGTCGGCGTGAACGTGGCCGCGCAGCGCTTCACGACCCCGAAGTTCCCCAGACGGTGGCTCGTCGTCACCGGTGCGGTGATCGCGCTCATCGTCGTCGACTTCCCGGCTCTCTACGACGGCACGTACTACGGCCGCAACCTCGAGCGCCCGAACGACGTGCCCGCATACTGGATGCAGGCCGCGCACTATCTCGACCAGGGCTCTCATCAGACGCGGGTGCTCGAGCTGCCCGGCTCGGACTTCGCGTCGTACGTGTGGGGCAACACCGTCGACCCCATCACCCCCGGTCTGATGGACCGACCGTACGTCGCGCGCGAGCTCATCCCCTGGGGTGGTCCCGCGGCCCAAGATCTCCTCAACGCGGTCGACGAGCGCATCCAGCAGGGCACGTTCGAACCCGGCGGCTTCACCGCGCTGGCCCGACGCATGGGTGTCGGCGCCGTCGACCTGCGTTACGACCTCCAGTTCAAGCGCTACAACGTCGTTCGCCCGCTCGAGCTCCAACGCGACTTCGGCAACGTTCCCGGACTCACGCTCGCGAAGACGTTCGGGCCGCAGTTGCACGGCAAGGCCTCGACCGAGTTCATCGACGAGACCACCCTCAAGACCCCACCGGGTGAGACCCAACCGAGATCGGTCGCGGTGTACACCGTGAGCGATCCCACCGCGATCGTGCGCGCGGAATCGGGAAGCCGTCCGCTCGTCGTCGCCGGTGACGGGGAAGGCCTCGTCGACATCGCCAACGTCGGTCTGCTCGACAACGCGGGCGTCGTGCTCTATTCCGCGTCGTACGCAGGCGATCCGGCGGCGCTGCGCAAGGCCGTCGGCGCCGACGGCGTGCTGGTGGTCACCGATTCCAACCGCAAGCGGGCCCGGCGGTGGAGCACGGTGATGGACAACACCGGCTACACGGAGCAGGCGGGGGAGAAGCCGCTCGCCACCGATCCCAGCGACGCGCGCCTCGACGACTTCCCGAAGGCCGGCGACGACGCGTACACGGTGACCGATCAGCAGGGCGTCAAGTCGGTGCAGGCGACCGCGTACGGCAACCCGATCACCTACACACCCGAAGACCGGGCGTCGCGCGCGTTCGACGGCAACACCGACACGTCGTGGACCGTCGCGGCCTTCGACCTCGCGATCGGCAACCGCATCCAGATGGTCGCGAAGCAGCCGATCACCACAGATCGCGTCCGTCTGGTGCAGAAGCAGAACGGTCCGCAGGATCGCTGGATCACCCAGGTGCGACTCACCTTCGACGGCGGCCGTCCGGTCACCGCCACGCTCGACGCGACCTCGCGCGTCGTCGCCGGGCAGACCGTGCTGTTCCCGAAGCGCACATTCTCGACGTTGAGCGTCGAGATCACCAACACGAGCGACGGTCCGCGCGTGCTCAACGGCGGCGCGGCGGCGGTCGGGTTCGCCGAGATCGACGTGCGTGACGCTCACGGCCACCCCGTGCGGGTGAAGGACGTCGAACGGATGCCACTCGATCTGCTCGCGTCCGAAGGCCGCGCGTCGCAGTCGCACCCGCTGGTGCTCCTGATGAGCCGCGAGCGGGTACTGCCGGTCCCGCCCCGCACGGACCCCGAGCTCGCGATCCAGCGCGAGTTCACGCTCCCGACGGCCCGCACGTTCTCGTTGACCGGTACCGCGCGGCTCACCTCCGACGCGTTGGGTGCCGATATCGACGCGGCGCTCGGGCTGCCCACACTCGCCCGGGGTGGTGTCGACGCCCGGGCGCGCGAGTTCCTCGCCGGGTGCGTGTACTGCCGTTCGGACGACGCGATCGACGGCGACCCCACGACCGCGTGGGTCACACCGTTCATCGGTGTGCGCCGGCAGTGGGTCAACTACGACATCGCGAAGCCGATCACGTTCGATCACGTGAACCTGCAGATCGTCACCGACGAGTTCCACTCGCGTCCCAGGCTGCTGAAGCTCACGGTCGACGGCCAGGTGCGGTGGATCAAGGTGCCGAAGCTCCAGGCGAAGTCCGAACGCAACAGCGTCGCTCCGGTCACGGTGCGCTTCCCCCCGGTGACCGGCAAGCACATCCAGGTGACCATCGCGTCGATCGACAAGGTCCACGTCGCGAGCAAGTACTCGAAGCACGACGCGCTCGCGCCGGTGGCGATCGCCGAGCTCGGCATTCCCGGGCTGCGGTTGCCCGCGCAACCCGCGCAGCTCCCCGGCACCTGCCGCTCCGACCTCGTCAAGATCGACGGGCGCCCGGTTCCCGTTCGCATCACCGGCTCGGCGACCGACGCGCAGAACCTGCAGCCGCTCACGATCTCGGCGTGCGATCCCGCCAACCCGGACGCGCCGGCGACGGTGCAGCTCGGCGCCGGCTCCCACGAGCTCGACACCAAGTCGGGGCAGATCACGGCCCTCCAGCTCGACCGGCTCGTGCTCGCCTCCGCCCCGGGCGGCGGGGCCGGCACGACGGCGGGAGGTCGGGCCACGGGCCTGGGCGCGGCACCGACCGCGCCGCAGCTCACGGTCGTGCACCAGGGCCGAACGAAGATGTCGGTGAAGATCACCGGCGCGAGCGCACCGTTCTGGCTCGTGCTGGGGGAGAGCCAGAACGCCGGGTGGCGGGCGACCGTGAAGGGGAGCGGCTCGCTCGGCGGCTCGCAGCTGGTCGACGGGTTCGCGAACGGCTGGCGCATCGACCCGAAGGGGCAGCAGTCGCTGGTCGTCGATCTCGAATGGGTTCCCCAACAGAAGGTCTGGGCCGCGATCGGGCTGTCGTTGTTCGGCGGTCTGCTGTGCTGCGCGCTCGCGGCGGCCGGGTACCGGCGCGCCCGCGGGGGGGTGCTCGCGCTCGAGGGGGCACCCGACCGCGGCATCGACGACGTTCCGTCGTTCCGTCTGCCGTGGTTGCCCGATGCGGCGGCGCCGTCGCGGGGCGCCCAGGTGGTGGCGACCCTGGTGGGGGCCGGAGTCGCCGCGGTCGTCACGGGCCCGTGGGCCGGCGTGCTGGTCGGCGCCGCGCTCATCGTCGCGTTCCTGCTGCCGCGCGCCCGAGCGTTCCTCGCGCTCGCGCCGCCGGTGCTCGTCGGCTTCATCGGGCTCTACGTCGCGAACAAGCAGATGCGCGCGGCCGTGCCGGCGGTCTTCGAATGGCCGACGCTCTTCTCTCGGGCCACCGCACCGGCCTGGGCCGCGATCGTCCTCTTCGCCGCCGATGCCCTGTACGAAGCCGTCCGCCGCGGGAGGCGATCATGACAACTGCTCCTTGGTCCGGAGATGCGTGCTCGCTGGTGGACGCGTTTCGGTCGGGGGAACGCTCACCGGTGGAGGAGCTCGAGGCGACGCTCGCCGCGATCTCGGCATCGGAGCTGAACGCGTGGTCGTACGTCGACGCCGAGCCCGCGCGTGAAGCCGCGGCGCGTGCCGACGTCAACCTGCCGTTCGGCGGGGTGCCGATCGGCGTGAAGCAGCTCACCTCGGTTGCGGGTTGGCCCGCGACGGAGGCGTCGGTGCCGTTGCGCGATCACGTGGCCGAGCACGACGCGACGATGGTGGCGCGGCTCCGTGAGGCGGGCGCGGTGCTGGCGGGTGCGACGACCGCGAGCGAGTACGGCGGCGTGAACCTCACGAGAACGAAGCTGCACGGCACGACCCGGAACCCGTGGGACCTCGACCGGACGCCGGGAGGCTCGTCGGGGGGCGCGGCGGCCGCGGTCGCCGGCGGCGAGTGCACCATCGCGACCGGCGGCGACGGCGGGGGATCGATCCGCATCCCGGCCGCCTTCACGGGGCTCGTCGGGTTGAAGAACACCTACGGGCGCATCCCGAAGGGTCCGCGCACGGTGGTGGGCTCGCTCACCGCGGTGTCGGGATGCCTCGCCCGATCGGTGCGCGACGTCGCCCGCTACCTCGACGTGTGCAACGGCTTCGATGCTCGCGACCCGTACAGCCTTCCGCGCGTCGAGGGCTGGGAACGCGGGCTCGGCACCCACGAGTTGCGGGGCAAGCGGGTCGTGATCGCGCCGACGCTCGGGAGCGCGATCGTGCATCCCGATCTCGTCGCCGCGGTGATCGGCAACGGTGAAGCGTTGGCACGCGACGCCGGCCTCGTGGTCGTCGACGTCGCCGTTTCGCTCCCGGAGCTCTCGTACGAGTGGGCGCTCTCGGGTCTGGCCGAGATCGTGATGGAGCTCGGCGACCTGTATCCCGACTGCGAGCCCGATCTCACGCCCCAGATCGCCTTCGGGCTGGAGCTGGCGCACAAAGTCTACGACATCAAGGCGCGTGCGCGCATCGAAGCACAGCGCGTGCGGACGAACGAGAAGATGGCGGATCTGTTTGAGCAGGTCGACTTCGTCATCGCGTCGACCAACCCCGATATCGCGTTCGGCGCCGACGGCCCGCTGCCCCAGGTGGTCGACGGGGTGCAGGCGGGGCTGGGCAACAACGGCGCGCTCACGATCCCGTCGAACATCTACGGCAACCCCGCGATCTCCATCCCGATCGGCACCTCGCGCGGTCTCCCCATCGGGATGCAGGTGCTCGCTCCCCACCACCACGAAGACTGGCTGCTCGACCTCGCCCTCATCGCCGAAACTGAACGCGAGTGGCCGCTCTTACGGTCGACTCCGCTCCCCGGCGCGTAGCCCCGGTCGACCGTTCGTCTGACGCCTCCGCTCCGTCTCCGGGCGCGGGATGGGAGTGGGCGTCGGGTTGCTTCAGCTCTCATGGTCGACTCCGCTTCGTGAGGCTCCGCACTCGTCGCGTCTCGTCTGAAGCCTCCGCTCCGTCTCCGGGCGCGGGATGGGAGTGGGCGTCGGGTTGCTTCGGCTACATCACGACGGTGAAGGCGAGCTCGGCGTCGAGGCGGCCGTTGACGCGGATCGACAGGGTGTGCGGGCCGGGACGCGCGGCGTCGGAACGCAACGGGAGCACCAGGCGCACGTGTTGCGTCTCGAGAGGGTCGAGGCGCCGGGTCGTGACCACGACCGGGCGGCAGTCGTCGACGACCACGTCGACCGACACGGCCACCCGCCGCGTCTCGGCCGAGACGACGCGCGCCCGGATGCGCAGCGCCTCACCGGCGCGCACGTGGTCGGATTCGAGGACGACGTCGCGGACCCGCACTGCGACCTCGGGCGCGAAGCCGAGCAGCCGCCGGGCCGCGTCGTCGCCGGTGCGCGCCAGCACCTGAAGCGCGGGGCGCACGACGGCGCGGGTGTGCGGCCCGCCTTCGGCCAGCCAGCGCTGGACGGTCGCGAGCACGACCGTGGGGCTCGTCCGCGAGAGCGCGTCGAGGGTCTCGGCCACCTCCCGGCGGACCGCGGGGTCGGGATCTTCGCGGAGGCGCGCGAGGGCCACGAGCGTGTCGGGGGCGTCGTCCGGAGGAGTCGTGAGTGGGGTGGGCATGGAGGATGTCGTCATGGGATTGGCCACGTCGAAGTGAACAAACGGTGCCCGGAAGGCTATTTCGGTCCGAGCCGGCCCGGGAGACGTGCGACCATGGTGCGTGCTCCAGGTTCGCGATCTCGCAGTCGAAGTCGGTGGCCGCCTCACGCTCGTGGGCGGTTCCTTCACGCTGCGCCCCGGCGACAAGGCCGGCCTCGTGGGCCGCAACGGCGCCGGGAAGACCTCCCTGCTCAAGGTGCTCGCGGGCGAGGCGCCCTCGGCGGCGGGCGTCGTCCTGCGGGGCGAACGCACCGGCTACCTGCCCCAGGACCCGAAGCCCCACGGTGCCGGGGTCGACTCCACCGGTGTCTCCCACGTGCTCTCGGGCAAGGGCCTCGACGTCGTCGCCCAGCGCCTGGAGAAGCGTCACGCCCAGGTCGAGGAGGATCCGTCGGAGCGCAACCTGCGCCGGTTCGCCGACGCCCAGGAGGAGTTCGAGCGGCTCGGCGGCTACTCCGCGGAATCCGAGGTGCGGCGCATCGCCGCAGGCCTCGGGCTCAAGAGCGACCGGCTCGACATGGCCATCCACTCACTCTCGGGGGGCGAGCGCCGCCGCGTGGAGCTGGCCCGGATCCTCTTCGCCGGCAGCGACCTGCTGCTCCTCGACGAGCCCACCAACCACCTCGACGTCGACGCCAAGCACTGGCTCATGGGATTCCTGCGCAGCTACCGGGGTGCGCTGCTCGTCGTGAGCCACGACATCGCGCTGCTCGACCAGGCCATCACGCGCGTGCTCCACCTCGACGAAGGCGAGCTCGTCGAGTACCGCGGCACCTACACGCAGTACCGCACCGCCCGCGCGGCCGACGAGGAGCGCCAGACGAAGTTGGCGAGCCGCCAAGACGCGGAGATCCACCGGCTGAGCTCGCTCGCCGACTCCATGCGCGGTTCGAGCGCGAAGCGCGCCCGCCTCGCGAAGGTGCTCGACCACCGCGTCGAGCGGCTCGCCACCACCAAGGTGGCCGCCGTCCGCAAGGAGAAGAAGCTCTCGTTGCGGCTGCCCGATCCTCCGCGCCCCGGTGCGACCGTCCTCGAGGTGGAGGGGCTGGCGAAGTCGTTCGGCCGCAACACCGTGTTCGAGGACGTGTCGTTCACGGTCGGCCGCGGCGAGCGGCTGCTCATCCTCGGGCTCAACGGCGCGGGCAAGACCACCCTCTTGCGGCTGCTCGTCGACCAACTCTCGACCGACGCCGGTTCGCACCAGCTCGGTCACGGCGTGTCGATGGGCTACTACGCGCAGGAGCACGAGCTGCTCATCGCGGGGCGCTCGATGCTCGAGCACATGCGCGACGCGGCGGCCGCGCTCGGGCTCTCCGACCAGCAGGTGCGCGCGCTCCTCGGGATGTTCGGCCTCTCGGGCGAGATGGCGTTCCAAGACGTCGCCACACTTTCGGGCGGCGAGAAGACGAAGCTCGCGCTGGCCATGCTCGTCGCCGGCCGGCACAACCTCCTGCTCCTCGACGAGCCGACGAACAACCTCGATCCGCCGTCGCGCCTCGCGGTCGGTGCCGCGTTGCGGGAGTGGAAGGGTGCGATGGTGTTCGTGAGCCACGACACCGAGTTCGTCGCCGAGCTCGCGCCGCAACGCGTGCTGCTCATGCCCGACGGAACGCTCGACTACTGGTCCGACGACCTGCTCGATCTCGTCGCGCTGGCGTAGGCCACACCGGCGCCGGCCGTGCCCTCCCGGCGCGTAATGTCGGGCCATGGCCGATGACCCGAAGTCGTTCTTCCTCTCGCCCGAAGTGCACGAGTACCTGCTCGCGCACGGCCAGCAACCCGACGCGGTGCAGCAGTTGCTGATCGACGCGACCGCGGCGCTGGGCCCGGTGGCCGGGATGCAGATCGCGCCCGAGCAGGGCGCGTTCATGACCATGCTCACCCAGCTCGTGGGCGCGCGGCAGGCGGTCGAGGTCGGCACGTTCACGGGCTACTCGGCGCTGTGCATCGCCCGCGGGCTCGTGCCCGGTGGCCGGTTGCTGTGTTGCGACGTGAGCGAGGAGTGGACCGCGATCGGCCGCCGGCACTGGGAGGCGGCCGGCGTCTCCGACCGCA
>DAIQOP010000134.1:0-10234 GCA_036787815.1 Actinomycetota bacterium
GGCTCCTCGTCGCCGGCCTCGACGACGCCGATGCTCGCGGTGACCTCGAGCGTGACGTTGCCGAGCGCGATCGGCCGGGCGAGGGTCTCGAGCAGCCGGTTCGGGAGCTCGACGTACATCTGACGGTCGGCGATGTCGGGGCACACGACGACGAACTCGTCGCCACCGAGGCGCGCGACGGTGTCGTCGGGCCGCAGGGCCTGGTCGAGACGACGGCCGACCTGGATGAGCAGCTCGTCACCGGTCGCGTGGCCCACGTGTCGTTCACGGCCTTGAGCCGGTCGAGGTCGACGAACATGACGAGCAGGCGTCCGCTCGAGCGCCGTAGCCGCGCGCACGCCTGGCCGAGCCGGTCGAGGAAGAGCACGCGGTTGGGGAGCCCGGTGAGCGGGTCGTGGAGCGCGCGGTGCTGCGCGGCCCGGAGCGCTTCCTCGGCCATGGCGCGATTCGTGACGTTGCGCAGGTAGATCGCGACCGCGCCGGGTGCCGGGGGTTCGTCGGGTGCGACCACGTGGGCGAGGTTCTGCATCGTGAGCTCGAAGTCCTGGTACGAGCCGTCGGCGGCGCGGATCGGCAGTCGCACACGCGCCCGGTGGCTCGCGGTCGATCGCGTGTCGGCGAACGCGTCGACCGCCTCGATGACGTGGTCGGGGTGCACGATCTCGAAGAGCGGCCGACCGGCGAAGGAGTCGCCGTCGTCGACGAGGCCGGCGCCCTGGCCGCCGGCGAAGATGACCACGCCGTCGTGGTCGAGGAGGGCCACGGGTTCGGGGAGGTAGCGCAGCAGTGCCTGCGTGAGCTCGGCCGGGGGTGCCTCCCATTCCAAGGCGGAGTCGTCCATGTTGTCCTCTGCTCGGTCGGCTGGAGCCGGCGCGCATCGTGCGCCGGTCGTCGGTCGGCCGCCTGCTCCCGTCCCTCCTGCTCGCCACTCAAGGTGGTTGGAGGCGCGCCCGTTGTGGTCGATTCTGGGTCACGCGGCGGCGGGTTGCAAGAGCGAACCTGGCGAAAAAGTGTCGCGGTCGTTCCGTCGCGTCACTGCGCTTCGGGCGGTCACCGGGCGAAGGAACGTACGGGTCGCCTGGTACAATCGGTGGTTCCCCAGGCTCCGTTCGCGAGCCATCCCAGGAGTGAGATGCCCTTCAAAGTCGGCGACCGCGTCGTGTACCCACATCACGGGGCGGCCGTGATCGAGAAGAAGGAAGTCCGCGAGGCGTTCGGTGAGAAGACCGAGTACCTCGTGCTGCGCATGGCGCACGGCGACCTCATGCTCTCGGTGCCCTCGGCCAAGGCCGAGGAGGTCGGGATGCGCCCTCCGATCAGCTCCGAAGACGTCGACGACCTCTTCCAGCTGCTCGCGAAGAAGGATGTGCGCGAGCCCACCAACTGGAGCCGGCGGTTCAAGAACCACCAGGAGAAGCTCAAGTCGGGCGACGTGTACCAGGTCGCCGAGGTCGTGCGGAACCTCGCATTGCGCGACGTCTCGAAGGGCCTCTCGGCCGGCGAGAAGTCGATGCTCAACAAGGCGCGCAGCGTGCTCGTCTCCGAGCTCAGCTTCGCCCTCGACGTCTCCGAGGACGAAGCCCTCTCCCGCCTCGAGCTGGCGCTCGCGTAACTACTCGCTCGCTCCCGCCTTCGCCGCGTGACCGAGTGACCGGCGTCATGCCGGGGTGACGATGGGGACGCCGTTGCTGATCCGCACGGTCGCGAGGTGCAGGGTCCGGCTGTTGGGATAGCCGACGTCGGGCTGCGTGAACGCGTGGAACGCGAGCCAGACGTTGCCCCGCGGCGTGCGGAACGCGGCGGCGCCACCCGGCCCGGCGAGGCGGCCCGCCGAGGCGAGCACCGGGCCCGGGACGATGCGGCGGCACGGACCCGCGGGGCCGTCACAGGTCACGACGCCCTCTGCGTATCCCGCCGTCGTCCAGAAGCCGCCCGAGTAGAACAGGTAGTCGCGGCCGTCGATCCGGATCATCGACGGACCCTCGACGACACCGTGCTCCCATGACTGGCCCGGCGTGAGCAACGGCGTGGGCGTCGTCGCGGGCTTGATCGTCACGCCGTCGGCGGCCAGCGGCTGCGACCAGATCGTCGACGGGACGGTTGCGGTCGCCTCGCTCTTCCAGAGCAGCCACGGCGTGCCGCTGTCGTCGACGAACGCACTCGGGTCGATCG
This sequence comes from Actinomycetota bacterium, assembly GCA_036787815.1. Classification (GTDB taxonomy): domain Bacteria; phylum Actinomycetota; class Acidimicrobiia; order IMCC26256; family PALSA-610; genus DATBAK01. Next base: position 2,173 of record DAIQOP010000134.1, read on the forward strand.
AACCACCGGCCTGGCACACGAGCGGTGCCTTCGACGCGTCGACGAACGGTCCGGCCGGCGATGCCGAGGTGGCGACCGAGACGCATTGGAGCCCTGACCCGATGTCGCGCGTCGTGTAGTACGCGACGAACGACGTGCCGAGCGCGATCACGGTGGGAGCCCAGGTCGCGCCGGGCGAGGCCCATCCCGGCAATCCGGCGAGGCCGTCGCCGACGATCGACCAGTGGGCCAGATCGCTCGAGACCAGCACCTGGATGTTCCCCGCGCCCGCGTTCGTGGAGTACGCGTAGTACCGGGAGCCCACCGTCAGGATCGAAGGGTCGGGGAAGTCGTACGGGTAGCGGGCGCCCGTCGCGGCCGCGAGCGCGGCCGCGCACGGCTGATCGGCGGCGCGTAACGCGGTGATCGCCGCGCTCGGATTGCCGCCCTGCAACGCGCTCGTCGCGTCGCGCACGCCGCGGATGCACGCGTCGCGCTGGGCCGAGTACTGCCCGACCTGGATCTGGATCGCCTCGGTGCTCGCGAGCGCCTGGTTGGTGGTGGCCAGGTTGTGCTCGATCCTGACCAGTGCTGCGTACGCCCGCGTGTACTCCTGCCTGCGGGTTCGATCGAGCCCGAGTGTCGCGCCGCGCACGCCGATCACCGATGCGCTCATGGCCTGGGTGTCGGCGATCCGTCGTCGCGCGAGCGCTTCGACCCGGTGCTCGGCTTCGAGCGCGCGCCGCTCACGGGCGAGGGTCGAGTGCAGGCGCATCGAGTACCCACCGACGACCGCGCTCGTCGTGACGGCGACTGCGAGCACGGCGACGATCCACCTCGAGGTGCGCCGGCGAACCGGCGGGCGAGGCAGTGCGTCGACCTGCTCGAGGAGCGTCGTCATGCCGCCGCCGCGCTGCAGAGTCGTTGGGTCGCAGGCAGGGTCTGTGCGAGATGGAAGGTGTCGCCGACGGCGGCCTCGTTCAGCACCTGCGATGCCCCCACCAGGCAATCGTCGAGTCGCTGCGCCCGGGTCGCGTCGGCCGCCAACTCGGCGCGGTGCTGCGAGAGGCTGGTCAGCGCCGCGGTGAGAGTCCGGTACTCGATCCGATTGGTCTCCAGGAGCCGGTCGCGTGCCGCGGTGTCCTTGCGGAGCAACGCGCCGGCCCGACCGAGCGCGGCCAGCGAGTCGGTGCGGTGCAGCACCGCCGAGCGCGCTTCGCCGTCGAGCAGCCGGAGCCGGCGACCGGACCGCGCGAGCTGCTCGCGGGTGTCGCGCAGATCGCTGCGGGTTCGCACGACCGAGACGGTGACGCCTGCGAGCGCGACGCACGCGACGGCGAGCGCCGCGACCCAACCACGGCGGAAGGTGCGACGGTACTCACGTCGATCGGTGCGCACGGACCCCACTTCGCCGTCGCTCGCCGCGGGGTGGGGGCCCCACGACTCCTACAGTCTGCCCGTCGAGCGGAGCGTCGTGGTGGAGCGCCCGATTTTCGCTCTTGCTGCTATTGACGCTCGGCAGGGCGCAAACGTTCCCCGAAGAACGCGAGCACGCGCTCGAGGGCCTCGCGCGTGGGGTGGCCGGGCTCGTCGACGAGATCCTCGGTCAGCACGGAGTGCGCGATCTTCCGGATCCCATAGGGGTTCCCGGGCGACGAATCGATCTCGACCGCAAGAAAGCGATCACCAAGCTCCTCGCGGAGACGCTCGAAGCGCGCCGCCGGGACCGCGCGGTCGCCGGTGAACCGCAGGCCGAGGACGCACTGGCCCTCAGCGGCGCGGGCCTTCACCTTCGCGAGGTCGGCTTCGGAGATCGCGAGGTCGCGGCTGCGCTTCTTCCCGACCGCGAACGGCAGCGAGGGTTGGCTGAGCACCGGAGCGATCATCTCGTCGTCGACCATCATCGCCAGCGCGAATCCACCGGTGAAGCACATGCCGACGGCACCGACGCCGGGCCCGCCGCAGCGGGCGTGCTCGCTCCGTGCGAGCGCACGGAGCCACACGGTGATCGCCGAGGTCGTGCTCGTCGCCCAGTTTGCGAACTCGCGTGACACGCAGCCGGGCAGCATCGAGGCGAGCGTGTATCCCGCGCTCATCTCGCGTCCGGGCGTACCGAACATCGAGGGCAGCACCGCCGTGAAGCCGGCATCGGCGACCCGGGTGCCGAACGCGGCGACTTTGGGAGTGAGGCCGGGCATCTCGTGCATCACGATCACCGCGGGCCCGCTGCCCCTGCGGTACACGGCGCGGGAGGTGCCGTCGTGCTCGAACGTGCCGAGGGTGAATCCGGGAAGCTCGGGTGCGGCCATCGGGCGATGCTACGAGAGGGTCGCGGTTCGCCGCCGGGCGACGGTCGAAAACTCGACCGCCGGCGCGGCGTGACAGGCTGGCGCCCGTGCCCGTCGAGATCCGCGTGCCCGCCTACGACGACTGGCCGGCCGTGTGCCGCGCGGATGCCCGGGCCTTCGGGGTCTTCATGACGCCCGAGCAGATCGAAGACCGGCGCCGCCTGCACGACCTCGACCGGTTCCGTATGGCGGTCGACGACGGGCAGGTCGTCGGGGTCGCGGGCTCGTACGCGTTGCAGGTCACGCTGCCCGGTGGGTCGACCGTGCCGACGGGCGGTGTGACGTGGGTGTCGACTGCGGCCACGCACCGCCGGCAGGGTGTGATGCGCGGCGTCGTCGGTGCGGTGCACGCCGACATCGACGCGCGCGGCGAACCGGTGGCTTCGCTCTACGCCGCGGAGGGCGGCATCTACGAGCACCTGGAGTACGGCGTCTCCACCCAGGTGCGGGTCACGAGCCTCGACACGCGCACCGCGCGCGTGCGCGACGAGTACCGGTGCCCGGCCGGTGCGGTGCGCTTCATCGAGGGCGCCGACGTCGTGCCGATCGTGAGTGCGATCTGGGACCGCTTCCGCCGCCAGCGCGCGGGCGAGACGGAGCGCATCCTCGAGGTGCAGGAGGTGCTCTTCGAGGAACGGGAGAAGGCGGTGGGTTCGCAGTGCCCGGCGCTCTACCTCGCCCACGAGAGCGGGTACGCCGCGTACCGCGTCGAGGAGGGCTGGAACGACGGGCATCCGGCCCACACGCTGCATCTGCTCGAGTTGGCCGCGCTCACGCCCGCCGCGCACGCGGCGCTCTGGCAGACCCTGATCGGCATCGACCTGGTGGGGGAGATCCGGTCGCGCAACGTCGCGATCGACGATCCGTTGCCCTTCCTGCTCGAGAACCCGCGCGCGCTGCGCACCCGTGAACTGAACGACGGCGTCTGGGTGAACGTGCGCGACATCCCGACCGCGTTCGGCGCACGCACGTACCGCACGACCGATCGCATCGTCGTCGAGGTCGACGGCACGGCGTGGGAGATCGAAGGCGGTCCCGAGGGTGGTTCGTGCCGCGCGGTGAGCGCACCGGCCGATCTCGTCACCTCGCACGCGTGGTTCAGCTCGCTGCTCTACGGCGGGGTGTTGCCCTCGGCGCTCGTCGCCGGTCGACGCATGACGGCGCACGATCCGCACCTGCTCGCCCGCGCCGACCTGTTCTTCACCACGAGCCTCGCTCCGCACTGCCAGGACATGTACTGAGCGCGTTCAGCGGCGACGGTACGCGGCGAAGCTGCGCACGCGTGTCGCGAACACGGCGGCACTCAGCACGCAGGCGACGCCTCCCGACACGATCGCGAACGGCACTCCGAGCAAGCCGCCGACGACACCCGCCTCGACGTCGCCCAGCACCGGTCCGCCGGCGTAGACCGCGATCTCGACGCCGCTCACGCGGCCGCGCATCTCGTCGGGTGTGACCGCCGCGGTGATGGTCGAGCGGTAGACGCCCGAGATCATGTCGGCGCCCCCTGCGCAGGCCAGCATCGCCATCACGACGACCGGCACGCGTGTCAGGCCCGCGATGGCGATCGCGACGCCCCACGCGGTGACCGACCAGAGCACCGCGAGCCCCTGGCGCCGAACCCGCGCCGTCCACCCACTCGACAGCGAGGCGACGAACGCGCCCGCCGCGACCGACGAGAGCAGGAGTCCGTACGTCAGCGGGCCGCCGCCGAGCCGGACGGCGAGGGCCGGGAACAGGGCCCGCGGCATGCCGAACACCATCGCGAGGAGATCGATCCCGAACGTGCTCATGATCACCGAATGGCCGCGGAGGAAGCGCAGGCCTTCGAGCACCGACGACGTCGACGCGACTCTGCTGCCCGGCACCGGCGGCGCGGGCGCGATGCCGGCGAACACCGCGAGCGCCACGACGTACGTCGCGACGTCGAGGGCGTACGCGCTCGCGAGCCCGACCAGCCCGATCACGACGCCCGCGACCGCGGGTCCGGCCATCATCCCGAACGACCCGTAGGCCGCCTGCAACGCGAAGGCCGCCGGGCGCAGCTCCTCGTCGAGCAGCAACGGCAGCAGCGAGCGGAGGACCGGGTAGCTGACGGCGGCGGCGCCGCCCGCCGCGGCGCCGAGCACGTAGAGCAGCCACAGCTGCGGGTGGCCCAACGACGCGTTCACCGTCAGCGCCGTGGAGCATGCGAGCGAGGTTGCGGTCACTCCGAGCAGGAGCCGCCGCTTGTCGACGCTGTCGGCGAACGCACCACCGGCGAGCGAGAAGAGCAGCAGCGGTCCGAGCTGCACGACACCGAGCAACCCGACGGCCAGGGACGAACCGGTCTGGTGGAACACCTGGTAGGGCAGCGCCGCGGCGGTGACCGTGCTGCCGAACAACGACACCGCCTGCCCGACCCACAAGCGACGGAAATCGCGTGACGCCCGCAATGGTGTCGTATCCACGAACAGGCGCATGCCACCCCGAAACTATTCTGCGATGGCTCGCGCCGGAGAGGAGATATCGGTGAGCTCAGACGAGTGGTACTGGTGTCTCGACCACAAGGCCGCCGAGCCGGCCGCCGGCGCGTGCCCGCCCGACCGGCGTCTGGGCCCGTATCCCTCGCGCGACGCGGCCGAGCACTGGAAGGAACGCGTCGACGCCCGCAACGAAGAATGGGAAGCCGCCGATCGGGCGTGGGAAGGCGACGACTGAGCCCGGCCGGGATGCACGCAGACGAGGTGGCGATCGCGGGTCAGGTGGGGTCGGGTCGCGGGTGGAGCGGCAGCGCGAGGACGGGCTCTCCGTCGAACACCTCGCCGGTCGGTGCGAACCCGTACTTCACGTAGAACCCGAGCGGAGAGCCCTCACCGGGCACGAACGACGCGAGCAGCGTGTCGGCCCGAGGCCGTGTGCGCACATACGCGACGACGAGATCGAGGGCGGCCCGGCCGTAGCCGAGACGCTGGTATCGCGCGTCGAGGAGCAGGCGCCACAGGAAGTACGGGCCGAGGTACTCGGGGCGACCCGGCGGGATGTTGTCGCTGATCATGACGAAGCCGACGGGCACCTCCTCCGCGTAGACGGCCCGGTTGGCGTCGGTGATCTCGCGGAGTGCGAAGTGGGTGCTTGCGGGGCGCACCGGCTCAGAAGCGCGCGAGCTCGCGGCGGAGTTGCGCCAGACCCATGCCCCCGAGGTCGAGGGCGTAGGAGTGGAACGCCTTGAGGTCGAAGGCCGCGCCCTTGCGGGTCTGCGCGTCGGCGCGCGCGGCGAGCCATTCACGTTCGCCGACCTTGTAGGAGATCGCCTGGCCCGGAAGACCGAGGTACCGGTCGACCTCCGACTTCATGAAGTCCTTCGGGAAGCACGACCGCTCGATCACGAAGGGCAGCGCGATCTCGGCGTTCCAGCGATCACCGGGGTGGTACCGCTCCCGCGCCGGGATCGGCAGCTCCAGGTGCATGCCGATGTCGACGATCACGCGCACCGCGCGCATCGCCTGCGCGGAGAGCATGCCGAGCTCGAACGCCGGGTCGTCGAGATAGCCCAGCTCGCCCATGAGCCGTTCGGCGTAGAGGGCCCAGCCCTCGCCGTGGCCGGACACGAATCCCGCGGTCCGTTGGTAGCGGCTCAGCTCCTCGGCGAGGTACCGCACCTGCGCGATCTGCAGATGGTGACCGGGAACCGCCTCGTGGTAGCAGATCGACACCTCGCGCCAGAGCGGGAAGCGGGTCTTGCCGAGTGTGGGGTACCACGTGCGGCCGGGCCGGGAGAAGTCTTCGCTCGGACCGGTGTAGTACATCGCGGCGCTCCCGCCGGCCGGCGCGATCATCGCCTCGCACCGGCGCAGCGGCTCCGCCAGATCGAAGTGCGTGCCGTTGAGCTCGGTGATCGAACGGTCGATCAGCTCCTGCAGCCAATGCTGGAACCGGTCGACGCCTTCGATCACGCGGTGCTCGTCGGTCTCGAGGTACTCGATGACCTCGGGGATCGTGGCCCCGGGAAGGATGCGCTCGCCGACCTCGCGCATGGCGTGCTCGATGCGGTAGAGCTCCTCCCATCCCCACTCGTAGGTCTCGCCGAGATCGAGTTCCATGCCGCAGAAGAGGCGGGCCTGCAACGCGTACCGCTCGGCACCCACCGCATCGCGCTCCACCGCCATCGGTGCGTACGTGTCGCGTAGCCACACGGCGATCTCCGCGTAGGCCGCGGTCGCGTCGTCGGCCGCCCGGCTGAGCGACGCGCCGAGGGTGCCGTTCGCCGATTGCCCGTACCGCGTGGCGAGGGCACGGAAGAAGGGCTCTTCGCCGTTGTCGAGACCACCCCAGGTCTCGGCCTGTAGCGCGCACGCGAGCGCCTGGCGCCGCGCGGCCAACAGACCCTGGCGCGCCCCCTCTTCGAGGGCGGCCCGGAAGCTCGCGAGCGATTCGCGCACCCCCGCCATGCGCTCGGCGACGACGGCCCAGTCTTCGGCGGTCTCGTAGCCCAGGAGGTCGAAGCACATGCGGATCGATTGCAGCGGGCTGCCCAGCACCCGGAGGTCGCGGAGGTCTTCGCCCTGCTCGTTCTGCGAGACCGCGAGCTCGAGCCGCTCGCGCATCATCTCGGCGGCGATGCGGTCGCGTTCGCCCATCGGCGTCGCGCCGGCGAGCGTGGCGAGCGTCTCACGCGCGGCCGTGGCACGGGCCTCGGAGCCCGCCGGCGAGTAGTCGGTGAGCTCGTGGTCGTGGCCGGCGACGCCGTCGCCCGTCGCGCTCACCGGGTCGAGCGCAGCGCTGAGCTCGACGTACTGGTCGGCGATCTCGTAGATCTTCGTCACCCGTGTTCCCCTCGTCGTCTTCCTGACCTTCGGATTCTGACCTTCGCGTCCCGACCGGCGAATGATGGCTTCGGGACTCGGCACGACCCGCCGGTAACGTACGTCCAATGGCGCCGCAGTTCATCTACACCATGCACAAGCTGTCCCGGTTCTACCCACCCGATCGTGAGGTACTGCGCGAGATCAACATCTCGATGTACCCGGGTGCCAAGATCGGCGTTCTCGGGTCCAACGGAGCGGGGAAGTCGACCCTGCTGCGGATCATGGCCGGAGAGGACGACGGCTACACCGGCACGGCCCGCCTGACGCCGGGATTCTCGGTCGGCTTCCTCACCCAGGAGCCCCAGCTCGATCCGTCGAAGGACGTGCTCGGCAACGTCACCGACGGCGTGGCCGAGACCCGGGACCTGCTCGCCCGGTTCGAAGAGGTGTGCGCGGCGATGGGGGAGCCCGACGCCGACTTCGACAAGCTGATCGCCGAGCAGGGCGAGCTCCAGGACAGGATCGAAGCGGTGAACGCGTGGGATCTCGACCGCACGCTCGAGATCGCGATGGACGCCTTACGGTTGCCGCCCGGCGATGCCGACGTCACCAAGCTGTCGGGTGGTGAGCGGCGTCGCGTCGCGCTCTGCCGGCTGCTCCTGAGCCACCCCGACATGTTGCTGCTCGACGAGCCCACCAACCACCTCGACGCCGAGTCCGTCGCGTGGCTCGAGCACTTCTTGAAGGAGTACACGGGCACCGTCGTGGCGGTGACCCACGACCGGTACTTCCTCGACAACGTCGCGGGCTGGATCCTCGAGCTCGACCGCGGCCGCGGCATCCCGTACCAGGGCAACTACTCCGGCTGGCTCGAGCAGAAGCAGCAGCGGCTCCTGGTCGAGGAGAAGACGGCCTCGGCCCGGCAGCGGACACTCGCGCGCGAGCTCG
>DAIQOP010000135.1:0-10135 GCA_036787815.1 Actinomycetota bacterium
GGATCTTCGGGTTCGGCGACGCGCGGTTCTACGGCTCGACCGGGGCGATCCACCTGAACAAGCCGATCGTGGGCATGGCCGCGACGCCGTCGGGCCGCGGGTACTGGTTGGTCGCGAGCGACGGTGGGATCTTCGGGTTCGGCGACGCGCGGTTCTACGGCTCGACCGGGGCGATCCACCTCAACCGACCGATCGTCGGGATGGCGGCGACCCCGTCGGGGCTCGGATACGAGTTCGTCGCCGACGACGGTGGCATCTTCACCTTCGGGGACGCGAAATACCAGGGATCGCTGGGCGCGATACCGGGTGGAGCACCGGCCGTCGGACTGGGATAGTCGGTCTGGGATAGGAGGGCCGGGCCGCCTCCGCGGTCCCTGCGCTTCTCCGGCCGTGAGGCAAAGGGCGGCCGTTCGGGCGCGCTCGACTCGAATCCAGTAGAACAGCACGGGCGAGCGGCGGCGACGGACCGCGCCGAGGGTGCCGGGAGGCATGATGCTGCAACGATCGAGGTCGCGCGCGCGTCGTGTGCTCGTTGTGCTTCTCGTGTCGCTGTCGATCGCGCCGGCACTCGCCTTCTCCGGCGCCGTGCCTGCCGTCGCCGATCCGCCGAGCGATTTCAGCACCGTCGCGGTGCTCCCGGCCGCGGCGGCCGGCCCCGGAGGCGGTCCGACGTCGTTCGCGTACGCGCCCGACGGCCGCATCTTCGTGGGCCGCAAGACGGGCATCGTCGACGTATGGGACGGTGGCGTGCAGCACGTCTTCATCGACCTGCGCAGCGAGGTGAACAGCGTGCAGTCGCGCGGGCTCATCGGGCTCGCGCTCGACCCGAACTTCGCGACCAACGGTCGTGTCTACATCCTCTACACCCAGGAACTGCGGCCCGACGATCCCGACCAGGGCTACCCGGCCGGAGGGCAGCTCATCTCGGTCACCGCGAAGGCCGCGGATCCCGATTCGGCCGATCCCGCGAGCCGCATCACGCTGGTCACCGGATTCAACTCGGTCTCGCGCCTGCACTCCGTCGCCGGACTCCGCTTCGACAATGCCGGCCACCTCTTCGTCGGGTTCGCCGACGGGAGCGACAACGGTGTCAACCAGGGCCAGGCGCTCGCGGCCGAAGACCTCGATCAGCTCAACGGCAAGATCCTGCGCATCGACCCGACGACCGGCGCGGGCATTCCCGGCAACCCGTACTACGACGCAGCGGATCCCATGTCGGTGCGCTCGCGTGTCTACGCCCGTGGGATCCGCAACCCGTTCCGGTTCTCGGTCGACCCGCAGAACGGCAACCTGTACGTCGGCCACGTCGGGTGGAACACGTGGGAGCAGCTCGACGTGTTCACGCCGACGTTCACGAACCCTGATCACGACCGCAACGGCGGGTGGCCGTGCTACGAGGGTGGGAACGGTGTCGCACTCGTGCAGACCGACTACCAGACAGCTCCGGTGTCGGAGGCGACGTGCCACGCGATCTACAAGCCGTCGGAGGGCGGCACGGGCGTCGGTGCGCTCGATCCGATCTACGGCTACCTGCACGACGACGGCGGCACCGGCTCCGCGATCGTCGGCGGCCCGAAGTACACGGGCACCTCGAACTACCCGGCTGCCTTCGTCGGCCGGCTGTTCATCGGCGACTACGCCCGCGACCGCATGCAGACGGTCGATCCGACCACCGGTGCGGCGACCGATTTCGGCACTCCCGGCACGTGGGGCGCGCCCGTCGACATCCAGATCGCGCCCGACGGCAACGTCGCGTGGCTCGGCATCGCGTCCGGCGAGCTGCGCGAGATCGTCTATACGGGTGTGCCCAACCAACCGCCGACGGCCGCCGCCCACGCCGACGTGACGAGCGGGCCCGCCGCCCCGCTGACCGTGCACTTCTCGAGCGCGGGATCGAGCGACCCCGATCCCGGCGACACGCTCACGTACCACTGGGACTTCGGCGACGGCAAGACCTCGAGCAACCCGAACCAGAAGCACGTCTTCAAGACCACCGGCGCGTTCACCGTCACGCTCACCGTCTCCGACGGCCATCCCGGCGGCGTCGATACGGCCACGCTGCACATCAGCGTGGCCGACGACTCGCCGACGATCTCGTTCAGCGCGCCCGACCCCGGTCTTCGGTACGCGATCGGCGACACGATCGACGTCGGGCTCGTCGCGAACGACAACGAAGACGGTCCGCTGAGCGGCGACAGCATCTCGACCACGATCATCCAGCACACCGGCGGGCACGTGTTCCCCGGCGGTCAGTTCACCGGGACCTCGGGATCCTTCGTCGCCGCGGACCTCGGGTTCGAGGACACCTACTACGAGCTCGACGCGACCGCGACCGACTCGACCGGTCAGACGACGACCGCGATCATGAACGTGCTCCCGGCGGCGGCGCCGGTGACGATAGCGTCGACGCCACCGGGGCTCAGCGTCACGGTCGACAGCGTGTCGCACGTGACGCCCTACACCTGGGATTCGATCGTCGGCAGCGAGCACGAGGTCGTTGCGCCGAGCGTGACGACGGTCGGCGGCCCCGAGCGCGTGTTCGACACGTGGACCGCTCCGACGGGCGTCGCGCCAAACACCTTCGCGTCGTTCGCGACGCCCGCGGCGGGGGCCACGATCTCGGCCCGCTACGACTCCGTCGCCGACGGGTTCGCGGTCTCCGACGCCTCGGTGGTCGAAGGTGACTCCGGCTCCCGTCTCGTCGCGGTCACCGTCAGCCGCGCGGCGCCCGCGGCCGTCGGTACCTCCGTCGCGTGGTCGACGGTCGACGGTACGGCCGGATCGACGCTCGCCGCGGGCGACTTCAAGAAGGCGTCGGGAACCGTCGTGTTCGCCGCGGGGGAGACCAGCCACGTCGTGACCGTCGCGGTCAGGGGCGACACGGTCGTCGAGCCCGACGAGCAGTTCTCGGTGCAACTCTCGAACCCGCAAGGCGACGTGATCGCGCAGCCGACCGCGACGGTCACGGTGCTCAACGACGATCCCGCCGCGTCGGGGCTTCGCGTCGCGGCCGGCGACGTCGCCGTGCTCGAAGGCGGCAGCGGTACCCGGTCGGCTGCCTTCACGGTGAGCCTCTCGGGCAGGAGCCCCGGTGGGGTGTCCGTCGACTACGCGACAGCCGACGGCAGCGCGATCGCTCCCGGCGACTACACGCCCGCGGTTGGCACGCTCACGTTCGCGAAGGGCCAATCCTCGCAGACGGTCGAGGTGCCGATCGTGGGCGACCGGGTCGGCGAAGCGTCGGAAGACCTGACGCTCGTGCTGTCGAACCCGGTCGGGGTGACGATCGGGCGGGGAGTCGGCACCGCGCGCATCGCGACCGACGACCCGATTCCGGTGGTGTCGATCAGCAGCGGCGCGTTCTTCGAGGGCGATTCGGGCAAGCCGAAGGTGCCGTTCACGGTCTCGCTCTCCGTGCCCAGCTCCCAGCCGGTGACGGTCTCGTGGGCGGCGACCCACGTGACGACCGACAACGCCGACGTGAAGCTGAAGTTGGGCAGCGTGCTGTTCCCGCCGGGAACGCTGCAGCAGTCCGTCGACGTCACGACCGTCGCGGACACGACGGTCGAACCCGACGAGAGCTTCGCGGTGAGCCTCAGCAACGCCGTCGGAGCGGTCATCGGCGGCGGAACCGGGATCGAGCAGGTCCGCAACGACGATCCCGGCGCGCCCGACCGCCTCGCCATCGGCGACGTCGCGCTCACCGAGGGGGCGAGCGGAAGCCGCGACGCCCATTTCGTCGTCACGCTGGCCCGGCCGAGCACCGGCTCGGTCACGGTGCACTACGCGACGGCCGACGGATCGGCGGTCGCCGGCAGCGACTACACCGCCGAGAGCGGCACGCTCACGTTCCCGGCCGGCGCGGTGACCCGGATCGTCTCCGTGCCGATCCTCGGCGACAGCTTGCACGAAGGTGACGAGACCTTGACGGTCACGCTGTCGAGCGCGTCGGGAGCCTCGATCGCGCAGGCGGTCGGCGGGGGCTCGATCGTCGACGACGACTGATCATTCCCGGCCGGCGCGCGCTACCGTCCCGCAACCATGAAGATCCGTGCATTCTCCGAACCCGAGATCGAACGGCTCGCGGCTGCCTTCCCCAAGGCCGACCCGTACCCGCACGTCGTCATCGACGACTTCCTCGAGGGCGATCCGGCCGAAGCGCTGGACTTCCCGGCGCCCGACTGGCCGGGATGGCGTCGGTACGAGGGCAGTGAGTACCAGCCCGAGAAGATGATCTGCGACCACATCGATCGGATTCCCGACGACTTCGCCCGGCTGATCCGCGAGATGTGCGAGCCGTCGTTCCTGGAGTTCCTGGAGCGGGTCACCGGGATTCCGAAGATCATCCCCGACCCGTACCTCAACGGCGGCGGGCTGCACTCGAGCGGGCCCGGCGGCGTGCTCAAGCCGCACTCGGACTTCCACAACTACGAGCGCCTCGGACTCTTCCGCCGCCTCAACGTGCTCGTGTACCTCAATCCCGACTGGACCGCCGACGACGGTGGTTCCCTGCAGATGTGGGGGGACGCCGCGGCGACGAAGGTCGTGCGCAGCGTCGTGCCGTCGTTCGGCACGTGCGTGATCTTCCAGACCGACTTCGACTCCGTGCACGGCTTCACCGATCCGGTGAAGGGGCCGCGCTACCGCAACTCGATCGCGCTGTACTACTACACGGCTGCCGAGGCCGGTCGCTACAGCGGCGACACCACCACCTACTGGCGCCAGCACGAGAAGCGCACGGGTGTCGGCGCGTTGCGCATGCGCGCGTACCGGTCGCTCTTGTTCCTCGCGCGCGGGATCGCGTACCTCGCGCATCGGGTCAACCCGAACCGCATGAAGGATCCGACGAAGCGGGCAAAGCGCTGAGTTCGGAGAACCCGGTGCCGCCCGACGAAACGGGGCCGAACGTCAGTCTCTGCGTTCCGCTCTACCGATCCGATCCGCGGCATCTCGCGAGCCTCGTCGCGTCGTTCGCGGAGCAGGGCTATCGCGATCTCGAGGTCGTGCTGGTCGACGACGCGACGCCCGGTCTCGACGCGGGCGCGCTCGAAGCGATGGTCGCGCCGCTTCGGGAACGCTTCCCCGGCGGGCGCATCGTCGCGGCGCAGAACGCGACGAACCTCGGGATGGTCGGCAACTGGAATCGGGCCGTCGAATCGGGATCCGGCGAGCTCGTCATGTGCGTGTCGCAGGACGACGAGCTCGGGGCCGGGATGCTCGCGGCCTACGTCGCCGAGTTCGAGGCCGACCCCGACGTCGTCCTCGTGTCGGGCGCCGAGCAGTTCATCGACGACTCCGGCCGCCCCCTCGACCGCAAGCTCAAGGTCGGGCACCGTCACAACGTGTTCGTGCGGCACGACCGGTACGTGCTCGACCACGACGAGATGGTGCGGTTGTCGCTCCGCAACGGTCAGGGGTTCGGCGAGCCGTCGGCCGTGATGTTCCGGCGCTCGGTGTTCGACGCGGTCGGCGGGTACGACCCGCTCTTCGAGCACGCCGCCGACGTCGACTTCAACCTGCGCGCGTCGGCGCTGGGCCGGTCGGTGTACCTCCGCCACCCGTACCTGCGGCGCCGGTGGCACAGCGGCGGCCTCACGCGCTCCAACCTCGGGTCGGGCGCGGTTGCCCGTGATCGGCTCCGGCTCTACGAGCGGTACCGCCAGACGGTCGGTCTCACCGAGGCCGACCGCGCGGAGGCCCGCTCCGCGCTCGCGTCACACTCGCTCTACGACGCGTTGCGTGCCGCGCGGGCGAGGCAGTGGCCGGTCGCGCGTCTCGCGCTCGACAACCTGCGGGTCGGTGCGCGAGCGCCGCTGCGCGTGCACGCTGCGCACATTGCCGAGATCGTGCGCCACCGAAATCGCGACGAGCGGTGACTATGGCCGCGTCCGCGTGCACTTCGCCGTCTTGCCTCGCACTCGGCGTGTCTGCTGCGGCCGTTCCGTGTAGCTAATCCAAGCCCTTGCACGACGGCCAGAGCGAGGGATCGATCTCGGGGAAGTCGGCGAGGAGCCGGGTGAGGTCTCCCGAGAGCGTGGCGACGAATGCTTCGCGGATGCGCGCTTCGGGTTCGTAGCGACGACCGCGCGTGACGTTCGCGCCGTACTGGAGCAGCGCCGGCGGTGGCTCGAAGTCGTCGAGGCCGACGAAGTCGAGCGTGCGTCGCAGCTCGCCGCGCGGGTCGTTCCGGCACTGCTCGTACTGCAGCACGAGCAGCGCGTCGCGATCGAAGTGGTTGAGCAAGCGGCGCAGCTGTTGGCGGTAGGTGCTCTTGCGCACGCCGAGCTCGGTGACGATCGGATGGTGCGGCGCGCGGCGCTGGAGGTCGTGGGTGACGCCGGAGCAGAACCGGTCGAAGGGGTCGCGCAGGATCACCAGCACCTTCGCGTCGGGTGCCGATTCGCGCAGCAGCGCCGGGGTCCAGAAGTCGACCATGTACCGCGGTGTCCACTCGCCCGCGAGGTCGCCCGGCGGGCGCGGGAAGAAGGATTGGTAGCGCCGGGCGTCGGCCGGTCCGAACGTCTGGTCCCAGAACCGGTCGAAGTAGTGGAGCTCCTTGCGCCGGTTCGGCGGCTCGTGCACGCGGGGATGCGACGCGACCAGTGAGTACCACCATGTCGTCCCGGCCTTCTGTGCACCGACCCCGACGAAGTCGGGAGGCGCCACGACCCACCCGGGCGGGACCGCGGGCGCGCTCGCGGGGACATCGCGTGGCCACCGGGACCCGCTCATACGGCGGCGCAGCGCGCGAGCGAAGTCTTGCGGCGGTCTCACGGATCCTCCTCGAAATGCGCCCTCGGGCTCTGAACCGAGCGCCAAGTATGATCGCACGATTCGGGGTGGTCGTGATCGAGGCGACAGGACGCGCGAGAGCAGGGATTGGACGTTCTGGTGGCCGACTCAGACCTTGCCTTCGAGTGGTCGCGTCGGGTGTGGCTACCCGTCTCCCGTTCGCCCCGACTGTTTCCCGTCATGGTGCGGTTCCAGCGCAAGCGACGGAACCGTCCGGTGAAACCCACCGACCAGATCGTCATCGACGGCTTCCCGCGGTCGTCGAACACCTTCAGCTCGCGGGCGTTCCGGTTCGCGAATCCCGACGTCGTCGCGTCTCACCACATGCACGCGCCGGCCAACATCCTGCTCGCCGTGCGGTACCGGGTGCCGACCGTCGTCGTCATCCGCTCGCCCGTCGACGCCGTGCTCTCCGAGGTCATCCGCGAGCGGCGCAAGCGTCTCCGCCGAGGCCTGTTGGAGTGGAACTCGTTCTACGAAACCGTGCTCCCCGTGCTCGACCGGGTCGTCGTCGGCGACTTCTCGACGGTGACCGTCGACTATTCGGTCGTGATCGACGAGGTCAACCGCCGGTTCGGAACCAGCTTCGTGCCGTACCACAACAGCCCCGAATCTGACGAGGAAGTGTTCGCCTCGATCGAGGCCGGTGCGCGTGCGCGGGGCAAGAGCGGCTCCCGTCTCGAGAACCAGGTGCCCCGGCCGTCGAAGGACCGGGCCGAGCGCAAGGCGGCGCTGCAGGCCGAGCTCGCCCGCCCGGAGCTGCGGCCTCTGGTAGAGCGAGCGCAGGCGCTGTACGCCGAGTTCGTCGCCGTCGCCCCCCGGCCGGGCTGAGCGCGCGGGCTCGGCTGTGGCACGCGAGTCGAAGCGCAAGCGGACACGGCAGCTGCTCGAAGAGCAGCATCACGCGGAACCGGCGCCCGAGGAGCAGCCCGACTCGGCGGGCAAGAGACCGAAAGGCGGTCTCGTCGATCGAATCGCGCGGGGGTCGGCGTGGACGTTGACCACGCGGATGGCCGCGATGTTCAGCGTGTTCCTCGCGAACGCGCTCGCGGCGCGCGAGCTGCACGGCGACAAGGGCTACTCGTTCGGGATCTACACGCTCGCGACGAGCATCGTCGCGACCGCGGCGATCCTCGCCCACTTCGGGTTGCCGCGCACGGTCGTGCGGCTCGTCGCCGAGGCCGTGGCCCGCGACCAGCCCGGTGTCGCGAAGGGCACGATCCGCACGGTCAATCGGCTGAACGTGGCCGGCGGTGTGGTGATCGGCGCGGTCCTCGCGTTCGGCGGTGGCGAGTTCCTCGCCCATCACGTGTTCAGCCGGTCTTCCAAGGGCCTGCAACTGGTGATGGTCATGATGGCCGCGTGGGCGGCCGCCGAGGGGATTCGGTTCACCGCCTCCGAGGCGTTCCGGGGACTGCACGACATTCGCCTCGCGTCCGTACTGGGTGACGCGTGCCGAAGTGTCCTGATGGCGTCGGGTTTCGTCGTGATCGCCGTGTCGTCGCACACGACCACGTTGCGGGTCGCGGTGGCGGTGTCGCTCGGGGCGAGCACGATCACGATGGTGCTCGCGATGGGGTTCCTCTGGGCCAAGACGCGCGAGATCAAAGTCCGCCCCCGCGCCGTCAGCACCGCGATGGTGATCAGCATCGCGATACCGCTGACGCTCACCGACCTCACGGGCATGATCGTCAACTCGGGCGACAACTTCATCGTCGGCGTCTTCCGGCCGGCCGCCGATATCGGCGTCTACGGCGCGGCCGGGCGCCTCGTCACGCTGCTGTCGTTGCCGTTGTTCGTGATGAACGGCGTGGTCGCGCCACTCATCTCGGAGCTCTGGTTCAAGGGGAAGCGGCAGCAACTCGAGACGGTGTTGCGCGGCGCGACGACACTGGCGACGATCCCGTGCCTGGCCGGTCTGGCGGTGTTCGTGCTCGCAGGGCGCCGGGTGATGCAGATCGTGTACCGGCCGGAGTTCGGGCGCGGCGGCCACATCCTCGCGATCCTCGCGGTCGGCGTCGTGTTCGGTGTCGCTGCGGGCTCGTGCAATTTCGCTCTGATCATGACGGGCCACCACAGGATTGTTGCGGTGGTGGCCGGAGTCACCTTGGTGGCGACGGTCGGTGGCGAGATCATCGGAGCGCGGATCGCCGGGCTCACCGGCATCGCGGTCGCGTCGTCGGGCGCGACCGTGCTGCAGAATCTGTTGCTCACGGTGATGGCCAGGCAACGCCTCGGCATCTGGACCCAGGCGACGCTCTCCCCGAAGAAGGTCCGGGCCTTCTTCGCGCTGCGCGACTGAGCTTCAGCGCGCCGACTGCGCGAGCCGCGACACCAGTGGTTCGAAGTCTTCGTCGGGCACGAGGGCAGCGAGGCGCGCGTTCGACTCCGCGTAGCGTTCCGCGAGCTCGGCGCGCTTCGCGGCGGGAACGAGGTGGCGTTTGCGGGGCAGGCGCCGCGCCACCGACACGATCGGCCCTCGCCACCACACGCCGAGGTCCACCGGCGGGAACCGGTTCAGCTCGCTGGCCCGGAAGTGATTGAGCGTGCGGAGCAGGCCGAGCCCGCGGTTGGGGAGACCGGGGTGCACGGCACGAGCGCCGACATCGTCGCCGAGCTCGAACGGCGCGACGCCGAGGAACGCGGCAAGCCGGTCGAGGAAGCGCGCGCGGTTCGCAACGACGCCTTCGTAGGTGAAGACCGCGACGTTTTCCGCGCCGAAGCGCTCCTGATACTCGCGGGCCAGCGTGTCGTACTCGTACTGGCCGAGATCGAACTGCGCCGTCTTCCACGGGTCCGACGACCAGAGGGACGAGACGCGACCGGGGTAGCCCTCGCCGACGCGCTGCCGGTACTCCGACTCGATCATGTCGACCTGGCTGCGCACGACCATGAGCACGCGCGCCTCGGGCAGCGTGGCGTGGAGACGCTGCGCGATGCGCACGCTGTCGTACCCACCGCTCGCCGCGTGCCCGGAGAGCCGCTCGGCCGACACGACCACGACCGTGTCGGGGGCGAGCATTCCGAGACGGGCGACGCCGGCCTCGTAGGCCTCTCGGGCACGCGCGGGATCGAAGCCGCGGTCGGAGTCGGCGACGACGCAGCGCAGGAACGGGTCGTTCCACACCCGGCCCGACACGAAGGGTGCCAGCGCCGGATGGTGCGGGAAGACCTCCCGCTGCAGCCAGGTGGTGGCGGTCTTGTGGAACCCGATGTGGACGACGACCGGGGGGCGCATGGGGTGATGAGGCTACGGGATCCGCGCTCGGTACACTTCAGCGCTCTCCGCACTTCCCCGATACGGGCAGGATTCATTGCGATTCCAACGCGTTCTCACGTACGT
>DAIQOP010000341.1:0-2761 GCA_036787815.1 Actinomycetota bacterium
CGGCGCGGGCGCGGGCCGCCTCGGCAGCCACAACTTCCCCCTCGGTCCGAACCCGAACAGCCTCTTCCCGCGCGGTCGCGGCTTCGACGGTCGCTGCGTCGGCGCCTGCCCGCACCTGCTCGAGCTCTGAGCGGAAGTGCTGGGTCTCCAGGCGGGCCGCCTCCAGCTCGGCTCGTGCGGCCTCGACCTGCGCACGGACGAGCTCCGCCTCGACGCGCGCCGCGTCGATGTCGGTGGACCCCTCGTTCCCTTTCGCTACGCCCCGCGGGCCTGTCATGTCGGGGTCGAGCTGCGCGATCTCTCGTTGGACGCTCGCGACGTTTGCCGCGGCGCGCGAGTCGCTCGGACCGGTTTCGGTTGCCGGCGACGACGGTTGACGGACCGCGGCGAGCCACGCCTCGGCCGACATCGCCGGGTCACCGGTGATCTCGATCCCCTGCGCGTGCATCAGCTCGACGAGGTCAACACGCGCGCGATCGACTTCCGGTGATTGCGCGGCGTGCGCCGTCAACGCGCTTAGCAAGGCCTCGTCGGTGTCGGGCTCGAAGCCGAGGACGTGGATCGCCTGCGCGCGCAGCGTTGCGAACCCGAACCCCTCGCCGGCCCCGCCGGACCCGGGGAGGAGGTCGTCGGGCGACAGCGTCTTGACCGGTTCTTCGCGGTTGGTGTTCGCGGCGGCGAACCTGGCGAAGGAGTCGAAGCCCAGCTTGCGCAGGGCCGTGGCCTCGGCCGTGAGCGCCTCCTTCAGGCGCCGGCGGGTGCCGGAACTGGTGATTCGCCCTTCGACGCGCTTCTCCGCCTGGATGACCTCGCTGTGCAGCCGGTCGATCTCCGCAGCGGCCTCCGGATCGACGCCGCGCCCGCGCTTGGAAGCGGGTCGCGCAGCAACGAACACCGCGAGCCGTCCGGCGAGCTGCACCGTCGCCGCGTCCTTGGGTGCGCGACCCTCGGCCTCGCGGACCCGCGCGAGCGCCGCCTCGACGGCCTCGATCGCGGACGATTCGCGCGGGGGCGGCACGCGGCCCGACGCCGCTCCCGCGGCGTCGCCACCCGGTTGCGGCAACGCATTCACCTCGGTTACATCGGCGCGCGGAGCGGGCGAATCAAGGCAGACGGGTGTCGCCGTCCGCCCGCATTCGGGTCACCCGACCGGCAACCGCGGCGTTCCGGGCATATCCACGGCTTTCGACCCATATGAACGGCACGGGATCGCGCCGCCGGTCACGTGCCGGAGGTCAGAGCCAGAGCCGAACGGCCGGCAGCGCGGGCGTCCACCGGGGCCGGAACGTGGGCGCTCTCGACCCTTCAGGCGAGGACGCGCAGCAGTTCGTCGATGCTGAGATCGCCACGGACGACCCGTTTGAGCCCGGCGGTCCGCAGGGTGTCCATGCCCTCGTCGGTCGCCAGCCGTTGGACGTCGGCGATCGGCGCCCGCTCGACGACCAGCCGCGCGATGCCTTCGCTGACGGGCATGATCTCGTAGATCGCGTTCCGACCCTCGTATCCGGTGTTCCGGCACGAGGGGCAGCCGACGGGGTTCGCAGCGCGGCCTGTTCGATGAGTGCATCGTCGGCGCCGGGGTCGTGCAACAACCGCACCGCATCTCGCGCACCCGTCGGGCGCGCGCATTGCTCGCAGAGCTTGCGAACGAGCCGCTGCGCGACCACACAACTCAACGCAGACGCGACAAGGTACGGCTCGAGGCCCATGTCGACGAGCCGCATGGGGGTCGCGGCGGCGCTCGTCGTGTGCAAGGTCGACAGGACGAGGTGCCCGGTGATCGATGCCTCGGCGGCGATCCGCGCGGTCTCGGCATCGCGCACTTCTCCGATGAAGATCACATCCGGATCGATGCGGAGGATCGAGCGGAGCGCCGTCGGGAAGGTGAGCCCGGCCTTCGGGTGGATCTGAACCTGCTTCACACCGCGGAGGCGGTACTCCACCGGATCTTCGACCGACACGATGCTCTTCTCGCGGGTGTTGATCGCACCCAGAGCCGCGTAGAGCGTCGAGGTCTTCCCGGATCCGGTGGGACCGGTGACGAACACCGCACCCTGCGACCCGCGAAAGAAGGGATCGACTCGTGCGAGCTCATCATCGGACAGACCCAAACCGGGCACGTCGATGACGCCGCGTACCGGGTCCAACATGCGGAGCACCGCCGAGGCACTGTTGCATTGGCGGAGGGTCGGGTCGGGCGGTCAGGGTGATGGCATGAGCTCTCGTCGTTGTCGTCCGATGTTCGCGGTCCCTTGTTCGGCGTTCAAGGGGTTCCGGTTCCCGCCGGAGATCATTGTCCTCGCGGTGCGCTGGTACCTGCGCTACGGGCTGTCCTATCGCGATCTCGAGGAGCTGCTCGCCGAGCGCGGTGTCGAGGTCGATCACGTCAGCGTGTTCCGGTGGGTGCAGTGCTTCACGCCGCTCCTCGCGGATGCGGCGCGTCTGTGCCGCCACAGCGTTGGTGATCGTTGGTTTGTGGACGAGACGTACGTGAAGGTCGCGGGCCGGTGGCGATACGTATACCGGGCCGTCGACCAGCACGGTCAAATCATTGATGTATTCGTCTCGCCGAGGCGCGAAACGCGCGTGGCGCGCCGGTTCTTCGAGACCACGCTCGGCGCTCACTGTGAACCGGTCGAGGTAGTGACCGACCTCGCGCCCGCGCTGCGCGCGGCGATCGAGGAACTCATGCCTGGCGCGTTTCATAACACTGAGCAGTACGCGAACAATCGGATCGAAGCCGACCACAGCAGACTCAAAT
>DAIQOP010000136.1:0-10115 GCA_036787815.1 Actinomycetota bacterium
GGCCGGTGGCGGCGGCGCGCAGGTGAGCCTGTCGGAGTTCAAGCTCGAGCCCGCGACCATCACCGTGTCGGCCGGCGGCTCCGTCACCGTCACGAACAACGGGACGGTGCAGCACAACCTCACGATCCAGGGGACGAAGTTCAAGACCGACAACCTCAACCCGGGCGACTCGGTGACCCTCGTGCTCAAGGGCCTGAAGGACGGCTCGTACACGATGTTCTGCTCGCTCCCCGGCCACGAGTCGCAGGGCATGAAGGGCACGCTCACCGTCGGCAGCGCCGGCGCGGTCCAGAGCAACCAGTCGGGCACCGCAGGCGGAACCGCGCAGCAGCTGCTCGCCGGCAACCTGGCCAACGACAAGACGCAGGGCGCGGTCGTCACGGCCTACGCCGGTCAGCTCACCAAGATCGTGCAGAACTTCGCGAAGACGGGGAAGATCGACCCGGCGCTCTACACGCCGAACACGAGCTACGGACCGGAGTACAAGGCGCTGGGCGGCAACCCGTTGCTCGGCCCTCCGGTGCTCCCGCCCGTGATCGAGCCCGACGGCACGAAGCTGTTCCGGCTCGACGCCAAGGTCGTGCAGTGGGAGGTCGCGCCGGGCAACAAGGTGAGCGCCTACACGTACAACGGCATGGTGCCGGGTCCCACGATGCGCGTGAACCCCGGCGACAAGGTCGCGATCGAGATGAAGAACGACCTGCCGCAATCGACGGGCCTGCACCTCCACGGCATCGACGTCCCGGTCGGCATGGACGGCGCGCCGTTCATCACCCAGGACCCGGTGCTCCCGGGTAAGACGTTCACGTACCGCTTCACCGCGACGAGCCGGCCCCAGATCGGGATGTACCACTCGCACTACCACGCCGAGCACCAGATCGCCGACGGCATGGCCGGTGCGTTCCTCGTGGGGTCGACGCCGATCCCGGCGAGTGTCGCCGCGAACTACCCGACGGCAACGCAATTCCCCGCCGCGAACACGCCGTACGAGCTGATGCTCAACGACTCCGGTTCGATCGGTCTCGCGCTCAACGGCAAGGCGTTCCCCGGAACCTCGCCGGTCGTCACACCGGCGAACCACTGGATCGAGATCGACTACCTGAACGAAGGCGGCCTGTTCCACCCGATGCACCTGCACGGGGTGGAGCAGCTCGTGATCGCCAAGGACGGGGAGCCGCTCGCTTCGCCGTACCTGGCCGACACCGTCTCCGTCGGTCCGGGCGAGCGCTACACCGTGCTCGTGAAGCCGGACCCGTCGAAGCTCGACAACCTCAAGCAGACGCCCTTCGCGCCGTTCGGCGTGTGGGCCTTCCACTGCCACATCATCGCCCACGCGGAGAGCAACAACGGCTTCATCGGAATGACGACGACGTTCATCGTGCTTCCATAGACGACGGCACGATCACGACCGATGCGAGGAATGATCCCGTGAACCGCCGCTTCCCCGTCGCCGCGCTCGCTGCCCTGCTCTGCAGCGTTGCGCTGGCGGCGTGCGGGAGCGGCGGGTCGGGATCGTCGTCGAGCGCAACGCTCTCCGGGATGGTGCGGTCGCCCAAGCTCCAGGTCGGCACGGTCAGGATCAGCGATGTCGCCACCGTCGCGGCGGGCACACCGTTCACGACGCGCGCTCGACCGGGAAGCCTGCTCGTGGTGTCGTTCGGCTACACCTCGTGCCCCGACATCTGCCCCACCACGCTCGCCGCGATCAGGGGTGCCCGCCGCGCGCTCGGCGCGGCAGCGAAACGGGTCGACGTCGCGTTCGTCACCGTCGACCCCGGGCACGACACCGCTCCCGTGCTGCGCGAGTTCGTCGGGCAGTTCTTCACCGATGCGCACCTCCTTCGCCCCTCGAGTGCCGCGCAGCTCGAGACGGCGAAGCGCGCGTTCCTCGTCACGTCGAAGGTGCAGATGGACGGCAGCTTCGATCACAGCTCGTCGGTCGCGGTGGTCGACACGCACGGGACTGTGCTCCTCGAGTGGCCGTTCGGCATCGAGTCGAGCGCGATGGCGCACGATCTCCGTG
Source organism: Actinomycetota bacterium (assembly GCA_036787815.1). Taxonomy (GTDB): domain Bacteria; phylum Actinomycetota; class Acidimicrobiia; order IMCC26256; family PALSA-610; genus DATBAK01. The sequence continues at coordinate 2,024 of DAIQOP010000136.1, forward strand.
CGTTGCTCGACGGGATCGCGACGTGAGCGAACCGACCACCACGCCCACGCCCACGACCACGCCCACGACCGAACGCGGCATCCGGCCGATCTGGATCGTGCTGCAACTCGTCTGCGTCGTGATCGTGATCGGCGCGTTGGTGGGTGTGATCGCGCTCCGTTCAGGGACGACGCACCCGCACAAGATCTTCGAGTACACCATCGCGCCCGGAACCGGCGCGCGCATCGAAGCCGGCGAGAAGCTCTACGTGTTCCCCGGCCGACTCGACGTCCGGGTCGGCGACCAGCTCGTGATCCACAACAACGACACCCGCGTCGCCGAAGTCGGTCCCTACACGGTCGACCGCAACGCGACGCTCGCGCAAACCTTCACGCGTCCCGGCACGATCGTGGGGATCTGCACCATTCACCCCTCGGGGCGGGTCACCATCGTCGTCCGTTCGTAGATCGAACGCGGTAAGGCCACCGGCGCGCGCTGAACAGAAGCCCGAAACATTCCGTTCATATTTCCGTTTCATCACCGACATGAAACGCTCATATATTCTGCGCGACGCGTTGGGCGCTGCAGCCTTGTCGCGCGATGCCTGGGGGGCACCAAGCCATGCGATCCATCAAGCGACTGCTCGCGATGTTGGCCATCTCGAGCGTGCTGCTCGTCACCGCCTCGGCCGGGGTGGCGTTCGCCGACAACGGCGACGCCAACGGTTCCAGAACCGGCGTGTCACCCGCGCAGGTGCAGTCGGTCTACCCGCCCGGCACGCCGGCCAAGGACTCCATCAGCACCATCACGACGCAACAGGCCAAGGATCACCTGGCGATCAACTACGCCTGGCTGATGATCGGTGGCGTCCTCGTGCTGTTCATGCAGGCCGGCTTCGCGCTCGTCGAGACCGGCTTCACGCGGGCGAAGAACGCCGCGCACACGATGATGATGAACCTCGTCATCTTCGCGCTCGGCACCGTCGGCTGGTTCACGGTCGGGTACGCGCTGATGTTCGGCTCCATCAACAACCCGGGGCTCGGCATCACCAAGCTCGGCGATCCGATCCACTTCGGCGACTGGAACGTGCTGTCGAAGAGCGGGTTCCTGCTCACCGGCAAGGCGTACGACGTCGGCATCCTCGCCTTCTTCTTCTTCCAACTCGTGTTCATGGACGCGACCGCGACGATCCCGACCGGCGCGATGGCCGAACGGTTCAAGTGGCGGGCCTTCCTCGTGTGGGGCCTCTTCGCCTCGATGATCCTCTACCCGTTCTACGGCAACTGGGTGTGGGGCGGCGGCTTCCTCTCGCAGCTCGGTGCGCTCGGCCCGAAGTGGGGCCACGGCGCGCTCGACTTCGCCGGCTCCGGCGTCGTGCACGCGATGGGCGGCGTCGCGGCGTTCTGGGGGGCGAAGATCATCGGGCCGCGCATCGGGAAGTTCGACCGCGACGGCAAGCCCCGCGCCATCCCGGGCCATCACCTGCCGATGGCGTTCCTCGGCACGATGGTGCTGCTTGTCGGCTGGATGGGATTCAACGGTGCGTCCACGTTCGCGGCGACCGACTACCGCTTCACCGTCGTGATCGTGAACACGATCCTCGCGGCGGCCTTCGGATGCCTGGCGACGATGTTCGTGATGACGTGGAAGTACGGCAAACCGGATCCGTCGATGACGTGCAACGGCCTGCTCGCCGGGCTCGTCGCGATCACCGCGCCCTGCGCGTTCGTCGCGCCGTGGGCGGCGGCGCTCATCGGCACGATCGCCGGCGTGCTCGTGGTGGTCTCCGTGGTGCTCGTCGAGCACAAGTTCAAGGTCGACGACCCGGTCGGCGCCGTCTCGGTTCACGGTGCGTGCGGGTTGTGGGGGCTCGTCGCCCTCGGCCTGTTCGCCGACGGTCGCTACGGCGACGGCTTCAACGGCGTCTCCGGCCCCGTCCGCGGCCTCTTCTACGGAGAAGCGGGCCAGCTCTGGGCCCAGCTCACGTCACTCGTCGTGCTCGTCACCTGGTGCTCGATCGCGTGCATCGTGTTCTTCACGGTCTGCAAGAAGACGATCGGGTTGCGCTCCGACGAGGAAGCCGAGATCGCCGGTCTCGATATGCCCGAGATGGGGGCGCTCGCGTATCCCGACTTCCTCGAAGCACAGGGTTCGGTGTTCCACACGACCGACGGTGCGAGATCGGTCGACGTGGTGCCCGCCAGTGCCGCCAGCGTGCGTATGGAGGTTGGAGCGCAATGAAGCGTGTCGAAGCGATCATCCGCTCGGAGCGCCTTGGTGAGGTCGCGGCCTGCCTCGAGGCCGCGCATCTCGCGGGCTTCACGATCGGCCACGGCCGCGCACCCGAACGCACGGGCGAGTACCGCGGTCACAGCTACGAGCTGCTCGTCACCCACAAGCTGCAGATCACCTTGTTCGTCGAGGACAACGAGATCGACAAGGCGGTCGCGGCGATCTCGTCCGGCGCCTCGACCGGCGAGATCGGCGACGGGCTCATCGCGGTGAGCTCCGTCGACTCGATGTACCGCATCTCCGGGACGATCCCGACGCGCTCGGGCCCGGCGTGAAGGGCCCCGGTCTTCTCCCCGTTGCGTGCGCGCGACGCCGGCAATACGCTTTTACATCTAGATATTTCTACCCCTGAGGTGCGCCGTTGCGGCCGCCGCGGCGGAGTGTCCCGAGACGATCAGGCCAGGAGGTCCGCCCGCACGTGACCGAGACGAACATCGACGGCATCGCGGTCGGAATCGCCGATGGTGTGCTGCACATCGTGCTCGACCGGCCCGAGCGCAAGAACGCGCTCGATCCACCCGCCATCGCCCGCATCGTGCACACGCTCGAGCTCGCCGCCGTCGACGACTCTCTGCGCGTCGTCGTGCTCCGCAGCTCGAGCGGAGACTTCTGCACCGGCGCCGACTGGGTGGCCGGCAACCGCGGCGACGGGCCCCGGCCGCGCACCGGAAGCATCCAGCGCCGCACGCCACTCCAGGCCCACCGGCTCATCGAGCTGCTCGTCGAGGTGCAGCTGCCCGTCGTGTGCGCGGTTCGGGGATGGGCCGCCGGTCTCGGCTGTCAGATCGCCCTGGCCGCCGACTTCACCGTCGCAACGGAGTCGAGCTGCTTCTGGGAGCCCTTCCTCGATCGCGGGTTCAGCCCGGACAGCGGTGCCACGTGGCTCGTGCCGCGACTCGTCGGCATCGCGCGCGCCAAAGAGCTGCTCATGCTCGGCCGCAAGGTGACGGGCCGAGAGGCGGCCGATTGGGGCCTGATCCACCGCACCGTCACCGACGACGAGCTCGACGAGGCGGTCGGCGCGCTCGTCGCCCAGCTCGCGAACGCGGCGACCGTCGCGCTCGGTCTCACCAAGCGCGCCATCCACAGGGCGCTGGACTCCTCACTCCCCGACGCGATGGAGGCGGAGGCCAACGCGCTGGAGTTGAGCTCCCGCAGCGCGGATTTCAAGGAGGGGCTCGCCGCCTTCCGCGAGAAGCGACCGCCGCACTTCGAGGGCCGGTAGCGCCGGCACACGGGTAGAGAACGCCGCGCGAATCGCGAGACCCGCACGACTGCACGCGAGAGGAAACCCTGCGATGACCCGGGCCATCGACTGCCTCGTGAACGTCGACATGGGCGACAAGCCGCAACCCGACTGGATGGTCCGCGTCAAGGACGACTACTTCAAGGGCGACGACTCGTTCTTCAAGAGCCCCGAGCTCTCGGAGCTGATCGACGACATGGACGCCAACGGTGTCGAGCGGGCGATCCTGATGACGAACGTCAACGCGACGGAAGGCCGCTCGCTCTCCTTCGTCGAGTCACGACCCGATCGGTTCGCGCTCGCAGTCGGCGGCTTCAACCTCTTGCGCCCGATGCCCACGGTTCGCGCGCTCGAGTCGTTCGTGCGCGATCACCCCGTCGCGTACGCCGTCGTCGGACCGAGCTTCTGGGGCGACGGCATGTACCCACCGACCGATGCGGTCTACTTCCCCCTCTACACCAAGTGTTGCGAGCTCGACCTGGCGCTGTGCACGAACGCGGGCATCCCCGGCCCACCTCTCCCCGCAGAGCCGCAGGACCCGATCCACCTCGATCGCGTGTGCCTCCGCTTCCCCGAGCTGAAGCTGTGCATGATCCACGGGGCCGATCCATGGTGGGACACCGCGATCCGTCTGATGATCAAGTACCGCAACCTGAGGCTGATGACATCGGCGTGGTCGCCGAAGCGCCTCCCGGCTTCGCTGCTCCACTACATGTCGACGCGCGGGAAGGACCGCATCCTGTTCGCATCCGACTACCCCGTGCTGTCGATGCAACGGTGCCTCGGCGAAGCAGCGGCCCTCGATCTCACCGACGAGGTCCGGCAGAAGTGGCTGTACGACAACGCCGCCGCGTTCTTCTTCGGCGGAGATCGAGCGTGACCGGGCCGGCTCTCCCCGGCGGGGCGACCCCGCCCGGCCGAGGACGGAGGATGCGTGGCTGCGGCCGAGCGTAACGGGCGGCCTCGCGAGAAACCCCAGCAGATCGCCGACGAGCTCCGCGCCCTGATCATCTCGGGCGAGCTGTCCGAAGGCGACTCGCTCGGACACGAACCCGACCTGGTGGAGCGCTTCGGCGTCTCGCGACCATCGCTGCGGGAGGCACTGCGGATCCTCGAGACCGAAGGCCTCATCACAGTCCTGCGTGGGGTGCACGGCGGCGTCGTCGTGCACGCTCCCGACGAGCGGATGACGGCGCGCACGGCTGCACTCGTGCTCCAAGCGCGCAACGTCGAGCTCGCCGACGTCTTCGAAGCGAGAAGGCTCCTCGAACCGATCGCGGCGCGCGCGGTCGCGACGAGCCGGGGCCGGCGGGCCGCGGTCAAGGATCTGCGCGCCCTCGTCCGCGCAGAGGAAGACGCCATCGAGGACCCGGAACGATTCGGCGTCGCGAACGCGGCGTTCCACCAACGGCTCGTCTCGCTCGCCGGGAACCAGACGTTGACCATCGTCACCGAGATGCTGAACGAGATCGTCGTTCGAGCGGTGACGGCAGTGAGCCGCGCCGACGACGCGCTCGGGTCGCTCCCGGTGCGACGGCGCGGCATGCGCTCACAGGAGCGGCTGCTCGACCTCATCGAAGCGGGCGAGGGCGCGGCGGCCGAAGAGCACTGGCGCTCGCACATGCAGATCGTCGGGCGCGTGATGCTCGGACATGGCGCGTCGACAGTGGTCGATCTTCTGCACCACTACTGAACGGATACCGGAGAACAGTCTCGCTTTCGTTCCACGGTAACGTCGGTGCAGTGACGAACGAGTCGGTGCCCGCCGTCGTACCGGAAGCGGGCGAAGATGGCCCCCAGCACGGACGACGCGCGCGAAGCGCTCGTCGCGTTCGTCGAGCGCCGACCCCCGACGTTCACGGGCCGGTCGCTCAGCCATGACCACACCTGACAACTCCGGCGATTGGGGCGAGGTCCTCGACGACCTGCAACGTCGCCGCGACGCGTCGCGTTCGATGGGCGGCGACGAGCGGCTGCGCAAGCACCGCGACGCCGGGAAGCTCGATGCTCGCGCGCGCGTCGAGCACCTCCTCGACCCCGGGTCGTTCCAGGAGCTCGGCACGCTCGTCGGCGGCGAGGACGCACCCGCCGACGCCGTCGTGATGGGTTCGGGCCGCATCGAAGGACGCCCGGTGATGGTCGCCGCCGAAGACTTCACGGTGAAGGCCGGCACCATCAGCGCGGCGGCGAACTCCAAGCGCTACCGCGTGGCCGACCTCGCGGTGATCGACCGCGTGCCGTTGATCATGATGCTGGAGGGCGCCGGTTACCGGGCCGACGGGCGCGGTCACGGAGCGCGGACACCCACCGACATGCTCGCCCAGGCGCGGTGCTCCGGCCGGGTGCCCCTCGTCACTGCCGTCCTCGGCGCGTCGGCCGGCCACGGCGCGCTGGTCGCGCCGCTGTCGGACTTCTCCGTGATGAGCCGGCACGGGGCGATCTTCACGGCCGGCCCGCCGGTCGTGTACGAGTCGCTGGGTGAGACCATCACCAAGGATGAGCTCGGCGGTCCCGGGGTCGCGCTCGCGAGCGGGCTCGTGCACAACGTCGCCGAGAGCGACGAGCACGCCCTCGACCTCGTGCGCACCTACCTGGGCTACTTCCCGTCGTCGGCCTGGTCGTACCCCCCCGACACCGGCGACGACGTCGAGCCGCGACTCGTGCCGGAGATCCTCGACATCGTCCCGCACAACGGTCGGCGCATCTACGACATGCGCAAGGTGATCGACGTCGTCTTCGACGCCGATTCGTGCTTCGAGGTGCAACCCGACTTCGGTCGGCCGGTCATCTGCGCGCTGTGCCGCCTCGGCGGGCACCCCGTCGCCGTCGTGGCGAACCAACCGCGCGTGATGGCCGGTTCGATCACCGCCGACGCTGCGGACAAGGCCGCGCACTTCATCACGGTCGCGGATTCCTTCCATCTGCCCCTCGTCTTCTTGTCCGACAATCCGGGCGTGATGCCGGGAAGCGCGTCGGAGCGGGCCGGCATCCTGCGCAAAGGTGCGCGGATGTACGCGGCGCAGACGCAGGCGACGTCACCGAAGTTCGAAGTCACACTGCGCAAGGCATACGGCTTCGGCTCGATGGTCATGGGCATGATCCCCTTCGACGGGCAGTCCGGCGTCTTCGCGTTCCCCGGAGCGACGATGGGCGCGATGGGCGCGGCGGCGATGAGCCGGTCGAGAGGGTCCGACGCCGACGAGGCGGCGATGCTGAGCCGGCACGAGACCGAGGCGTCGTACCGGTCGGCGCAGACGTTCGGCTTCGACGAGCTCATCGACCCTCGTGAGGTTCGCAACGTGTTGCTGCACTCGCTGGAGCGCGCCCTCCATCGTCGCCACGCACCCGCGGAACCCGTCGCCCGCATCGGGATCGCGCCCTAACCCGCCCCGACCGTTCGGAGCATGAGCCGCGCTGCGCGTCAGCGCGCGATGGCAGCCGCTCGGGCCTGGGCACCGATGCGGAGGAGGCGGGTGTCGCCGAACGGCGTCCCCGCGACTCGATTGCACACGAATGCGACGGCGAGATCGTTGTCAGGGTCGGCCCATGCACCGGATCCACCGAAGCCGAAGTGCCCGAAACCGTTCGGGATGATGCCGCGCGTCGTCGCGGCGAGGTGGTAGCCGAGCCGCCAGCGCATCGGGAACCCGACGACGATGTCGGGTCTCGTCGTCTGGATCTCGGTCGCGCGCCGCAGCGTCGCTTCCGAGAGGAAGCGCTGCCCGTCGAGTACGCCGCCACCCGCGAGCGCCGCGTACATCCGCGCCAGCGATCGCGCGGTGAAACAGCCGTTGACCGCGGGGATCGCGGCATCGAGGATCTCGTTCGACGCGAACAGGCGGTCGGACCCGGGCACCATGAACGCGTCGATCGCCGGCCGGATCCACGCGTACCGCGCCGCGCGGCGCGCGAAGCGCTCGGCTCGTTCCGCGTCGCCGAACCTCACGATGAGCTCGGCCACGCGATGGCGCTGGTCGGGAGGTGCACCGATCGACATGCCATCCAGCCCGAGTGGTCTGACGATCTCGGCGTCGACCGCGTCGTGCACCGTCGTCCCGGTGACGCGCTGGATCACCTCGCCGACGAGGAATCCGTACGTGATGCCGTGATAACCGTGGCGGGTGCCCGGCGCGTATCGCGGCGCCTCGGCGGCCAACCGGGCACACACGAGATCCCAGTCGAGCATCTCGTAGGCGTCGGAGATCACGCCGCGCAGGTGGTGCAGCCCGGCCGAGTGCGTGAGGAGGTGGCGGACCGTGACGCGCTCTTTGCCGGCGGCTGCGAACTCCGGCCAGTACGTCGCGACCGGCTCTTCGTAGTCGATCAACCCGCGGTCGACGAGTCGGTGCACCGTCGTGGCGATGACCCCTTTCGTCGTCGAGAAGCTCATCGCCATCGTGTCGGACTCCCACGGCGCGCCCGACGAGTTACGCGTCCCCGTCCACGCGTCGACGACGCGCTCACCCTTGTGGAAGACGGCAACCGCGGCGCCGCCACCGCGCTTGTGGGTGCCCACGCTCCGTAGCGCTTCGGTGACGCCACCGAAGTCAGGATGCACGAAGCCCGAGATCACGT
>DAIQOP010000137.1:0-10089 GCA_036787815.1 Actinomycetota bacterium
CGACGGGCGCGCCGCCCTCACGCGCGGCCGCCGCCGATTCGGCCGCGCCCGCGGCGCGCTCGTAGCGCTCGAGTCGCTCGGGCTCGGGCACGACCTCGGGGCCGGGGTGCCCGAGGAACGCGCCGAGATCGCCGAACTGCGCGCCGTCGAACACTCCGGTCGCCTCGGAGATTCGTTCGATCTCGTCGAGGAACCCGTCGCGCTCCAGCCGCAACGCCGGATCCTCCAGTGTGTCCTTGGCGAACATGATGACGAACCGAGCCGCGACCCCGGGCCGCTTCCGGCGCAGGATGCGACCCATCCGCTGGATCATCTGCCGGCGGGTGCGGCTCGCGCTCATGACGATTCCGAGGTTCGCATCGGGGACATCGATGCCTTCGTCGAGCACCCGGGGCGCGGCGACGGCGTCGAGCCTGCGGACGCGCAGATCGTCGAGGATGTCGCGGCGTTGCCGCCGCGCGGTCGACCCGGTGATGAGCTCGATCGAGACATGGGGATCGAGCCGGTTGATCGCGTGGTTCGCGGCCCGAACGGTCTCGGTGAACACAAGCGCGCCATCGGCGCCCTTGATCGCCGGCGCGAGGCTGCCGAGGAGCTCGTACTTGCCGATCGACTGCGCGACGATCTGGCGCCGCTTCGAGAACGAGTCGAGGTAGTCGCGAGCGGCGCGACCGTCGGCGCCCGCGTCTCGCTCGGCGAGATGCGCGACCGCGGCGAGGAAGTCGCCGAAGGGCTCGAGGGGCATTCCCGGGACCTGGCGGAGATGGTGGCGCGCGCTCACGAGGCGTTGCTCGGTCGCGGCGTACTCGGCGCGCTCGTCGACCGAGAGCGCGACGCCGACGAACGCCACACGGGGACGCGCGCACACGCCGTCGGCGATGGCCTGCTCGAAGCCGTAGCGATGGCAGATGCCGCCGAAGTACGGCAACAACAGCTCCGTGACCGCGTCGTCGGTGCGTTCGAGCGTGGCAGTGAGGCCGAGCCGTTCCTCGTACTGCGGCAGCAGCGCGCGGCGCAGGACCCCACCGCCGAGGCCGTGACACTCGTCGGCGATGAGCAAGCCGCCACCGGCGCCCGGCGGCACCGGCTTGTACGCGGCTGCCGAGTGGCGCGTCGCGACGAGCACGTCGCACGAGGTCGGCTCGTCCTTCCCGCTGTCGCCCACCCGCCCGATCCGGGCCGTCGGCATCGCCGTCGTGAGGCGGCCGTGCCACTGTTCCATGAGCACGCGCGAGGGCACGACCACGAGGACGAACCGGCCGCGGCGCAGCGCATCGGACGCGGCGGCGATCGCGACGTCGGTCTTGCCCGAGCCGGTGACCGCCTCGATCACCCCGCGACGACCACACCGCAACCAGCCGACGAGCGCATCGAGTTGCCAGCGGTAGAGCTCGCGGTGGTCGGAGCCGACTTCAGTGAGCACGTCTCAGCGACGCCGTCGAAGGGACATGCGAAGAACAACGGTACCGGGCGCAGCCGCCTTCCCGGACCACCGTGATCAGTGCCGGCCGGCGGCGGCGCTTCCCCGAAGATCCGGGGGAGGCAGGGCGCGCAGGAACGCAGCGACGGCGTCGTTGATCTCTCCGTGCCGCAGGCCGAAATCGAGGATGGAGCGCAAGTCGACGCTCCGGGCGTCGGAGAGGTCGGCGACCAGCTCGGCCGCGTCTTCCACGGAGTGGAGCGGGTCGTAGGAGTGCGCGGTCACGAGAACCGGCATCCTCAGGGGCGAGAGGGTGGCACTGTCCTTCGCCGGTGCGTCCTGGCGTGCGATGCCCCGCATGAGCGCGGCCTGGGCCAGGTGGTCGGTGGCCAGGAAGTCGCGCACGAACGCGAGCTCGTGGGCACGAGCCGGGATGGGCAGCCGGCGAATCACCGGATGCCACGGTGTCAGCAGCGGGTAGAGCCCGGTGAAGAACGCTCCGAGCGCGGTGAAGAAGATGCGTCCCGCGGTCACTCCGCGCGCGAACACGGGCATCTCGAGCACGAGCGCTCGCACCCGATCGGGGTGGCGGAGCGCGACCTCGTACGACACGTTGGCTCCCAGGGAGAGACCGCCGAGCACCGTCTCGCCGATGTCGAGGTGGTCGAGGAGCGCGACCACGTCGTCGGCGAACTCGGAGACGAGGTAGCGATCGGGGTCCCGCGGCTTCGACGACTTCCCGTGGCCGTGGAGGTCGAGCAGCACGACGCGGTGATCGGGCAGCGAGGCGGCCAGGCGTTCCATCGTGCGCGACGACATCGTGAGCCCGTGCAGGAGCACGACGGGTGGACCCGACGGATCGCCGCGCTCTGCGTAGTACAGCTTCAGATCGCCTCGCTCGAGGATCGGCATGCACGTACCCTTTCCATCGCTCGCGACGCGTATGCCCGGCGCCCTCGCGATACGCCTGCCGCGCTCGAGCGACCAGGGCCGAAGGTCATCGGCGGGTCTCCTACGATGGGTTCACGATGAGTCGGGCGAGGGCAGTACCGACCGCACGCCCCCGTTTCCGCGGGGTGTCGCACCAGATCGCGTTCCTGGTGTCACTCGTCTCCGGACCGCTCCTCGTCGTCGCGGCGTCGGGAGCCACACTCCGGATCGAGGTCGCGATCTACGCGTGCTCGTTGTCGGGGCTGCTCGGAGTGAGCGCGCTCCTGCATCGGCGCGACTGGTCACCCGGCGTGCGCCGCAACCTCCGACGGCTCGATCATTCGATGATCTTCGTGCTCATCGCGGGCACGTACACGCCGATCGCGGGCACCGCGCTCACCGGCCACCTGCGCGCCGCGGTGCTCGTCACGGTCTGGGTCGGAGCCCTCGCGGGTGTGGCGTTCACGGTCGCGTGGATCGACGCGCCGAAGTGGGTGACCGCGATTCCGTACGTGGCGCTCGGATGGGTTGCCGTCGGCACCGGCCCTCAACTCGTCGACGGCCTGGGTGGGGCCGGCGTGGCGCTCCTCGCGCTCGGTGGCCTGTTCTACACGGCCGGCGCGGTCGTGTACGCGAGCAAGCGACCCGATCCCGTGCCGACCGTGTTCGGGTACCACGAGGTCTTCCACGTGCTCGTGATCATCGCCGCCGTGCTGCACTACGCGGTCATCGCGGTGTACGTGCTGCCGTAGGCCTCTCGGTCCGGCTACGCGTCGCCCAGCGCGTAGGCCGTCATCGACAGCGAACCCATCGCGTAGCCGTCGACCAGCACGCGCGCGGGCGTGCCCGCGGCCGCGGCGAGACCCGCGAGGTAGAGCAGCGGGATGAAGTGATCGGGTGTCGGGGCCGCCATCGCGAAGTCGGGGTGCGACCGGAGCCCCGCGAGGTCGGCCGGCGCGCCGGTCATGGTCTCCTTGGCGGCGTCGTCGAAGCGCCGCGTCCAGTCGAACGCGGCGTCGGGCCGGCCCCAGTCGATACGACCCAGGTTGTGCACGACGTTGCCGCTCCCGAGGATCAGGATCCCGCGCTCGCGGAGCGGCGCGAGCGCGGCCCCGAGCTCGAGGTGGTAGTCGAAGGGTTTGGACGCGTCGATCGAGAGCTGCACCACGGGGATCTCGGCGCCGGGAAAGGCGTGGACCAACACCGACCAGGTTCCGTGGTCGATGCCCCAGCTGTCGGCGTCGAGCCCGACCCAGGTCGGAGCCACGAGGTCGGCGATCTCCCGCGCGAGCTGCGGATCGCCGGGAGCCGGGTACTCGACCGCGAACAGGGCCTCGGGGAATCCGTAGAAGTCGTGGATCGTCTTCGGCTTCGCCATCGCGGTCACCGCGGTCGCGTTGATGTACCAGTGGGCCGACACCATGAGGATGCCCCGGGGGCGGGGGACCTGGGCACCGAAGGCGCTCCAGGTCTCCGTGTAGCGGTTGACGTCGAGCGCGTTCATCGGCGTTCCGTGCCCGAAGAATGCCGCCGGCATGGTGGTCATGCGGCAACCCTACGTTCGCAGCGGCACCGGGAGCGTTTGCCCGTTGCCGGAGTGTTCACGTAGCGTGGCCGGGGGCGGACGCCCTTCCGGGACGAGGAACGGGATGGCGCGAATGCCGTATTTGCACCCAGGGCGTCGGTCGCGCCTGGTCGGCGCGACCGCGCTGCTCGCGTCGCTCTCGATCGTGGCCCTCGGCCCGGTTCCCGCCCCGGCCTTCGCGACGAGCACGTCGGTGACCGCGGGCGATCTCGGCTACCCGTATCCGAACGCCCCCGACTGCAACGAGCAGACCGGTGCGAACTGCGTCGGCGACCAGTGGGGCTTCGTGCAGGGCCAGTGCCACTCGTGGGTCGCGTACCGCATCAACGAGCTCAACGCGACGGAGTTGCAGGGCGTCACCTTCACGACCCATTACAGGCAGCCGAGCGGCCAGACCTGGGGCAGCGTGTGGCACTGGGGCATCGCGGCCGCCGCCGCGGGCATCACCGTCGACGACACGCCGGCGTTGGGCTCGCTCGCGTGGTGGTCCGACAACGGCGGGCACGTCGGTTACGTCGAAGCGGTCAACGCCGACGGCACCGTCTCGATGTCGGAGATGAACTACGACCTGCACAACGGCTTCGACTTCGCCACCCTGCAGCGCGGTGTTCGCTGGCCGACGGGCGGCTTCATCCACGTCGCCGATCGCCCGGCCGTGAACACCCCTGCGGCGCCCACCAACGTCACCGCGACCGCGGGGCGGCGCCGGGCGAGGGTCAGCTGGACGGTGCCCGCCGACAACGGTTCGCCGATCACCGGCTACCGGGTGACGGCCTCACCTGGAGGCACGACGGTGAGCGCCGGTCCGGGCGCGACGTCGAAGATCGTCCGGGGGCTCACCAAGGGCACGAGCTACACCTTCACCGTGTACGCCATCAACGCCAACGGGAACGGAGCCGTGTCGGCGCCGTCGAACGCGGTCGTGCCGACCGGCCGATAGCCCCGGCGGCGACGGCGGAGCGACCCGGCCCGCCGGGTACGCTCGTTCGGATACGACCCGGGGGGCAGCGTTGATGAGCCGTGTCCGAAGTCTTTCGGCCCTCGTGGTCGCGGCGCTCGTGCTCGCGGCCTGCGGGTCGAGCACCGCGAAGACCGGCGCGCCCGCGACGACCGTCGCGCCGACCACCGCTCCCGACGGCATGACCGCCGCGCAGATGGCCCACATGAAGCCGGCTGCCGTGCCGAAGCCGCTCGCGGTGCTGGCGAACGGCACGTTCGACCCGGCGAAGATCGATCTCGGTGGCGTTCCCGGGGTGAGCGCGATCGAGCAGAAGAACGCCGAGACGCTCCTGCGCGAGACCGTGCTCACGCTGCCACACTGGGCGAACGTCGAGACGGCGGCCAAGGAAGGCTTCCACCCGATCGGCGACGGCATCACCGGCGACGAGCACTGGATCCACTGGGACTGGATCGACGACCACACGTGGCTCAACCCGCACAAGCCGGAGGCCCTCGTGTACCACGTCGATCAGGCGACCCAGAAGCGCACGCTCGAAGCCGTGATGTTCCTGCTCCCGAAGATGTTCGACTTCCACAACCTGCCCGACGTCGGCGGCCGACTCGTGCAGTTCCACATCCACGACAACCTCTGCTTCACGAACACGATGCCGGCACCGCAGGTCGCGGGACTCACCGACGGTCAGGGCAACTGCCCGGCACCGTTGGTGAAGTTCCACCCCAACGTGATGATGCACGTGTGGATCCGCCCGAACCCCTGCGGCCCGTTCGCGGCGCTCGAAGGAGTCGGGGCGGGCCAGGTGAAGCCGGGCGACACGCGGGCCTGCGACACGATGCACGGCTCCAGCCTGTAGCGCGCAGACGCGTGACCGGACCGGGCCGGCTGCTCCGAAGCGCGGCTACCGTCGCGATCGTCGCGGTCGTAATCGGGGGTGCGATCGCGTGGAACGCGAGATCGCACGGCCCGGTCGCGCTTCCCGACATCGACACGCTGACGTGTCCGGCCCACTCGATCACGGTGGGCGCGCCGTCGGGCCTTCCTGCGCTGGCGCGACTGGCCGCGACGGAATCCACGCCGTTGTCGGGCTCCACCGCCGACGCGGGTCACAATCACGCCGGCAATGAGCCACCGTTGGTGGTCGCCGACCGGGATCGGACCGCGTTCGATGCCCAGGTCCGGGCGGCCGCCCGCGCGGCGTGCTCGTTGCGGACGGTCGCCGAGGCGCAGCGCGCGGGCTACGTCCGTTCGTCGTTCTACACACAGGGTGTCGGCATCCACTGGACGAACTGGCGACTCGTCGACGCGCCGTTCGATCCCGCGCGTCCCTCGATGCTCCTCTACGGAACGAGCGGGGGAACGCTCCACCTCGTCGGGTTCTCGTATTGGGTGCGGAGCGTGCGTCCGCCGTCGGGGTTCGTCGGTGCCGGCGACCGTTGGCATCGCCACTTCGGGCTCTGCTTCGAACCACAGGGGCAGCTCGAGACCGAAGGCTTGCGCGATCCCGGTCGTTGCCCGCACGTCTGGCTCAACGGGAGCGACCTGTGGATGCTCCACGCGTGGGTCGTGCCCGGCGAGAGCAACGCGTGGGGCCTGTTCGCACCGTTGAACCCGGCGTTGTGCCAACGCAACGTGAACGACGCGATCCGGTGCTCCCAGGTCGGCGGATAGCGGCTCGCCCGATCAGCTGTGCACGGCCTGGTCGGTGTGCGCAGGGTGCGTGCGGGGTCGCCAGCACGCGGCACAGCGGTTGACCCCTTCGCGGTGCAGGTACGGGTGCGGTGGTGGCTCGCGTTCGGCGCCCGAGGCGGGCTCGATCTCGGTGATGCTCGCGATTTCCTCGAAGGGGATGCGGATCTCTCCGCCACTCACGGTCTTGATGACCAGCATCTCCGCCTCCTGGCGTCGGGGGGTCGAGTGGATGGCTCCGCCATTGCTAGCACCCCGAAAGTCTGTTCAGTGCAGCGTTGCCACGAGTACCTGGGCGATGACGATCTTCGCGACCATCGCGAACGCGAACACCGTCGCGTAGCCGGTCATGACGGCGGCGTCGTCGGCGACCTGTTCGGAGGCGAAGCTGAGCACCGCCGGTTGCGTGCACATGCCGGCGAGCATCCCCGCGAGCACCGGGGTCGGCGTGTTCGCGAGCTTGCCCACCGCGACGACCACCACGACGGGTGCGACCGCCACCGCGAGCGCGGTGGCGAGCACGGGGGGCCAGTGGCCGCTCGAGAACGTGTGCACGAAGGCCTGGCCCGAGCGGGTGCCGACCCCGGCGAGGAAGAGCACGATGCCGAGCTGCCGAAGCGTGAGGTTCGCCGAGTACGGCATCTGCCAGACCAGCCGTCCGGTGCGGCCGCGCGCACCGAGCACCAGGCCGACCACGAGCGGGCCTCCGGCCGCACCCAGCGTGAAGCTCTGTCCGGGGAACGGAATGTGCACCGCCCCGAGGAGCAGCCCCAGCGCGATTCCGAGCGAGAAGGTCATGACGTCGACCTCGCTGAGCGCCCGGTACGAATCGCCGAAGAAGCTCGCGACCTCACGCATCGTGCGAGCAGGAGCGACGATCCGCACACGGTCGCCCAGCTCGAGCACCGTCGCGGGCGTCGCCACCATGTCGGCGTCGCCGCGCCGGACGCGCGTGACGACCGCTCCGAACCGCTCGAGGTCGAGGGAAGCCACCGACCGGCCGGCCACCGCGCGGCTGGAGACGAACATCCGCCGGGTGTCGAACGCTTCGTGGTCGAGCGCGAGGTGCTCCACCGACGCGTCCCCCACCTCGGAGACGAACCGCCGCACGGCTTCCTCCGCGCCGACCACCGACAAGAGATCGCCGGCGACCGGAACCAGCTCGGGCGTCGCAACCTGCACGACGCCGTCGTGCTTGAGGCGACTGAACGTGATCGCGCGCCCATGGCTGTCGACCAACGCCCCGAGGCACGCGGGGTCGTGCGTGGTGACACGTACCGTTCGGCACACGATCGGCTCGCCCGCCGCGCGCGCCGCGGCTTCCGTGTCGCTCACGCTCGGTCCGCCGCGCCGGCTGTGGAAGAGCCAGTAGGTCGCGACGAGGGGAACGAGCACACCGAACGGATAGGCGAGCGAGTAGCCCACGACGGGCGCGTTGCCCGACGCCGCGAACTGCGACGCACCGAGATGATGTTGGAGGTATTCGAGCACGCCGGCGAGCGCGGGCGTGTTCGTGAGCCCACCCGCGAAGGTCCCCGACGCGGTAGGGCCGTCGAGCCCCAGCAAGACGTGCCCGGCCGCGACCGCTACGGCCGCCCCCGCGGCGATCCCGCCGAGCGACGCGGCGTTGGCGCTGATGCCGCGTCGCCGGATCGCAGCGACGAACCCGGGGCCGGAGGCCAGGCCGACCGTGTACACGAACACGGCGAGCCCGAGCGTCCAGACCGGCTCGGGGATCTCGAGGCGGCCGTCGACGGCGCCGAACGCGATTCCCGCGAAGAGCACCGCCGCCACACCGAGGCTGAACCCGCGTACGCGAACCCTCCCGACGAGAAAGCCCGTGCCGGCGACCGCGAAGAGCAGGAGTGTCGGGTTCTTGACGAGGACGTCGATCATCCGTCGGTCCTTTCCGCTCGATCGCGGGCGGTGCAGATCCTCGACCGCAAACGGGGCGAGGTCGGAGAAGAACCGAGAGCACGGTACCGCCGCGGCGGATCAGGGCCGCGTTCCGCCTACTCAGTCGTGGGCGGTGGTGCGGTAGTCGCCGAACGGCGCGTCGCGCTCCTGGAGTGCGTTGGTGAGGCCCCGCTCGCGCGCCGCGCCGACGAAGTCGTGCATCGTCTGCGTGTGCGTGCCGAGCGCGCAGAGCTCCGTGCCGGCGCGAATCCCGGCGCGCAGACCCATCGCGTCCATCTGACGATGAACGACCCGCTTGTTGAGCTGGAGCAACTCGATCGGGATCAACGCGATCCGCCGGGCGATGTCGAGGACGCGCTCCTCCAGCTCGTCGGCGGGGAACGCGTCGTTGGCCCACCCGCGCTTGACGGCCTCGACCCCGGTGATCGAATCGCCGGTGAGCATCATCTCCATGGCCTTGCGCATGCCGAGGAACCACGGGTGGAAGTGCATGTCGGGAACACCGAAGCGCACGGCCGGGTATCCCATCTCCGCGTCCTCGGCCATGTACACGAGGTCGCAACCGGTCGCGAGCTCGCTCGCGCCTGCGAGGCAGTAGCCGTGAATCTGCGCGATCACGGGCTTGGCCAGGTCCCAGATGCTCATCCACCCTTCGGTGACGTGGCGCGGCCACGCGCCTTCGCCGCCCGGCGTGTAGTACGGCATCTCCTGCCCGACGTTGCCGCCGCCGAGGTCGTAGCCGGCCGAGAACGAGGAGCCCGCGCCGCGGATGATCGTGACCGAGACGTCGGGGTCGGCGTCGTGCTCGCGGAGCGTGTCGAGGATCGCGCCGCGCAACGGGTGGGTCAGGCTGTTGCGCTTCTCCGGTCGATTCATCGTGATGCGCCGGACCTTCGGCGCCGGCTGGTCGACCACGACCACGTCGTTCGTCATCGCTCGTGACTCCCTGCTTCGTCGGGCTTCTCTTCGTCGGTCTCGGGCGCGGAGCCTTGTCGATCCGCGCCCCGCAGGCCCAATCTGGTTTCGCCCGTGTCGGGCGGGCTGAACCCGACCTGAGAACGGTGCAGCGGTCATCATCTTCGTCTCATCCGGGTCGGAGGAGACTCCCACCTCGTTGCCGGGTGTCGCTGCATGACGAGACGGAGCTGGTGAGATCGTGAGCCTCGGGGTCGAGGGCCGGGAGCATCCGGTGCGGGTGGGGGAGTCGGTGGCGCGACCCTCCGGTGGCGTCGAGGGCAACTCGCGCCTCACGGGCGCGCTGGGCGCGGTGATCTTCGTGCTCCTGGCCATCGAAGGAGTCACGATCCTGAGCGTGTCGCGCCTGCTGTCGGCGCACGTGTTCGTCGCGATGTTCCTCGTGCCGATCGTCGTGCTGAAGATCGGCACGACGACGCATCGATTCGTGCGCTACTACCGAGGCGCTCCCGAGTACTCGGCGAAGGGCCCGCCGCCGCCCATCCTGCGGCTCGCCGGTCCTCTGGTGATCGCGTCGACCGTCGGGGTGTTCGCCACGGGCATCGCCGCGCTCGTGGTCGGCCCGCCGGCCGGGTGGATCATCGAGGCGCACAAGGCCAGCTTCATCGTGTGGTTCGG
>DAIQOP010000342.1:0-2728 GCA_036787815.1 Actinomycetota bacterium
GTTGCGGAAGGAGCGGCGGCGAAGCCCGAGGTGGCACGGGAACATCCCGCTCTAGAGGCAAACCCTGCACGGGTGTTGGGGGGTGCGGGTGACGCGTCGGCGGCGCGGCCGCTCCTCGACGCGCTGGAGCCCGACGCGCGTCCCGACATCACCGACCTCGACCTGTCGTGTTGCCGCGTGTTGCTCTCGGGCGGCGCCATCCTCTCGCCCGCGCTCAAGCGCGCGCTGGTCGAGCGGCTGCCCGGCGTCTTGGTGGTCGACGGCTACGGCGCATCGGAGACGGGCGGGCAGGGCCAGTCGGTCACGGTGGCCGGCGGCCCGATCGCGAGCGCGCCACGATTCCAGGTGAACGAGGAGACCACGGTGCTCGGCGACGACCTGCAACCGCTGCCGGTCGGCGTCGTCGGGCTCCTCGCCCGCCGGGGCCACATCCCGCTCGGCTACTACAAGGATCCGGAGAAGTCGGCCAAGACCTTCCCCGTCGTCGACGGTGTGCGGTGGTCGGTGCCGGGCGACCACGCGGTGATCGAGGACGACGGCACGATCACGTTGCTCGGCCGCGGTTCGGTGTCGATCAACACGGGCGGCGAGAAGGTGTACCCCGAGGAGGTCGAATCGGCGCTGAAGTCGCTCGACGGCATCTTCGACGCGGTGGTCGTGGGCGTCCCCGACCCGCGGTTCGGTGAACGGGTCGTCGCGGTGGTGCAGACCCGCGCGGGCGTCGCTCCGAGCCTCGCGGAGATCAAGGAGCACCTGCACAGCCACGTCGCCGGTTACAAGATGCCGCGCGCGATCGTG
Source organism: Actinomycetota bacterium (assembly GCA_036787815.1). Lineage (GTDB taxonomy): Bacteria > Actinomycetota > Acidimicrobiia > IMCC26256 > PALSA-610 > DATBAK01. Next base: position 799 of record DAIQOP010000342.1, read on the forward strand.
CAGGTCGACCAGATCGTGCGCTCTCCCTCGGGCAAGCCCGACTACCGGTGGGCCCGTGGCACCGCGATCGAGCAGTTGGGCGCCGGGTGAACCGCCTCGGGGCGGAGTCGAGCCCGTACCTGCGCCAGCACGCCGACAATCCCGTCGACTGGTACCCGTGGGGCGACGAGGCAACGGCCGCCGCACACGCGCTCGACCGGCCGATCTTCCTCTCGGTCGGGTATAGCGCGTGCCACTGGTGCCACGTGATGGCCCACGAGTCGTTCGAGGATCCCGACGTCGCCGCGCTGATGAACCGGTTGTTCGTGAACGTGAAGGTCGACCGCGAGGAGCGCCCCGACGTCGACGCCGTCTACATGCAGGCGGTGCAGGCGCTGACGGGGACCGGCGGTTGGCCGATGAGCGTCTGGCTGACGCCCGACGGCCGGCCGTTCTACGCCGGCACCTACTTCCCCCCGACCGACCGCCACGGCATGCCCTCGTTCACGCGCGTGCTCGAGGCCGCGGCCGACGCGTGGGACAACCGCCGAGCAGAGGTGCTCGACGCCGCGGGCCAGATCTCCGAGGCTCTGACCCGCTCGATCGCCCCGGCGACCGCCTCCGACGCAAGCGCCCCGACCGCGTCGACCGCGCTCCTGCGCGCCGCGGTCGAGGGACTGCGGACGACCTTCGACGCCGGGTACGGCGGCTTCGGCCGCGCGCCGAAGTTCCCGCCCGCGATGACCCTCGCGTTCCTCTGCGGGCGGGCGGTGATCGAGCCCTCGCTCGCCACGCTCGAGATGCTCACGGTCACCCTCGACGCGATGGCGGCCGGCGGCATCTACGACCAGCTCGGCGGCGGGTTCGCGCGCTACTCCACCGACGGCTACTGGCTCGTCCCCCACTTCGAGAAGATGCTCTACGACAACGCGTCGCTCCTGCGCGCGTACACGCAGGGTTGGCTCGTCACGCGCGAGCCCCGGTACCAGCGGATCGTCGAGGAGACGATCACGTACCTGCTCCGCGATCTGCGCCGGCCCGGTGGGGGCTTCGCGTCGGCCGAAGACGCCGACTCCGAGGGCGTCGAAGGCCGGTTCTCGGTGTGGTCGCTCGCGGAGATCGCCGAGGTCTGTGGCGACGACACCGCCGAGGTCGTGCGCTACTACGGCGTCACCGAGGGCGGCAACTTCGAGGGCGCGAACATCCTGCACGTCGTCGACCGGAGCGAGGAGCCGCCCCCCGCCGTGCAGCGGGCCCGCGCCGCGCTCGCCGAGCGCCGGAGCCGGCGGGTGCGCCCCGGCCTCGACGACAAGGTGCTCCTGGCCTGGAACGCGCTCGCCGCCCGGGCGCTCGCCGACGCCGGCGCCGCCTTCGAGCGGCCCGAATGGATCGCGGCCGCGCGCGAGAACGTCGAGTTCCTGCTCGCGAACCTGCAGCGCGACGACGGCCGCCTCCTGCGCTCCTGGCAGGAGACCACTCCGATCCTCGCCGGCCAGGGTCGGGCCCGGCATCTCGCCTACGCCGACGACTACGCGGCGCTGCTCGGCGCACTCGTGACGCTCGCGGAGCTCGACGACGCCTCGTGGCTCGACGAAGCCACCCGCATCGCGGGCGAGCTGCTGCGCCTCTTCCACGACGACGACGGCGGCGGGTTCTTCACGACCGGCATCGACGCGCCCCCGCTCATCGTGCGGCCCAAGGACTACGAGGACAACGCCACGCCGTCGGAGAACTCACTCGCCGCGCACGCGCTGCTCCGGCTCGCCGCGCTCACGGGCGAGCATCACTACGAAACGATCGCCGCCGAGGTGCTCGACGCGATGGTGCCGCTCGTCGGCCGCCACCCCGTCGCGTTCGGCGAGCTCCTCCAGGCCGTCGAGCGTTCCGTCGGCCGGCCGGTGGAGATCGCGGTGGTCGGCGCACGCGACGACCCGCGCACCGACGCGCTGCG
>DAIQOP010000138.1:0-9985 GCA_036787815.1 Actinomycetota bacterium
GCCTGCACCTGGCCCGCCGCTCGCCGCAATCGCTTACGGACATCGTCGATGACGTTGTCGGGAATCTGCATCGCGCGCTCCTCGTGCTTGCTGTCCAACGACCAACTTATACCCCTAGGGGTATATTCCCGGACTCGGGTGACCTTCGACCCTGGCCGCTCACGACGCGAACCGGGATGCTCGGACGAAGGAGTCGCCCGGCCCGTCCCGGTCACGATTCCGCCACGACGAGAGGAAGCGAAGCCCATGTACCGAGTTCACGACAACGGATGGGCCCCGGGTCAGTGGATCCTGATGGCCGCGATGATGTTCGTGTTCTGGGCCGCGGTGATCGGCGTGATCGTCGCGCTCCTGCGCCGTCCGGCAGTGCACGGCCCCGGCGGAGGTCCTGCCCCCTCTGCGCCCCACGACGACGCCGAGCGCATCCTCGCGGAGCGGTTCGCGCGCGGAGAGATCGAGCAGGACGAGTACGTCCGCCGGCGCGACACGTTGCGACAAAGCAAGTGAACGCACCCGCTCCCCGAACGCGCGTCTGGCTCGGAGTCGTCGCCGTCATGGCACTCACCGCGATCTCGGTCGTCGCGATCGCGGCCGCCGGCGGCGGTTTCGATCACCGCCACGGCGCGTCCCTCGTCGACACGACGTGTCGAAGCCCCAACCTCGCGGGCAGCGTCGTCGACGTCACCTTGGTGAACATGGGCGGCCCGATGATGATGAACCGGGACGCGTCGATCATCGGCGGCATGATGCGCCTCACCGCGGACCGTTCGACCGTCCCCCACGGCGTCGTGTCGTTCCTCGCGGTGAACGCGGGCACCGTCAACCACGAGCTCGTCGTCCTGCCCCTCGCCGGTGCCCAGATCGTCGGGACGCGCGTGGTCGGCGGCGACGGGAAGATCGACGAAGCCGGCTCCCTCGGCGAGGCGTCGCACACGTGTGGTGCGGGGTCGGGTGACGGCATCGCACCCGGCGCATCGAGTTGGGTCACCCTCACCCTGCAACCGGGCCGCTACGAGCTCGTCTGCAACCTCCCCGGCCACTACGCCGCGGGGATGTACACCCAGATCACCGTCGACTGACCTCGCTGCACCGCCGGAAAGTCGTCGGCGACGGGTGCCGTCGTCGGGCACCATGGCGGCGTGGACGATGTTGGCGTAGACGCCGAAGAGATGGAACGCCGCTTCGAAGCAGCCGTGCACGAGTGGCGTGTGGCCGACGAATCCGGCGACGACGACCTCGCGTGGCAGCGGCTCCGCTTCGTCGCCGAAGGCGGCCCGCCGGCCGCCGAGACGGCACTCAGCAAGCTCTCGTCGCCCGATCCGGCGGTGCGGGCGACCGCCTGCGCCCTGCTTCGCGTCGTATGCGAGGAATTCGGACCGCCACGGGAGGCGACCGTCGTCGCGCTCCTCGACCTGGCCCGCGAGGAGACCGACCCCGACGTCCAGGTTTCGATCGCCTACGCGTTCGGGGCGACGAACGATGCCCGCGCGCACGCTTCCGCTCGTGCTCAGCCTGCTCGAATCTGGAGAGGTGCCGACGTGGATCTTCGAGGCGGCCGCGTACCTCGCCGACCCGTCGCTCGTCGAGATCCTCCGCACCTACGGAGAGGACGACTCGTCCGTGGCCCGGGCACTGGCATTCTGCGACCCGGTGGAGAGGGCGCGCGTCGATCGCGCACACGCGGAGCTCCTCGTGGAGATCCAGCGCCGCCTGACCGAGCGCTTCCCCGGCGCGCACGCGGCCCTCGAGCGCGATCTGTTGGATCTCGACGTGACCCTGTGCGTGACCTTCGCCGACGGCGAGGAGACAGCCGGCGGGCCCGACGGCATCCTCGCCGCGCGCGACGGCGACGCGGCAGCGGCGGCGGATCGGTGGGTCGAGTTGCTCGAGCACGCGCGTCGGTAGGCGCTCACCCTTCTCGGGGAGCAGGCGTCGCGACGAACTCCGGTTGGTCGAGCAGGCGCAGCCACGTGCCGTCGGGTTGCCGGCGCGCGACCTGCGCGCGGGCACCGGCGTCGTCTCTCGGCGCCGTGGAGGTGAGCGCGATGTCGTCGCTGATCAACGTCGGCAGCGCCGTCTCCTGCTCGAAGTGCGGGGCGTGGGCCAGCACCTTCTCCCACAGCTCGCGGATCGCGTCGCGACCCACCGTCTGGGCACCCGGCGGGTACGCCATCACCGCCTGCTCTTCGTAGAGCGCGGCGATGCCGGCGGCGTCGCCGGCATTCGCGCGTTCGACGAACAACCGGGTGAGGTCTTCGGGCTTCAGGGCCTTCTCGCGCTCCGGCACTGGGAGTCCTTCCGTTCGAGTTCGAGTGTCCACGCCCTCAGCCTGCGCTTCTCCAGATCAGAAGTCCAACAGATGGTTCTACTGAGAACTAGAATCTCTACATATGGAACTCAGACAGCTCGAGTACTTCGTCGCGGTGGCCGAGGAAGCCAACTTCACCCGCGCGGCCGAACGGGTCCACATCAGCCAATCGGGGGTGAGCGCGCAGATCCGGCAACTCGAGCACGAGCTCGGCGCGACGCTCATCGATCGGTCGGGCCGCGTCGCCACCCTCACCACCGCGGGAGTCGCCGCGCTCGAGCACGCACGGGTCGCGCTCGCGTCCGTCGCCGCCGTGCGCGACGCGGTCGACGACGTGACCGGCGTGATCCGCGGTCGCCTCGTGGTCGGCATGGTCACCGCGTGCACCGTCGCACCGCTGTTCGATGCGCTCGCCGCGTTCCACGCTGCGCACCCCGGCGTGGCGATCGCGCTCTTCGAGGACAACTCCGACCGCCTGGTCGACAGCGTGCGCGCGGGCACGACCGACCTTGCCCTCATCGGCGCCGCCGACACACCGCCCGCCGGCCTCGATGCGCTCCCGATCGTGCGCGAACGACTCGTTGCGGCCGTGCCGATCGGCCATCCGTTGGCGAAGCGGCGGCGGCCGACCCTCGCCGACGTCACCCGTTACCCCATCGTGTGCCTCCCGGAAGGCACCGGGATCCGCGCGGTCTTCGACCGCGCGTGCGCGGCCCGGGGTATTCGTCCCGACATCGCGCTGCAAGCCAGCGCGCCCCGAGCCGTCGCCGATCTGGCCGCCCGCGGCCTCGGCGTCGCCGTCCTCAGCGAGTCCACCGCAGTGAACGACCACGGCCGGCTGGCGATCCTGAAGGTCGCCGACGTCGACACGCTCGCCGTGCTCGCGCTGGTCTGGGCGAAGACCCCGAGCCCCGCACTCCACGCGCTGCTCCTGCACAGCCTCGAAGCGTTCACCCGCTGAGCCGACCGCGCCCGGACGCGAAAGGAGCCACCGGCGCAGTGCGCCGGTGGCTCCTTTGCGACGAGATCGATCTCAGATGACGCGGACGTTCTGAGCTTCTTCGCCCTTGCGACCCGGCGCGACGTCGAACTCGACGCGCTGGCCCTCGTCCAGGCTCTTGTAGCCATCGCCCTGGATGTTGGAGAAGTGAACGAAGACGTCATCACCCTGCTCGCGCGAGATGAAGCCGAAACCCTTTTCTGCATTGAAGAACTTGACGGTGCCTTGTGCCACGGATACTCGTTTCTCAGCACGGCTGGCCAACCAGTTCGGCCCGCTCGCAACCGGAACTGTACCGAATGGCGGGCCCGGCGGCATCGGGACGCTCCCGGACCGTCTGCGGCCGACCCGGTACCGTTCCGCCGTGCCCGACGGCGGCGACACCCCAGCGGCGACCGGACCCGACGGCGCCGAGAGCCCCGACGAGCCCGCGAAGGGCAAGCATCTGCTGCTCGACGAGCTCTCCGAACGGCTCGCGACCCTCGATCTCATCCGCACCGACGACGACCAACGGGCCGACGCGATCCTCGAGCAGTTCGGGGCCAAGGGCAAGGTCGAGTCGGAGATGCTCGACCAGCTCTCGACGATCGCACCCCTGCAGTACCCGGACCGGTTCGAAGAGGCCCACCGCACCACGATGCGGGCCCTCGAGGTGTTCGATCGCAACGCGGCGCGAGCACCGTCGAACCTCAACGCCGGCCCGCTCGAACCCGTCGCGTCCTACCTCGTGCAGATGCTGATCCGGCTCATCGTGCGCGACTACCAGAAGTCGGTCGTCACCCAGATCCGCAGGCTGTACGCACGCCGCTGGGCGAACAGCCCGAAGGGGTCTCCCGAGTTCGCCATGTTGCGGCTCGCGCGCGTGCAGGTGGAGCGCCTCGCTCCCGACTTCCAACGGTCGTCGCTCGGCGTGCCGACGTTCCTGCTCGGTGGCGCAGCACTCTCGGGGGTCGCCTCGGCGCTACAGGCGCTGTTGGTGCAGGCCGCGCACAACCGGTTGCTGCTCTTCACCGTCGCGGGCGTGTTCGCGGCGCTCGCGCTCGGCGCGTTCTGGTGCATCCTCAAGGCCGCGGCGATCGCCCGGCGCCGCACACGCATCGCCCTCGACCAACCGCTGCACGCGCTGTGGGAGACGATCGGGTCGGCCGGTCATCCGCCGAAGGATCAGAGCCGCCAGTTCGCGACCTACGCCGTCATCCTGCTCGTCGTCGCGTGGGTCGTCGTCCCGGTCGCCATCACCTTCGCGATCCGAACCGGCTGACGCGCGCGTCGCGTGCCGCCGTTCGGAGCATGGCGCACGCGCGCTCGGCGCTGAACGGTCGCACCGCGGCCGCGCGCATCGCGCGAGCGATGGCGGGCACCGCGAGGCACGACGACCCGCTCGGCGTGGCCCAACCGCCTCGACCCGGCGTCGCGACCCGAACGAACCGACCGTGCGACCGCGCGTCCACCGACGCGGCCTTCGCCGCGCCGGCGAAGGTGAGGGGCACGTCGGCGAGCGCTCCGCCTTCGCTCGACACCTCGAGGAAGCACGTCACGCCTGCGTTCGTGCAGTCGGTCGTGGGGTCGAGCGGGTCGAGGGCGCTGAAGAGCTGGAACTGCGTCGACGCCGCGCCGGTCGCGCTCGTGAACCCAGCGCCACCCTCGATGAGGCAGCCTTCGCTCCCGGCGGAAGTGGCGCATTCGCTGACACTGAACGCCGCCCGCGGTGCGAAGTTCTTGCCCGTGACGGTGACCACCTGCTGGTCGTGGTACGGGCCGGCGGGTTTCACCTTCGCCGACGGCGCGGGCGGGATCGGCGCGTTCGGATCGAACTTCACCGGCACCGTCACCACGCTGCCGTCGGTACCGCTCTCCGCGATCAACGCACATCCCGCGTGAGGCGCCGCGCAGTCGATGGGTGGGGCGCCCGGATTGAACCCGTCGACGAGCTCCCGCTGCAGCATCGGCTGCGCCTGGATCACGCCGTTGCCGTCCGCCTGCACGAAGTCGATGGGGGCGCACGCGAACGACGCCTTGGTCTGGCACTCCATCACGAGCACGAAGTCACCGGGCTCCCAGTGCTTCCCCCGCATCGTGACCCGTGCGTAGAACGGCAGGTTCGTGCTCGGACGCACGGTGAGGGTCGGCGGAGGCGGTGGCGGCAAGGTCGGATCGAACTCGAGCGGCGTCGTCGCCCGGTAATCGACGTTCGCCGAGTCGACGACGAGGATCTCGCAGCTGCCGGCGGTCGCCGCGCAATCGATCCGCGTACCCGAACCGTCGACCAGCACGCGGCGCGCGGCGAACTTCGTGCTCAGGCTGCCGTCGGCGCGTGTGAGGGCATCAACCGACGGTCCGCACGAGAACTGCGCGACGACACACTCCGTCACGGTGACGACGGGGTGGGCGGTGAAGCCCGTGGCCTTCACCTTGAGCTCCTGGCCATCGGCGAGATTCGTCGCGGGCGTCACCGTGGCCGTGGTCGGCGGTAGCGGGACGCTCGCATCGAACTTCACGCGTGCGGTTGCCTGCGCCGAGAAGTCGCTCGCGGGAGCGAAGAGCAGCTCGCACGCCGACGGCGCGCAGTCTTGATAGCCACCGATCGCGTTCAGGGTGCGCTGCATGACGAACGGCGTCTTGACGTTGCCCTGGGCATCGGAGATCACGAACACCACGTTGTCGAAGTCGCAGCCGAGCGGATCCGTCGCGCCCCTGGAACATTCCAGTCCCACGACGTCGCTGCTCGCCGGGAACCCGGACCCCTTGACGTGCACCGTCTGGCCGGTGACGAGCCCGGTGCTCGGCGTCACCACGATCGTGGGCCCACCGCTCGCGTGCGCGGCCGCGGGTACTGCGCCCACGCCGATCGCCACCGTCGCCACCGCGGCCACCACACCGCGCAACCACTGTCGCCCTTGGCGCATGTCCCCACATCCCCCGCTCGACGTCCGCCCACAGTACGACGGCACCGGCGCCGGCCACAAGGCGTGGCCGCTCAGCAGACCGCGGCGAGAGAACGCTGAGAGGTCGAATGGTGGGCGCTGCGGGGCTCGAACCCACGACCTCCTGCTTGTAAGGCAGGCGCTCTCCCGACTGAGCTAAGCGCCCCAGCCAGGGTTGCAAGGGTACCGGCCGCACCGAACACCGGCGATTGCCCGAGGCTCGGCCGCGTTCGGTCGGCCCTGGGTCCCTCTCGGACGTACGGAAGGCCGAGCGAACGCGCGATCAGGGCGCCGCGACGTCTTCGTCGGACTCGACCTCGATGCCGGCAGCGCGTAACGCGGCGGCGGTGACGCCCGCGCCGGTGCGCAGCGTCCGGGAGAACGTGCCGTCGTAGACCTGCGCCGAACCGCACGACGGGCTACGCGCCTTGAGCACCGCCCGAGTGGCTCCGACCGCGCGTGCCAACTCGACCGCCGCGGCCGCGCCGCGCAGGTACGCGTCGGTCACGTCGTCGCCCGCGTGGGTGCGGACCCGGGCCGAGCCGGCGAGCACGTCGGCACCGTCGCCACCGACGAGCTCGGCACCGGTTCGCGGGGTGGTGAGACCGCCGACCACCTCGGGACAAATGGGCACGAGCCGCGCCGAGCCCGACAGCCGCTGCACACGCGGGCGCACCGAGGCCCGGCCCTCGTGGTTGCAGCACGTGCCGAGCAGGCATGCCGACACGAGGATCACCGGCTTCTGCTCGTCGCTCACAGCCGACATTGTGGCGCGAAGAAGGGCGAGCGCTCGCAGGAGCGCTCGCCCTTTCGATGGACCGCGTGCGGGCCGGGACTCGCTGACTCAGGCTGCCGGGGGGTGCAGCCCGGCCTCGTTGTCCCGGCCCGCCGCGTGTTGGGTCGGCCTCAGGCGGCCGGCGGGTCAGGCCGTCTGGGCGGTCGGTGCGTCGTTCCTGTCGAGGCCGACGTCGGCGAGCGCCTCGGGGCGGACCTTCGGTGGCCGCCCCCGCTTGCGCTTCTGGGGCAGGACCTTCCCGTTGAGGAAGAGCTGGCCACCCCAGACGCCCCACGGCTCGCGCCGCGCGACGGCTCCCTCGAGGCACGGCTCTCGCACCGGGCACTCGAGGCAGAACGCCTTCGCCGAGTTGATGTCGTCGATCTGCTCCGAGAAGAACAGCTCGAGCATGGACCCGGTGCCGTTGCTGCACCGAGCGAGCGCCTGCCAGGCCGGCTGCCCGAGAGGGTCACCGGTCCCCGTCTGGAGGGCGTGTAGGGCGAACATCGCCGCATCTCCTGTGTTCGTGGGTGAGTGTCGTGTCGTGCGGGTCGAGTTGGTTGCGGTCGGTCGGTCGGCGGTGGTCGGTACGGGCGGGAAGAACAAGAAAGGCCGCCGGGTTGCCCCGGCGGCCTGATCGAAGTCTTGCGGTAGCGGTTGCTACGGCAGTGACACCGAGGGCGGCCGGGGCGCTCCGGGCTTACCGGTCGAGATGTCGAGCGTGTTCACGTTCGACCACGACGCAGTGCCCATGGCGCACACCGGGAAGGCCGCAGCCGAGACGCGCGAGAACCCGGCACGGGCAACCAGATGGCGCTGCGCGTACTCGGGCTGCATCGTGGGCTTGCCTTTCCGGGCTCGGTTGCTGGGAGATCCTGGTGGCTGGTCACCCGAGGGCCCTGGCCGCCGGGTCGATCTCATCATTCCATATCGGGCGGGTCAAATGAATTATTCGCGATCAGCTCCAGGAGGAACTCGTGGACGACCGGCGAGGCCGCCACGATGTTGCCGCTGGCCAGCCATTGCGTGTCGTCACCGACCCAGTCGGTGACCACGCCGCCGGCCTCCCGGACGATGAGGCCGCCCGCAGCCACGTCCCACGGACCGAGAGCCAACTCGAAGTACCCGTCGAACACGCCACCCGCCGTCCACGACAGGTCGAGGCTCGCACCACCGATCCGCCGCAGGTCCTCGAGCGAATGCATCGCGGCGGCGAACACCGCGAGGTAACCGTCGATCAGGTGCTTGCGGCGGAACGGGAAGCCGGTCGCGCAGATCGCCTGCGCGGGCGCGCGCTCGCTCACCCGGATGGGCGCGTCGTCGAGGAACGCTCCGCCACCGAGGCGCGCCGAGTAGGTGCGGCCGAGCAGCGGTGCGTCGACGACACCGACGATCGGCACGTCGTCGGAGACGAGGCCGATCGACACACCGACCGCTTCGAGCCCGCGAAGGAAGTTCGCGGTGCCGTCGAGCGGGTCGACGAGCCAGCCGAGGGCGGCGCGTTCTCCCCCACCCTCCTCGCCGAACACGGGGATGTCGGGCATCGCGGTGAGCAACGCGTTGCGCACCGCTTCCTCGCTGCGCAGGTCGGCCGCGCTGACCCAATCGCCCGGCGCCTTCTCACGCACTTCGCGTGGCGCACCGAACTCCTCGGTGACGATCGCGCCACCGATGTGCGCCGCGTCGAGCGCGACCGCGAGCAACCGGTCGAGATCGCGCGCGTTCATCGGCGCCCGGCCGAGCTGCGCAGGCCCGCAAGGAGCTCCGCGGTACCCGCGCCGAGCAGCTGGCGGCGGGCCGAGAGTGCAGGCGTCACGAGCTCCTGGCCGTCGACGTCGACGACGCTCGCACCCGCTTCGCGACAGAGCAACAGCCCGCCCAGATAGTCCCACGGCGCGTGCCACGCGCCACCGTCGATGTAGCCGTCGAGTCCGCCGGCGGCGAGGCTGCACAGGGCGAGCGACGCGCAACCGAGGGCCCGGTACTGCTGCCAGGGCAGCAACCGTGCCGGCCAGCCCGAGAGCCCGACCATCGCGTCTTCAACCTTGCGGACGGGCGACGACTGCAACCGTTGACCGTCGCGGAACGCACCGCCACCGCGTGTTGCCGTGAACGACTCGCCCGTGGCGTGGTTCACGACGAGCGCGGCGAGCATGCCGTCGCCGTCGAGCGCGCACAGCGACGTCGCCCAGTAGGCGAGGTCGTGCGCGCAGTTCGTGGAGCCGTCGACCGGATCGAGCACGATCGCGAGACCGGGGGATCCACCGGAGATGCCCGACTCCTCGCTCACGATCGTCGCGGGGAGGCCCTTCAGCGTCTCGAGCGCGGCCGCGTCGGCGACGAGATCGAGCGAGTACTGGCCGGCCCGTTCGGTACGTCCACGCCGCGCTTCGGGCGTCATTGCCTTCACGGCCGAGCCGATGTCGGTCGCGACGCGTTCGAAGATGGCGATGAGCTCGGCGGGATCCACGGTTCGGGAGTCTCGCACGCCCGGCACTAGATCTAGAGATCGACGGCAACGCGTTCGGCGTGCGAGTACACGTTGAAGCGGTCGTCGCGCAGGAACCCCACGAGGGTCTGGCCGAACCGGTCGGCGGCCTTCACCGCGAGGCTCGACGGGGCCGACACCGCGCACAGCACCGGCAGACCGGCGATCGCGGCCTTCTGCACCAGCTCGAAGCTGAGCCGACCCGACACCATCAAGATCTGCTCCGCCAGCGGGAGTCGCCGGGCGAGGAGTGCCTCGCCGACCAGCTTGTCGAGCGCGTTATGGCGACCGACGTCTTCGCGCAAGGAGAGGAGCGTGCCGTCGACGGCGAAGGTCGCGGCCGCGTGCAACCCCCCGGTGACATCGAACAACGCCTGCGCGTCGCCGAGCCGACCGGGAAGCGCGCGCAACGTCGACGCCGCGATCGTCGGTCCCACGGCGACGGGCGCGCACCGAACCTCGACATCGTCGAGCGCGGTCTTGCCGCACA
>DAIQOP010000139.1:0-9976 GCA_036787815.1 Actinomycetota bacterium
GGTCTGCTGCTTCTGGTCGAACTGCACGGGCAGCGACCCGTACTTCAACACCAGCGCCAGGTCCTTCGCTTCACCCGACGTGAACGTGCCGCTGATCTGCACGTTCCGGCCGGTGATGCCGCTGTTGATCTTGGGCGCGGACTGCACGACGCCGTCGAGCACGATCGCGACCTGCTTGCCCACGTAGTTCGCACCGATGGTGTTGGCGAAGTCGTTGCCCTTGAACGTGACGTTGACGACCCAACCCTGGCTGGAGTCGTACTGCGCCTTCGCCGTGCTCACGCGACGCCCGGTGAGCAGGGTCGGCCCGACGAAGTAGCAGCCCTGCTGCGGGTCGACCTTCTTCGACTTCGAGCTCTTGTAGGGCAGCACCGCCGGCAGGTTCGGCTTGAACTGCCCCGGCTTCGTGAGGAACGACCGGCACGTGGTGCCCGGTGCGATCGTGGTGCTCGTCGTCGTTGTGGAGCCGGCTTTCGCGGTGGTCGTGGCACCCGGGGGCCGGGTCGTCGTCGGGGCACCGGTGGCGGGCGCGGCCGTGGTGGTCGCGCCGGCGGCGAGGGGGCGGGTCGCGACGACGGGCTGGAGGTGGAGCCGGGTGCCGAGCGCACCCTTCTTCGCGGTCGTCGACGTGGGAGCCGTCGTCGAGGTCGGCTTGGCCGTCGTCGTGGGCGCACCCTTCAGGGTGGTGGTCGAACCCCCCTTGGCCGTCGTGGTGGTGGTGCCCTTGGCGGTGGTCGTGGGGGTGCCCGCGGTCGCGGTGTAGGGGACGAACTGCGTGACCTCGCGGAACTGCAGCTCCGCGGTGCGGCCGACGAGCGACAGGGCCTGCTGGCGGTTCTTCGCACCCGGCAGGTTGATCACGATCGTGTTGCCCTGGCGGTTCACCTCGGGTTCCGCGACGCCCAGGGCGTCGACCCGGTTGGTGATGATCTGCACCGCCGTGTTCAGGGTCGACAGGTCGGAGCCCTTCACCGGGAACAGCACGACCGAGATGCCGCCCTGCAGATCGAGTCCGAGCTGCGGGCGGCTGTTGCCGGCCAGCGTCGCGAAGAACGCGAGGAACACCAACACCACGGTGACTGCGAGAAGCCAGAATTGACGGCGCACGGGTTCTCAGTCGGTCGTTTCGTCGGCCGACGTAGTGTCGGGCGTGGATGAATCGCCGATCCGGCGGCCCACCGCGCCTCGCGCGAAACGCACCACGGTTCCGGGGGCGATCTCGAGCTCGAAGGTGTCCTGCTCGAGCCGGGTGATCCGGCCGAAGAGCCCACCGGTCGTCATGATCTCGTCGCCCTCCCGGAGCTGCGATTGAAGTGCCTCGACGGCACGGATGCGGCGCCGCGGCAGCACCAGGAACAACATGACGCATGCCACGATGACGAAGCCGAGATACAGATAGGCAGCCACAGTGCGGAAATCACCGACTTCGAAGGCGGAAACAGCTCAGTTGAGAGCGGAGGGAGCCTAGCGCCTTCGTCCGGCGGTCCCGGGGCAGCCCCGCTCGATCGCGCTCCGTGGTGTCGGGCTCACGAGGGAACTTCGAAGACCAGGTCCCGGTCGGCGGCCACTGCGGCTTCGAGCCGGGCGAGGCGCGCACCGCGGTTCATCTTCACCTGACCGGCGTACGCGGCACGGGGCAGGGCGGCCAGCCGCTCCGCCTCGATTAGCGCCTCCTCGAGCACCCGCTCGGGCGGAACGGCGACGTCGAGGAAGCCTGCGTCGACCGCGCCGTCGGGGTCGTAGATGCGCGCCGCGACCGTGGCCTGCTGGAAGTGACGCCGGCTCAGGCGCTCTTCGCTGAGCTCGACCGCCCAGCGAGGCAGGACCATGCCGATCTGGGTCTCGATCAATCCGATGCGGAAGGCACCGAGCGCTCCCACCCGGTAGTCGGCACCGAGCAGCAACAGCGCACCGGCCGCGATCGCATGGCCGGTGCACGCCACCACCACGGGCACCGGTGACGCGAAGCACCGCGTGAACAACGCGCCGCCCGCGGTCACGAGTTGGCCCGCCTCACGCGGCCCGGACTTCATGACCGCGAGGTCGAAACCACCCGAGAGCATCCCCGGCGTCGCGGTGATGAGCAGGGCGCCCGGACCGTCGTCGTTCGCCTCCGACTGCTCCACCTTGTCGAGCGCCGCGCCGATCGCGTCGAGCACGGCGTAGGAGAGCGCGTTCGCCTTCCCGTTGGCGATCGTGGCGACGAGCACACGACCGTGCTGCTCTTCGGTGACCGGCGAGGGTGCCGACGGCTCGTTCTCGGTCATGGGGGACTCCGTGCTCAGGGCTCAGGAACCTGGTGGTTCGAACAGTCCGGGAGTCTCACCGGCAAGGCGGGAGGTCGGCAACCCGGGGTTCTCCAGGCCGAGATGCGCGTACGCCGCCGCCGTCGCGACGCGGCCGCGCGGGGTGCGCTGGAGCAGGCCGCACTGGAGGAGGAAGGGCTCGTACACGTCTTCGACGGTCTCGGGCTGCTCCCCCACCGCGATCGCCAGGGTCGAGAGGCCCACGGGTTGGCCGGCGAACGTGCGGCACAACGCCGAGAGCACCGCGCGGTCGACCTTGTCGAGGCCGAGCGCGTCGACCTCGAACAGCGCGAGCGCGTCGCGCGCGGTCGTGACGTTCACGGTGCCGTCGCCGCGCACCTCCGCGTAGTCGCGCACGCGGCGCAGGAGGCGGTTCGCGATGCGCGGGGTCCCGCGCGAGCGCGACGCGATCTCGGCCGCGCCTTCGGGCTCGAGGGGCACGCCGAGGATCGTCGCCGAGCGGCGCAGGATCGTCGCGAGGTCGTCGCTGGTGTAGTAGTCGAGGCGGGCGACGAAGCCGAAGCGGTCGCGCAACGGCCCGGTGATGAGACCGGTGCGCGTCGTCGCGCCCACGAGGGTGAAGCGCGGAAGCGGAAGCCGGATCGAGCGCGCCGTCGGACCCTTGCCGACGACGATGTCGAGCTGGAAGTCCTCCATCGCCGGATACAACACCTCTTCGACCGCACGCGGAAGCCGGTGCACCTCGTCGATGAAGAGCACGTCGCCGTCGTCGAGGTTGCTGAGGATCGCGGCGAGGTCGCCGGCCCGTTCGAGCGCGGGCCCCGACGTCGGCTGCATGCGCGCGCCCATCTCGACCGCGACGATCCCCGCGAGCGAGGTCTTGCCCAACCCCGGCGGCCCGGCGAGGAGCAGGTGGTCGACGGCCTGCCCCCGCGCCTTCGCGGCGCCGAGCATGATGTCGAGGTGCTCCTTGAGCGCGGCCTGACCGACGAAGTCGGAGAGCCTGCGGGGACGGAGTGTGGTCTCCTCGGCCGCCTCGACCGGCGTGGCCGCGGGCTCGAGCAGCTCGTCACGCACGGCTCGGCCTCAGTTGCCGCAACGCGACGCGCAGCATGACCTCGACCGGGGCGTCGTCGTCGCCTTCGAGGTTGGCGAGCACGTCGCGCACTTCGTCGGCGGAGTAGCCGAGACCGTTCAACGCCTCGCGTACCTCGGCCCGGCCGGTGAGGGGGCCGGTCTGCTCACCGAGGTCGACGTCGGGCATCGACAGTCGCGCCTTCAGGTCGACGAGGAGACGCTGCGCGGTGCGCTTCCCCACCCCGGGCACGAGGACGAGCGCGTCGAGGTCGTCCTGGGCGAGCGCGCGGCGCAACGCGTTGGGCGAGTGGACGCCGAGGATCGCGAGCGCCAGCTTCGGGCCGACGCCCGACGCGACGAGCAACGCCTCGAACGTGTCGCGCTCGTCGCGGGTGAGGAAGCCGAAGAGCACCATCGCGTCTTCGCGCACGTGCAGGTGCGTGAACAGGAACGCAGGTTCGCCCGGCTGCATCTTCACGAGCGTGCCGGTGGGCACCGACGCGCGGTACCCGACGCCACCGACCTCCACGAGCACCTCGCCCGACGCCGTGCGCTCGAGCACGGTGCCGCGCAGCGAGCCGATCATCGTGGGTCCTTGGCGAGCGCGAGGTTGATGGCCGCCTGCAAGCGCGTCGGCTCCGCGGGATCGGTCGTCGGGAGCTCACGCTCGACCCGGGCGCGCCACGAATGGCACAGCGCCAACGCGAGCGCGTCGGCGGCGTCGGGCGGTTGCGGTGCCCGCGGCAGATCGAGGAGCTTGGTGACCATCATCTGCACCGCAGCCTTGTCGGCGGCGCCGTCCCCGGTGACGGCGAGCTTCACCTCGTTCGGGCTGTACTGCACGACCGGCACCCCGGCCCGCGCCGCGACCGCCAGTGCCAGGCCGCTCGCCTGCCCGACCGAGATCGCCGTGCGCGCGTTCACCTGGAAGAGCACCCGCTCGACGGCGACGGCCCCGGGCCGGATCTCCGCGACCAGGGCCTCGAGATCGGCTTCGAGCGTCGCCAACCGGGTCGGGAGCGGCGCCTTCGGGTCGGTGCGAAGGACCCCGTAGGCCACGGCCTCGAAGCGGGCGCCGCTGCGGGCCACCGCCCCGTACCCGCAGCGCGACAGGCCCGGGTCGATGCCGAGGACCGGTCGGTCGGGCACCGGTCGGTCGGGCACCTGGCGGTCGGACGTCGGCTGGTCGAACACGGGTTCGATCCTAGGGGTCCGGCCCCCCTCCCGGGCGGACCGCCCCTCATGCCGCCGCCTCCGAACCCCTCCTGGTCCGACGTTCGCCTCGCATGGGATGCGCGCGCCGTAGCAGGGACGTCGTCGTGACGGCGGTCAGCGGCGACGGCGCAGCCAACGGAAGAGGAGGAACGCGACGACGGCGCCGACGACGACCGGCACGAGGCGGCGACCGACCGGCGCTCCGGCGGTGGCGAGCAGGTCGACGGGCTCGACGTCGGGGCCGACGATGCGCCGCGGACCGTCGACCTGCGCCGTGGCGGGAGCCGGGGCCGCAGTGGTGGTCGCGGAGGGTGCGGCGCCGTTGGAGGTGGGTGCCGGCGACTCGGCCGGGGCCGGAGAAGCCGGCACGGCCGGCTCGCCGACGGGCGCGTGATCGCCGGTCAGCACGTCGGCCTCGAGGCGCTCGACGAACTGCCCGAGCAGCTTCGCCGACACGTCGGCGAGCACGCCCCGCCCGAACTGGGCGACCTTGCCGGTGATCGAGAGGTCGGTGTGGACCGACACGTCGGTGCCGGAATCGTCACCGCTCATCGTGACGAGGATCTTGGCGCTCGCGTTGCCCTGCCCACGCGTGTCGCGCCCCGACGCGTCGATCACGATGCGGCGCGCGGCCTCGTCGACCTCGGCCAACCGTGCCGTGCCCTTGTACTGCGCGGTGATCGGCCCGACCTTCACCTTCACCACGCCGCGGAACTCGTCGCCGTGGATCTCCTCGAGCTGGGCGCCGGGCAGGCAGGGAGCGATGCGCTCGATGTCGAGGAGCACCTTCCACGTCTGGTCGATCGGCGTGCTCACTCGGAATCGGTCGGTGATCTCCATGCGGCCTCCAGGGCGGCGAGGTCTGCTTCGGTGTCGACGTCGGTGGGCTCGCCGGTGCCGTCGCACGGCACCTCGACGACGGGATGGTGCCTCATCAGCACCCGTGCCCCTTCGTCGCCCTCGAGCCCGAGGGCTTCGTTCCAGTGGTCCCTGGCGATCAGAACCGGGTTGGCCCGAACCGTCGCGTACGTCGCGACGGCGAGGCGCGCGCCGGAATCGTACGCGTCGGCGAGGCGCCGATACGCCTCCGGCCCGACGAGGGGTTGGTCGCCGAGGCCGACGATCAGCGCGTCGACCTCCGACCGCGCCTCCAGCACGCCGACGGCCGCGCGCAGGCTCGACGCGATCCCGCTCGCCCAGCGGTCGTTCCGGACCACCGTGACGCGGGGAGGTGGCGGGTCGGCGCCGAGCGCGGCCGCCTGCACCGACTCGGCCTCGCGCCCGACCACGAGCACGATGGGAGCGAGACCGGATGCCCGGAGCGCGTCGAGCGCGCGGGCGACCACGGTCCGGCCCGCGAGCTCGGCCGTGAGCTTCGGGCGGGTGCCGTAGCGCGAGCCCTGCCCGGCCGCGAGCAGCGCCCCCGCGATCGTCAGGCGGTTGCCTCGAGGGCCCGCCTCGTGAGCACCCGGGCCAGGTGGCGGCGGTACTCGACGGACGCGTTGAGGTCGGAGGACGGCTCGGTGCCGGCGTCGGCCTGCTGGGCCGCGTCCGCCGCCGACGCCCCACCCGCGAGCGCGGCCTCGACCGCCGTCGCGCGGAGCGGTGTGGAACCCATGTTCACGAGGCCCACGCGCGTCGAACCGTGCGCGGTGACCGCGAGGGCGCCGACGATCGCCCAATCCTGGGCCCGGCGATTGAACTTCTGGTACGAGAAGCCGTTGCGCCCCGTGACGGGCACGCGGATCTCTTCGAGCAGCTCGTCGGGCGCGAGCGCGGTCTCGAGGAAGCCCCGGAAGAACTGCCCGGACGGGATCGTGCGCCGGCCCCCGGGGCCTCTGACGACGAAGTCGGCGTCGAGCGCGAGCAACGCCGCGGGCAGGTCGGAGGCGGGATCGCCGTGGGCGACCGAGCCGCCGATCGTGCCGCGGTGGCGCACCTGGTTGTCGCCGACCTGCGCAGCGACGGCCTGCAGCACCCCGCAACTCTCGGCCAGCGTGGCGTCGGTCTCGAGATCGCGGTGGCGGGTGAGGGCACCGATCGCGACGGTGTCGCCGTCGACGCGCACGTAGGAGAGATCGCGCAACCGGCCGACGTCGACGACCACGGTGGGGGTGGCGAGCCGGAGCTTCATCAGCGGGATGAGCGACATGCCGCCGGCGATGAACTTCGCCTCGTCGCCGTGCTCGGTGATGAGCGAGAGCGCCTCGTCGGCCGATCCGGCCCGAACGAACTCGAACGCTGCGGGAATCATGACTTGCCCTTCTGGGTCGCAGCCGCTGCGAGCACGGACTTCACGATGTTGTGGTAGCCGGTGCACCGGCAGAGGTTGCCCTCGAGGCCTTCGCGGACGTCGCGCTCGCTCAGGTCGGGGTGCTCCTCGATCAGCGACACCGAGGCCATGACCATGCCGGCCGTGCAGAACCCGCACTGGAGCCCGTGGTTCTCCTGGAACGCCGCCTGGATCGGGTGCAGGGATCCGTCGGTACCGGCCAGACCCTCGATCGTCGTCACGGACGCGCCGTCGGCCTGGGCCGCGAGCATCGTGCAACTCTTCACCGACTCGCCGCCGACGAGGACGGTGCACGCGCCGCACGACGACGTGTCGCAACCGACCTTCGTGCCGGTCAGCCCGCACGCCTCACGCACGAACGACACGAGCAACGTGCGCGGCTCGACCTCGTGCTCCTCGTGCCGCCCGTTGACGCTCATCGCGATCCGCATGGCTGGTGCCCCCCGAAGATGTGTCGCGAGCTCTGCGTGACGAAGCCTCGCGCGTGGCCGACTCCTTTGTCAGGCGCGCGAACGCCTCAGATCCCGGCCAGGATGCCGGTGAGCTTCTCGGCCCGCTCGAACGTGGCGCCGATGAGCTTCATGTCCTTGTAGCGCAGCACTCCCTGCGCGTCGATCACGAAGACCGACCGCCGGATCCCGATCACCGGCGCCGCGACGCCGTACTCGCGGGCGACGGCCCGGTCGGTGTCGGCGAGCAGCGGGAACTGGAGGTTGCGCTTCTCCGCCCAGCGCTCGTGGCTGTCGACGTCTTGGGGCGAGATCCCGAGCAGCGTGGCCGAGACGCCTTCGAACATGGCGAAGTCGTCGCGGTAGGAGCACATCTGGCGCGTGCAGCCGGGCGTGTTGTCGCCCGGGTAGAACGCCAGCACCACCTTCGAGCCGAGGAACTCCGAGAGCGTGTAGTCGCGCCGCACGCCGTTCTGGACCCCCGGCAACGTGAAGCCGGGCGCCGGCTCCCCGACCTGAAGGTTCATGCGGTCACCGCGTCGAGGACGGCTTCGGGGATGTCGAAGTTGGCGTAGACCGCCTCGACGTCGTCGTGATCTTCGAGCGCGTCGACCAGCCGCAGCACGGACTTCGCGGCCGACTCGTCGGCGAGCTCGACCGTCGTGGTCGGCACCATGGTGAGGTCGCTCTCCTTCACCGGGATCTGGGCGGCTTCGATCGCCACGCGCACCGCGTGCAGCTCGGTCGGCGGAGTGGTGACCTGCCACGTGTCGCCGAGGTCGACGATGTCGTCGGCACCGGCGTCGGCGGCGACGAGCATGAGATCGTCCTCGCCGACCGCCTTCTTGTCGACCATCACCTCGCCGCGACGGTCGAACTGCCACGCGACCGCTCCGGGTTCGGCGAACGAGCCGCCGTTGCTCCGGAAGATGTTCTTGATCTCCGCGCCGGTGCGGTTGCGGTTGTCGGTGAGGGTCTGCACGAAGACGGCGACACCGTGCGGTGCGTAGCCCTCGTAGTTGACCGACTCGTAGACGACGCCCTCTTCCTCGCCGGTCCCCCGCCGGATCGCGCGGGTGATCGTCTCGACGGGCACCGAGGCGTCACGCGCCTTCTGCACCATCGTCCGCAGCGTCGCGTTCGACTCCGGGTCACCACCGCCGGCGCGCGACGCAACCTCGATCTGGCGGATGAGCACGGCGAACAACTTGCCGCGCCGGGCGTCGGCCGCGCCCTTCTTGTGCTTGATCGAATGCCACTTGGAATGGCCACTCATGCCTGAGGCCTCATGTTCGGTCGGGCGCTGCTTTCCGGTTCCGCCCCTGAGCATTGCAGGAACCGCTCGTGGACGCGGAGATCGCCCGAGAGCTCGGGGTGGAAGCTCGCGGCCCAGATGGCTCCCTGGCGGCACAGGACGGGCCGGTCCTCGTGACTCGCGAGCACCTCGACCCCGGGCCCGATCCGCTCGACGATCGGCGCGCGGATGAACACGCCCGGGAACGGCCCGCCCGCCATGCCGGAGATCGCGAGTGGGGCCTCGAACGAGTCGACCTGGCGTCCGTAGCCGTTGCGGCGCACGGTGCAGTCGAGCAGGCCCAGCGGCCGACGGTCGCCGCCGTGCGATGACGACAGCCCGTCGCTCACCTCCCGGGCGAGCACGATGAGGCCCGCACAGGTCGCGAACGTGGGGCAGCCCTCGCGCACGAGCTCGGTGATCGGCTCGCGCAGCCCCGACGAATCGAGGAGCTTGTCGATCACCGTCGACTCCCCGCCCGGGATCGCGAGCGCGTCGACACCGCCGAGGTGCGCCGGCAGCCGCACGAGCGACACGTCGGCGCCGAGCGCGGCGAACACCTCCGCGTGCTCGCGGAACGCGCCTTGGAGCGCGAGGATCCCGACCTTCACCGCGGAACGCCCATCTCCGAACGCCGCTGCGTCGCCGCGCCTACCAACCCCGCTCGGCGAGCTTGACGTCGAGGCCCGCGATCTCCTCGCCGGGCATCGCGTCGCCGAGGCCCCGCGACACCTTGGCGACGATCGCCGCGTCGGCGTAGTGCGTCGTCGCCTCGACGATCGCCTTGCCCCGACCCGCGGGGTCGGACGACTTGAAGATGCCGCTGCCGACGAACACCGCCTGGGCGCCGAGCTGCATCACGAGCGACGCGTCGGCGGGCGTCGCGATGCCGCCGGCGCAGAAGAGCGGCACGGGCAGCTCACCGAGCTCGGCCACGAGGGTCACGAGATCGATCGGCGCCCGCAGCTCCTTCGCCCAGCCGTAGCGCTCCTCGGCCGGCGCCTGCGTGAGCTTGCGGATGTCGCCGAAGATCGAGCGCAGGTGACGGACGGCCTCGACGATGTTGCCGGTTCCGGCCTCGCCCTTGGAACGAATCAATGCCGCGCCCTCGGAGATGCGCCGCAGGGCCTCGCCGAGGTTCGTCGCGCCGCACACGAACGGCGCCCCGAACGACCACTTGTCGACGTGGTACGCCTCGTCGGCCGGGGTGAGGACCTCCGACTCGTCGATGTAGTCGACGCCGAGCGACTCGAGTACCTGGGCCTCGGCGAAGTGACCGATCCGGCACTTGGCCATGACCGGGATCGTGACGACCGCCTTGATGGCCTCGATCATCGCCGGGTCACTCATCCGGGCGACGCCGCCGTCGCGGCGGATGTCG
>DAIQOP010000140.1:0-5428 GCA_036787815.1 Actinomycetota bacterium
AAACGCTACGACCACGCACCCAAACGGAAGCGCCTTCTTCAACACCCTCCTAGTGACCGGCCGGTCGATGACGGTGGAGTGGAGTGACGCGCCCGACTCTCTGTTGCCATGTGCGGTGGGTTCGCGTCTGCGTCGTTGTCGAGCCTGAGTTGTGCGCGGTGGTCTGGCGCCACGCCTCGCGCAGCTTGAGCGTCGGCCCCGTGTGCAGGATGGCGCCGGCGTACACCCGACCGCCGAACAGTACGAGGCCGTAGATGGACGCGAGGGTGAGAGCGGCGGCGAGCACCGGCTCCCACCAGACGGTCGCCCCCATGGCGATGCGGTTGGGCATGGCGAGGGGCGCGGTACCCGGGAAGAACGAGACCAGCCGGGCCCACCCGCTGTCGGGGCTGCCGATGGCGGCGAAGGAGGCGAAGTAGCCCGCGATCAGCACGACGGTCACCGGCCCGCGACGCTCTGCGCGTCCTCGGTGCGCGACGCGAGCGAACCGAGCGCGCCGAAGACCATGGCGTAGAGGGCATAGCCGAGCACGAACCACACCACGACCCACGCGATCACCGCGCCGCGAACGGCAGGAACATCGATGGAATCGACGGTGCTGGCGGCAACGAGCGCGACCAGCGCGGTCACACCGACCTGGGCCAGCCCGAGCAGTCCGATGCCCGCCACCTTGCCGGCAAGAAGGTTGCGGGCCGGGACGCGCGCGAGCAGCACTTCGACGACGCGACTCGCCTTCTCCTCCACCACGCCGGTGAGCACGAGGCCACCGTAGGTGGTGATGCTGATGAAGAGCAGCACCGTCATGACGAGCGCGGCCGTCTCGTCATCGGGACTGCGGCCGGCGACCGCGCCGAGCTCGAGGTTCTTGACGGGCACGGGGGCGACGAGCGCAAGCAGATGGTCGGGATTGATGCCGGCTGCCACCGCGCGGTCGCGCACGGCGACCAGTTGGATGGCGCCGGTGACCACGGCCTGCAACTTCGCGTCGGCGCGGCGCCGCCACTCCAGGCGTCGAGCGTCGACCACGAGCACGTCGACCGCGCCCCGACGGACCGCGTCCTCGCCGGCCGCGAGGCTCTGGTACCGGTGGATGCGCGCCGCGTTGCCCAGCGCGGCGCTCTGGTCTTTGATCGTGCGCGGCAGATCGTTGGGGATGGAGCCGGTGAGGCCGATGTCCTTTGCTCCGCCACTCGTCGTGAACAGCGAGGGCAGGACGATCACGCCGACCACGACGAGGATCATGACCACGATCGACGCGCGGAAGGCCCGTGATCGGCTGCGCTCGCGCATCTCGCGAACTGCGACGAGCCAGCTCTGCCGCGTGCCGTTCATGCCGCCACCGCCTGGCGGAACAGGTCCGACAGTGTCGGGGGCTGATAGGTGAACGATGTGACGTCGGTCGTGTCGTGGATCGCCGCGAGCACCGCGGCGAGGTCTGTGCCGCGCTCCACGCGGAGCCGGGCCCGACCGTCCTTCGCCTCGACGACCTCCGTGGAGGCGACCGTCGACCAGTCAGGCGCGGCACCCGCGGTACCGGATGTCGACGAACCGTTGCGGCACGGCGGCCTGCAGGTCTCCGAGCTCACCGGCGAGCACGATGCGACCGTGGTCGATGATGACGACGTCTTCGCACAGGTCTTCCACGAGGTCGAGCTGATGACTCGAGAACAGCACGGCCGCGCCCGCGGCGGCGAGCTCGGTGAGCATCTCGGCCATGGCGGCGATGGCGATCGGGTCGAGACCGGAGAACGGCTCGTCGAGCACGAGGAGCTCCGGGTCGTTCACGAGGGCGGCGATCAGCTGGACACGCTGTTGGTTGCCGTGCGACAGCGCGTCGAGACGATCGTTCGCGCGGTCGGCGAGGCCGAGCCTTTCGAGCCAGCCGTCGACACTGCGGGTGACGTCTCTGCCGGTGCGCCCGCAGAGGCGACCGAGGTACACGAGCTGGTCGCGTACCCGCATGCGCGGGTAGAGACCCCGCTCCTCGGGCATGTATCCGAACCGATCCCGATCCGCGGTTCCGATCGGTGACGCCTGCCACTCGACCGTGCCGGAGTCGAGCTCGACGAGCCCGAACACCGCACGCATGGCAGTCGTCTTGCCGGCTCCGTTCGGACCGAGGAAGCCCGTCAGCCGACCGGGTCGCGCGGTGAACGTGCAACCCTCGAGTGCCGCCAACGCACCGAACCGCTTGGTCGCTTCGGAGAATTGCAGCACGACGCACCTCCACCCCGAGCATCGCTCATCGCGCCCGGTGATCAGAAGGGCACAACGACCCGAACGGCCCGGAGCAACGGACCCGTCGGGACCTTTGGCCCTGCTGACGGTCGCCCCGGCTTGCGATGCTGGTTGCAGACGTCGGAAGGAGTCCTGCCGATGAAGAAGCTCGTCATTGGCGCCGTGATCGCGGCGGTCGTGGTGCTGCTCGTCCGTACGGTGTGCAAGCCGGGACGCGGGATGTGCGCGCGTTGTGGCTGCTCGCCCGCGAAGTGCGGGTGCGCGGACTCGGCGCAAACCGATGTCCGCGAGGCCGTCTGAGCCCGAGCCGAGACGCGCGGGTGCGGCCGCGAGGGCGTGCCGCCGGCGGGCCCGGTTGCGCCGGGCTCCGGCGGCCAGCACAATCCCGGCCATGTACAACGCGATCGTCGTCGGCACCGACGGGTCAGGCACCGCGAGCATCGCGGTGGAAGAGGCGACGAAGCTCGCCGCGTTGACCGGTTCGACGCTGCACGTCGTGCACGCGACACACCGGCGGTCGCCGGGCGTCATCGCGTTCGCGGCCTCCGGAGGGATGTCGGAGCTCGAGGCCAAGGAGAAGAACAAGGAGATCGTCGCCGAGAGCCACCGGATCTGCGAGACCGCGTCGGCGCTCGCGCGAGGCCTCGGCGTGCCCGTCCAGACCCACGCGGCCGCGGGAGAAGCGGCCGACGCGCTCGTCGCCGTGGCCGTCGAGGTTGGTGCCGATCTCGTCGTCGTCGGGAACCGAGGTATGAGTGGCCCCCGACGGTTCGTGCTCGGGAGCGTGCCGAACACCGTGTCGCACCACTGCCCGTGCAGCCTGCTCATCGTCGACACGACGTCGGATCACGATCACGATCACGACAACGACGACCACGCTGCCGTGGCCGACGCGGCACCTGCTGCGGTGGAGGGCTAGCGCCGATGTCGAGACGACGGGCATTGATCGCAGGCGCGCTCCTCGGCGCCGGGCTCCTGAGTGCTGCCGCGATCTCGTACGGAGTGAGCGCGGCGAGCACACGGGCGTCGTCGGTCACCGGCGCGGGAAATTTGCAGATCAAGTCGATGTTGGATACGAGCTTCTGTGTCGACGTCGACGAGTCGGGCCCGCAACCGGCGGTGATCCTGTCGCAGTGCACCGCGGTTGCGAGCCAACGATTCACGCTGAGCAACGGCGCCGACGGGCTCAACCTCTTTCTCGATTCGCGGGGTCGCTGCCTCAGCCAGGGTCCGAAGCTGTCGGCGGGCTTCTACGCGATCTCCGTGAAGCCCTGCACGTACCGCAGCAGGGAGCGATGGTCGTTTTCCCCGCTCGGGGCGTTCACCGTGGGAGTCGCGCAGCGCTGCGCGACGGTCTCCCGGGCGGCCGCGAACGTCGCCGTGAACCTCGTGCCGTGCCAGGGCACCAACAGCCAACTCTGGAAGCTCGCGCAATAGCTTGAATCGGCTCGACGATGTCGGCGTGGCCGACGCATGGCGATGCTGGCTGTGTGACGAGCCGGTCGATCCCGAGATGTCGGTGAACGACGCGCGTGGCCCCAGCATCGACAGCCTCACGACGAAGTCGAAGGGCAAGCGCGCCGGATCCGTCGTCGGTACGCAGCGGCTCGCGCATCGCGGGTGCAACACGAAGAAGGGTGCGGTGGCCGCGGTCGTGCCGTGGCCGTCGTCACTGTTCGTGATCGATCCCGCCCCGATCCTCGAGAGCGTCGAACGGCTGGCCCGCAAAGGCGGCCGCGTGGTCGTGGCCCGGTGCCCGACGGTCGCGGACGGAGAGCACGCCGCGAGTTGGCTGGCCGACCGTGTGTCGAGGCTTGCTCCCGGCTTCGCGGTCACGACCGAGCTGGAACCCGGGGGAGGGCAGTTCCTCCTCGTCCTGCGCACCCCGGTCGCAGGTGTTCAATGACAGCGATGCGATCGCGGCGGCCGAACCGAGAGCACAACGACCGAGGGCGGCGGGTGATCGGTTCCGCGCTGCTGGTGCTCGTCGTCACGATGACGAGCGCATGCTCGGGCTCGCATTCGAGCTCGACGACGATCGGGCGTTCGTCGAAGCCGAACGTCGTCTTCATCCTCACCGACGATCTCGATTTCGGCGAGATCGCCACGATGCCCAACCTGCGATCGATGTTGATCGACCAGGGTGTGTCGTTCTCGCACTACTTCGTGTCGGTCTCGCTGTGCTGCCCTTCGCGATCGACGACATTGCGCGGCCAGTACTCGCACAACACCGGGGTCGAGACCAACGGTGGCGTGAACGGCGGGTTCGAGACCGCACACCGGCTCGGGATCGAGAGCTCGACGATCGGGTCCTGGTTGCAGGCCGACGGCTATCGAACCGCGCTCATCGGCAAGTACCTGAACGGGTATCCCGACACGGTGAAGCCGACGTACGTGCCGCCGGGCTGGGACGAGTTCGACAGCGCGTCGTCGGGCAAGCCGTACTCGGAGTTCAACTACACGCTCAACCAGAACGGCACGCTCGCGCACCACGGCGCGGCGGCCGCCGATTACGGCACCGACGTATACGTACGCAACACGCAGAACTTCATCACGCGTTCCGTTTCGGCCGGCAAGCCGTTCTTCGCCTACCTCGCGGTCTACGCACCCCACCAACCGGCCACGCCTGCGCCCCGAGACGCCGGGCTGTTCCCCAATGCACGAGCACCACGCACGCCGGCGTACAACGAAGCAGACCTCACGGGGAAGCCGCAGTTCGTTCGGGACAAGCCGCTGATGAACGCGAGAGTGCAGAGCAGAGTCGACGCCGCGTACGGGCGTCGGATCCGATCGCTGCAGGCTGTCGACCGGGGTATCGGCGAGCTGATCGGCACCCTGCGCTCGACGGGCCAGCTCGCCAACACCTTCGTGGTGTTCACCTCCGACAACGGATTCCACCTCGGCCAGTTCCGCATGCCCTCCGGTAAGCAGACGGCGTACGACTTCGACATCCACGTGCCGCTCGTCGTACGGGGGCCCGGCATCCCGGCGGGCCGGTCCGCTGGGCAGCTCGTGGGCAACGTCGACCTGGCGCCGACCTTCGCGGCGATGGCCGGCGCGACGGTGCCGAGCTTCGTCGACGGGCGTTCGTTCCTGCCATTGGCGCGGGACCCGACGTCGAGCGAAGCCTGGCGGGACGCGTACCTGATCGAGCACTCGATCCGCGAGCACCCCGCGCAGCAGGCGCTGC
>DAIQOP010000140.1:5438-9944 GCA_036787815.1 Actinomycetota bacterium
ATGACGCTCGAGCCGGGAGACATCGATCAGACCGGTGTCACCGTTCCTGTGCGCGCGAGCGGGGCTGCGGCGAGCACCATCCCCGAGTATCACGCGGTGCGGTCTCTCCGGTACCTCTACGTCGAATACGCGACCGGCGAGCGAGAGCTCTACGACGTGGTCGCCGATCCGAACGAGCTGCACAACCTGATCCCGACCGCGAGCCCGACACTCGTGCACACGATGTCGGTCGAGCTCGCCGCGTTGCGGGACTGCAAGGCCGGGAGCTGTCGAACTGCGGAGGACCGGCCCGTACCTTCGTGAACCGCTCGGTCAGGTACCGCGCGGAGTCATGCCGGCGGCGACGTAGATCGCATCGAGGACCCGCATGTTGGCGATCGAGTCGGCGGGGGGTGTGAGAGTCGGCTCGCCGCGCAGCACCGCCGCACAGAACGCCTCGAGCTGGAATTCGTAGGTCGGTCGGCGCGAGAACTTCTCACCGCGCGTCTTGCCGTCGGCCTTCACGCGCATGCGGTGCCACAGCTGCGGCGCGGTCGGGTTGATCACCCGCATCTCCCCGCGGTCGCCGATCACCTTCGCGGTCGTCTGGATGAGCCACGTCGACCACATCGAGCACGTGATGCGGCCGGTGTGCCCGCTCGGGAACGTGAGCTCCGCGCGCATCGCGCGATCGACGCCGGGGGAGTGCAGCTTCGCCCGGGCCGAGACGACGGTGGGCTCCTCGCATCCGAGGAGCCGCGCCGTGTGCACCGTGTAGGTGCCGACGTCCATCGTGGCGCCGCCGGCGAGATCGTACTGATAGCGGATGTCGGAGAACTTGGGGAGCGGGAAGCACAGCGCGGTCTCGACGCGCCGGATGGCGCCGAGCTCGCCGCTCTCGACGATCTCGCGCATGCGGTGCGCGAGCGGGTGGTACCGGTAGTGGAACGCCTCCATCACGACGAGGCCGGTGCGCTGGGCCACCGCCGCGACGGCTTCGGCCTCCGCCGCGTTCGCGGTGAAGGGCTTCTCGCACAGGACGTGCTTGCCCGCTTCGAGCGCGGCGATGGTCCATTCCGCGTGCAGCCCGTTGGGGAGCGGGTTGTAGATCGCGTCGAGCTCGGGATCGGCGACCAGTGCCGCGTACGAGTCGTGCACCCTGGGAATGCCGTGCTTCGACGCGAAGGCCTCGGCGCGACCGCGATCCCGGGCTGCCACCGCCCCGACGACGGCCTCGCCGACGTTGCGGGCGGGCTTGATCGCGGCCGAAGGCGCGATGCGCGCCGCGCCGAGGATTCCGATCCGAACGGTGTCCATCGGGCCCCTCACAGGTTTCGGACTGATTCGACCTGGAGCGTCACGATCGAGAGCGCTCGGTCGAGACCGATGGCCTCGGCTGCTTCGAGCCAACCCGTCGCGTCGCGATCGAGCGCTCCGGTCCGGCGCGTCTGCGAGAGCGCGAGCGCGACGAGCGTCGTTGCCTCGTGGTACTTCCAGCCGAACGCACGCGCCGTGTCGAGTGCACTGCGCAGGTGCGCGTCGGCCACGTCGTGGAGACCCATCAACGACGCGAGCTTTCCCAGGTAGGCACTGATCGGACCCTGGCTCGTGACACCGTTGAACGCGACCTCGTCGCCGAACGGCTCGAGCATCGGATACAGCTCCGCGGCCCGCTGGGCGTCGAGCAGCTCGATGGTGAGGATGGCGTAGCCGATGACCGTCGTCATCCAGAAGTAGTCGACGGGGATGCGCGCGAATCCTCCGTCGGCACCCTCGGCCAGGATCGCGCGAGCCTCGTCGTGGCGAGCGACCGAGAGGCAGGTGATCCCGTAGGCGAGCCGGAACGGCAGCACGTCGGGGTTGGCGCGCATGATCTCTTCGACGAGTGGGAGCAGCTCGTCGTAACGGCCCGAGAACGAGCGATTCACGAACAGCTGGCCGGCGTACAGCGAGAACGCATCGGGCTCGCCGATCTGCGTGCCGATCTCGAGCCCCAGCTCCGAGTGGCGTTCGGCATCGTCGAGCCGGGCCTCCATCATCGCGGTGAACGCCTCGCACACCAGGGCGATCCAGCGCAAGCGAGGTTCGCCGACGTCGGCCGCGATCTTCGTGATCCGATCGCGGCTCCGCGACGCCCAGGCCGCGTCCGCCGACTCGATCGCGACGACGTACGCCGCTCGGGTCGTCCAGAAGCGGAGGAACGGATCGTCCGTGCCGTACGCGGCGTTCTCCGCTCGGGCCGCGATGTCACGCCGGAGCGGCAGTGCGCCCGGACCCCAGAGCGCGTAGCTCAGCCCGGAGATCATGTTGGGGAGCAGCGTCGGGTCGTCGCCGGCGTCGATGAGCTCGAGGGCCTTGCGGGCCATCTCTTGGCGGAGCTCCGAACGCGGAGTGTGGATGAGCTCGCGGGCGTAGAGCGCGAGGAGCCGGGAGTAGGTCGCCGAGTCGCCGGGATCGGCCACCGCGATCGCCGCCTCGACGGCCGCGAGCTCCGCGTGGTCGACGGTGCCGACCCGCATGAGGCCCCGGTCGTTCGCAAGCGCCGCGCGAATGAGGACGTCGTCGGCACCCGAGCGTCGGGCCAGGTCCGCGGCTTCGAGGAGGAGGTCGTGCGAACGTGGGTCGCCGGCCCGGTGCTGCGCCTCGCCGAGCCGCACCATGAGATCGGCGCGTTCGGCATCCGGGCGCCGCAGCGCGACGGCGTGGTCGAGCGCGGTCTGGTACCACCTCGCGGCCTCGCTCGGAGCGAGATGCCCGAACGCGTGGTCGCCGGCGGCGGTGGCCCACCGTTGCGCAACGGACAGATCGCCGGCGAGTGCCCAGTGGTGGGCCAGCTGGACGACGACGGTCTGGGGGAGCTCGTCGCTCCCCTTCTGCAGGACGCGCGCGGCCCGTTCGTGCAACCGTCGCCGGCGCGCTCCCCGCAGCTCGGAGTACAGCGCGTGGGAGACGAGCGCGTGCGTGAAACGCATCGTACGGGATCCGTCGCCCGCGTCGACCAGCAGACCGGCGGCGACGGACGCGTCGAGCGCAGCCTCGACCTCCGCATCGCTCGCATCGAGCATGTCGAGCACTACGTCGGCGTCGAACTCGACGCCGAGCGCCGCGGCGGCGCGCAGGACGTCGTGGGTGGAGTCGCCGAGGCTCTGCACGCGAGTCCAGACGACGCCGAGCAGGCTCGGCGGAATCGCGGCGCCCATCGAATCGCCCGACAGGTGCACGCCGGCGTCGTCGACCACGACGTGGCCCGACTCCACGAGGTGGCGCACGAGCTGCGCGGCGTACAGCGGGTTGCCGGCAGTCTGCTCGCGCAGCTGCTCGAGCAGCGCGGAGCCCGGGCCGTTCGGCGCGTCGACGACCGAGACGACGAGATCGGACAGCTCGGCGTCGTCGAAGCCCGAGAGGCGAATGCGCCGGCTGTCTCTCCGGTCGAGGTCGGCGAGCGCGGCGCGCAGCTCGGTCGACGCATCTTCGCCGGTATCGCGGTAGGAGACGACGATGAGCACCGGCGCGTCGACGACCGCGCGTGCGAGGTGGCGGAGCAGGAGGAGTGCGGTCGGCTCGGCCCAGTGCAGGTCGTCGAGGATCAGGATCAAGGGTCCGGTCGCGGCGAGGCGACGAACGAGGTCGGCCACCGCCTCGAACAGCTGGTACCGCTCGGTCGCGTCGTCGGCGCTCATCGGTTCCGGCACGCCGATGCGTTGCGAAAGATGCGGCGCGACACGCGCCAGCTCGCCTCCGAACCGTTCGCTGTGGGCGAGGAGCACGTCGGTGGGCGCGTGCTCGACCAGGGCACCGACGACGTCGCGGAACGGTTGCAGCGGGACCGCCGCGCCCTCGTCGCAGCGCCCGTAGACGACGGCGTTCGTGCCGCCGGCACCATACGCGCGGGCGAACGCGGCGACGAGCGTGGTCTTGCCGATGCCGGCCTCGCCGCTCAACAGCACGGAGCGCAACGCGCCGGGGCGAACCTGCACGAGAGCCGACTCGAGCCAGGTCAGCTCGCGGCGGCGCCCGATGAGCCTGGGGCCCTGCGCCAGCACCCCCGGAAGCGGCACGGACACCGCGGGCGCGGCCCCGTCTGCCGTGACGCGGAGACTCGCGGCGTCGTCGGTGAGGTCGATCGTGTCGGAGTCGTCGCCGTGCCAACCGGCGGCGACTCGGCGCTCGATCGAGCGGACGAGCTCCGACGGTGCGGTTCCGGTCTCCTCGGCCAGCAGGGTGCGGTACTCCTGATACGCCCGGAGCGCGTCCGCCTGGCGACCCTCGGTCGCGAGGGCGCGGATCAGCAGCGCCCACCCTCGATCGCGCAGCGGGTTGCCGGCGACGTGAGCTTCGAGCGCGGCGACGGCCTCGTCGGCGCGTGACCGCTTGATGAGCAGCTCCGCGCGGTGCTCGACCGCGAGCCCGCGGAGCTCGTCGAGCCGGGCCGCCTCCGCCTCGGCCCAGGGCTCATGCCGGAACTCGTCGAGCGCCTCGCCGTCCCAGAGCGCGAGTGCCGCGTCGAGGGCCGTGAGCCGGTCGGGA
>DAIQOP010000141.1:0-3885 GCA_036787815.1 Actinomycetota bacterium
CCTGCACGAGGTCGTCGACGAGAGGTACTCGGTCTACTTCCCGATCATCCCCGCGACGGCACCGTGACCCCCTCGACGCAGCCCCCCACCACGAACGTCCCCGGTCGTGGCGACCAGGATCGACCCGCACCACAACGGCAGCGCTGCCAGGAAGGACGACACGCGTGGCGAACCCCCTGCGGATAGCCCTCATCGGAACCGGCTTCATGGGGCGGATGCACGCGCAGGCGTGGCGTACCGCGTACCGGTTCTTCGACCTCCCCCTCGAGCCCGAGCTGACGGTCGTCGTCGGGCGCGACGCGGATCGGACCGCGCGGGCCGCCCGGACGCTCGGCGCCGCCGAGCAGTCCACCGACTGGTCCGAGGTGATCGGGCGGGCCGACGTCGACCTCGTGGACATCTGCACACCCGGCGACACGCATGCGGCGATCGCGGTGGCCGCCCTCGAGGCGGGCCTTCACGTGCTGTGCGAGAAGCCGCTCGCCAACGACGTCGCCGAGGCCGAGCGCATGGCACAGGCGGCGGGCCGTGCCCTCGACCGCGGTGTCGTCAGCATGTGCGGCTTCAGCTATCGCCGGACCCCTGCGTTGGCGCTCGCCCGCCGGCTCGTTGCGGAGGGCCGCATCGGCCAGGTCCGGCACGTCCGCGCGCAGTACCTGCAGGACTGGCTGAGCGACCCCGACGCGCCGTTCACCTGGCGGCTGGACAGCAACCGCGCCGGCTCGGGCGCTCTGGGCGACATCGGTGCGCACAGCATCGACACCGCGCAGTGGCTGACCGGCGACCACATCGAGGGCGTGTCGGCCACGATGCGGACGTTCGTCGACACCCGGCCCCTGCTGGGCGAGCAGGTCGGCCTCGGCGGCCGAGCCGAGCACTGCGGGCCCCGCGAGCAGGTCACCGTCGATGACGCCGTCGCGTTCACGGCGCAGTTCGCCACGGGGGCGCTCGGCGTCTTCGAGGCGACCCGGATGGCGACCGGCCGCCGCAACGCGAACCGCATCGAGCTCAACGGGGACCGTGGGTCCCTGGCCTTCGACTTCGAGCGCATGAACGAGCTCGAGCTCTACGACGCGGCCGATCCCGCCGGCGGGCAGGGCTTCCGCCGCATCCAGGCCACCGAGCCGACCCATCCCTACGCGGGGGCGTGGTGGCCGGCCGGGCACGGTCTGGGCTACGAGCACCTGTTCACGCACCAGGTCGTCGACCTCGTGCGCGCCATCGCGGGCGACGGCGTCGCAGCACCGAGCTTCGCCGAGGCCGCCCAGGTCCAGCGGGTGCTCGCGGCGGTCGAGGCGAGCGCCCACGCGGACAGCACCTACGTCACCGTGGAAGGAAGCCCCTCATGACGGCTCGCACCGCTCTCGTCGTTCGCGGTGGTTGGGACGGGCACCGCCCCGTCGACGCGACGAACCTCTTCGTGCCGTTCCTCGAGGAGCACGGTTTCGAGGTCCGGATCGAGGAGTCCAACGAGGTCTACGCCGACGAGCCGCTGATGCGGTGCACCGACCTGGTCGTGCAGAGCGTGACCATGTCGGAGATCTCGCGTGAGGCTTTCAGGGGGCTGGCCGCGGCCGTCCGCCGGGGCACGGGCCTGGCGGGGTGGCACGGCGGGATCGCCGACTCCTACCGTGCCAGCTCCGACTACCTGCAGCTGATCGGTGGGCAGTTCGCGACGCATCCGTCGAAGGCCCCGGCGCAGTGCGTTGGCGACGAGACGGACAACTTCCTGCCCTACACCGTGCACGTCACGGACCTCGGCCGGGTCCACGAGATCACGGCTGGCGTCGAGGACTTCACCCTCACCACCGAGCAGTACTGGGTGCTGCACGACGACCTCATCGACGTGCTGGCGACCACGATGCACCCGGTTCAGCCGTACCACCCGTGGCACCGCCCGATCACCTCCCCGGTCGTGTGGACCCGGCTGTGGGGTGACGGCCGCATCGTCGTCGCCACCCCGGGGCACAGCCTCGACGTGCTGCGCGACACGAGCGTCCGGACGATCGTCGAGAGGGGGATGCTGTGGGCGAGCCGCACGGCATCGGAGTAGTCGGGCTCGGCGTCATCGCGGCGCGCTACCTGGGGACCCTGGTCGGGCACCTCGACGTCGCCGTCAGGGCCGTCGCCGACCTCGACCAAGGACGGGCGGCCGACGTGGCGTCGGGCATCCCCGGGTGCCGCGCGCTGCCGGTCGCCGACCTGGTCGCCGACCGAGCCGTCGACACGGTGCTGAACCTCACGACCCCCGACGCCCACGCCGAGATCGCGCTGGCGGCGCTGGCCCACGGCAAGAACGTCTACGGCGAGAAGCCGCTCGCGGCCACGTTCCTCGACGCTCTGTCGGTGATCCGCGCGCGTGGGGACGCCTGGGTCGGCTGCGCGCCCGACACGGTGCTCGGCACCGGCATCCAGACCGCGCGCGCGGCAGTGGACTCCGGGAGCATCGGCCGGCCGATCGCGGCGTTCGCCACGTGGGTCGCGCCGGGTCACGAGCGCTGGCACCCCAACCCGGACTTCTACTACCGGGCCGGAGGCGGCCCGCTGCTCGACATGGGCCCCTACTACCTGACCTCGCTCGTCCAGCTGCTCGGCCCCGTCACGCGGGTCACCGGTGCCTCGTCGCGCGGCCGCGACACGCGGACGATCGGCTCGGGCCCGCGGGCCGGCGAGCGGATCTCCGTCAAGGTCGACACCCATGTCACCGGCATCCTCGAGCACGCCGGTGGCGCGCTGTCGACCGTGGTGTTGAGCTTCGACGCCGTCGCCACCGGGGCAGCGCCGATCGAGGTCCACGGCGAGCGGGGCAGCCTGTCGGTGCCGGACCCCAACACATTCGACGGCACGGTGCGGTTGCGCCTGCTGGGCGAGCAGGACTGGACCGCGGTGGCGCCGTCCGCCGGCTACCAGGGTGCCGAACGGGGCATCGGGCTCCTGGACTTCGTGCACGGCGGACGCCGAGCCGGCGGTGACCTGGCTCTGCACGTGCTCGAGATCATGACGGCTCTGCTCGCGTCCGCGAGCGACGGGGTGCGGGTACCGCTCAGCACGAGCGTGGAACGTCCGTCGCTCGTCCCCCTGACCACCGAGGCGCAATGGCGGAAGCCATGACCGGGACAGCTCACGGCGTCGTCGATCTTGACGTCGACCAGCCAGCACACCGAGAGGAAGCAAGACCGATGGCAGCACAGGACCTCCCGAGGCTCGACGTCTCGGCTCTGCCGGCGCCCGTCGACGTCAGCGACAACCGGGAGGCGCTCGCCGAGGTCGCCGCCGTGGTCGCGGCAGGGCCGTACTCGGCCGACTGGGGCTCGCTCCGGCGGTACACCCCGCCCCTGTGGTACCGGGACGCGAAGCTTGGCATCTTCGTGCACTGGGGCATCTACTCGGTGCCGGCGTTCGACAATGAGTGGTACTCGCGCTCGATGTACCTGGGGGCCTCGCCCTCCTTCGCGCACCACGTCGCGGCGTACGGCCCGCAGAGCGAGTTCGGGTACAAGGACTTCATCCCCAGCTTCCGGATGGAGCGGTTCGACCCGCACGAGTGGACGGCGCTCTTCCGCCGAGCCGGGGCGCAGTTCGTGGTCCCGGTCGCAGAGCACCACGACGGCTTCGCGATGTACGACAGCGACCGCTCGCGCTGGACCGCGGCGAAGCTGGGTCCGGGCCGGGACGTGCTGGGGGACCTGCTCGACGCCGTCGACGAGGCGTGGATGGTGCGCGGAGCCTCTACGCACCGCGCCGAGCACTGGTTCTTCATGAACGGAGGCATGCGCTTCGACTCCGACGTGCGCGACCCGGCGCTGCAGGACTTCTACGGCCCGGCGCAGCGCGAGGAGACGGCGCCGAACGAGCGGTTCCTCGAGGACTGGCTGCTGCGCTGCG
>DAIQOP010000141.1:3895-9926 GCA_036787815.1 Actinomycetota bacterium
GATCGATCGGTACCGACCGCAGGTGTTGTGGTTCGACTGGTGGATCGAGCAGCCCGCCTTCGAGCCGTACCTGCGCACATTCGCCGCCTACTACTACAACCGCGCAGCCGAGTGGGGCCGCGAGGTCGTCATCCACTACAAGTGGGACGCGTTCGCCCCCGGATCGGCGGTCTACGACGTCGAGCGCGGGACGGTCTCGGGCATCCGCGAGGAGCTCTGGCAGAACGACACCTCGGTCTCGCGGTCGTCGTGGTGCTGGGTCGAGGATCACGTCTACAAGCGCTCGCGCGACATCGTCGCGGAGCTCGCGGACGTCGTCGCGCGCAACGGGGTCCTGCAGCTGAACGTGGGTCCCAAGCCGGACGGCACCATCCCCGACGAGGAACGCCGCATCCTCGAGGACCTGGGAGCCTGGCTCGTGCGCAACGGCGAGGCGATCTACGGCACCCGCCCCTGGACCGTTGCGGCGGAGGGCCCGACCCGTGTCGCGGCGGGCTCGTTCACCGACGGCGCCCCGACCGACTTCGGACCCACCGACATCCGGTTCACCCGTAGGACCGACGTGACCGGCGACTACGTGTACGCGATCCTGCTCGCGGAGCCCTCGGACCGGGTGGCCCGCGTGCGCAGCTTCGCCGGCACGTCGGGGCTGCTCGAACGCGGTGTCCGGGCGGTCAGCGTGCTCGGCTCCACGGCCGACGTCACGTGGGAGCGCACGGGGGACAGCCTGGACGTCGTGCTCCCGAGCGGGCTGGTGAGCGAGCACGGCGGCCCGGTCGTCAAGCTCTTCCTCGAGCCGGAGCCGCAGCGGCCCTGGACCGACTTCATCCACGGCTGAGCGGTCGCCGTGGCACCGCCTCCACCCGCAGAGGCACAGCGGCGCGAGCTCGAGACGGAAGGCCTGGTTCATGGTTGAACTGCCGAAGGACGACGAGAGGCACGAGGCACGCGAGGCCGCGACGCGCGCCACGCGAGCGCGAGGGCGCGCGGTGCCCGCTGCCGTCGGCGACCGGGCTCTCGTCGTCGCGCCGGACGGTGACGACGCCGGCCCCGGGACGCAGGAGGCGCCGATCGCCACGCTGCACGAGGCGCAGCGCCGGCTGCGCGAGCTGCCCGGCGGGACCGTGGTGCTCACCGACGGGACCTGGCACCTGGACCGACCTCTTCGGTTCACCGCCCGTGACTCGGGAGAGCCGGGCGCTCCGCGGCGGTGGACGGCCGCGCCGGGGTCGCACGCGGTGATCTCGGGCGGCGTGCCGGTCAGTGGCTGGGACCTGCACGACGAGGCGAAGCGGGTCTTCCGCGCCCCGGTTCCCGGGTTCGCCGACACACGTCAGGTCTCGATCGACGGTCGCCTGGCCGAACGCCCGTGGATACCGCTCGATCGTGACCAGGTGACGGAGGAGGGCCTGACCTTCCGGGACCCCGCGCTCGGGCGTCTCGCCGAGCTCGCCTCGCACCACCGCATCGAGGTCGTGTGCGTCGCGTCGTTCACCCACCGCTACGCGCCCGTCGCGCGCATCGAGCGCGACCGCATCGTCATGCAGCAACCGGCCTGGCGGAACAACACCTGGGGGTGGGACACGCTGGCGGACCCCGTCGAGGGCGGCGCGCTGCGGCTGGTGAACGCCTACGAGCTCCTGCAACCGGGCCAGTGGTACCTCGACCCGCAGGGCGCCGCGCTCTTCTACCGTGCCGCCGAGGGCGACCACCCCGACGCGCACCGGTTCGTCGTGCCACGCCTGGACTCCCTGCTGCAGATCGCCGGCACCCTCGACGAGCCCGTCCACGACCTCCAGGTCCGCGGCATCGAGTTCGCGCACACCAGCTGGCTCGGCCCGAGCACCCCGGCCGGCTACGCGAGTGCGCAGGCCGGCACGTTCCTGGCCCGTGAGTACCGCCAGCCGCCCGACTACCTCCTGACCTGCCAGCGGAGCTGTCCCGAGTTCGAGGCGACCCGCAACGACTGGGACCAGATGCCCGCGGCGGTGCAGGTGTCAGCCGCGACCCGCGTGGACGTCGTCGACAACACCTTCACGCAGCTCGGGCAGGTCGGGCTCGGCATCGGCAACGACGCCGGCGCCCATGGCGCGGGCATCGGGCTCGCCGTCGCGGACGTCCTGGTCCAGCACAACCTGTTCACCCAGCTCGCCGGGGGTGCCGTCGTCGTCGGTGGGATCCGTCCCGACGCCCATCACCCGACCGATCCCCGGATGACCGTCCGCGACGTCGTGATCGACAACAACCTCGTGACGGCGGTCGCGGTCGACTACATGGACATGCCGGGCATCCTGTCCACCTACGTGGACGGGGCGACCATCACCCACAACGAGGTCTGCGACCTCCCCTACGACGGGATCGACGTCGGGTTCGGGTGGGGAGCGAACGACCCCGGTGGCAGCCCCGACTACCGCGCACGCGGTCTGTACGCCTCGCAGCCGGTGTACACCACACCGACGACCCTGCGGTGCACCGTCGTCGCCGGCAACCTCGTCCACGCGACGAAGCGGGCCTTCACCGACGGCGGTGCGATCTACAACCTCTCGGCCAACCCCGGGTCGCGAGTCGTCGAGAACTACCTGCGCGACAACAACAGCTCGGTCGGGCTCTACCTCGACGAGGGGTCGCGCTTCGTGGTCCTCGAGCGCAACGTGGTGCAGGACTGCCCGGTCTGGGTGTTCACCAACACCTACGGCGAGAACTACACGAACGACAACGTCGTCGCGCACAACTGGTACAACGGCGGCCGGACGCACATGCCCGAGCCGGCGGCTCACCAGAACCTGCTCGTCGGGAACGTGCTCGTCGATGGCCACGACTGGGTGACGCGCAGCGGGTCATCGCCCGCGCCGGGCTCGAGCCGGCTTTCCGCACGTTCGCGCAGGCCACGGTGCCGGTGCCGTTCGGTGCGGGGCTCGACGTCTTCGACGGCGCCGGGGCGGGCGGACGCCGGCTCGCCCTCGTCGTGGAGAACTTCGGCGACCGGGCGATCACGGCCCTGGAGGTGCTGGCGGTCGAAGTGCCCACGGGATGGTCACATCGCACCTCGCGACCGCTGCCGGGTGAGGTGGGCCCGCGCGAGCGCGTCGCGGGGGAGTGGCTGGTCGTGCCGGCTGAGACGCCGTCGGGCCGTGTCGCGGTGGCGGTCGCGGCCGTCGTCGAGGGCGTGCGCCACGAGCTCGGTGTCGGCGTGGCGGTCGGCTGAGCGGTCCGGCGGGCCGAGCGCCCCTCAGGTCGCGCCGTCGGCGGTCCAGTCCAGGCGCACGGTGACAGCCTGCTCGTCCAGCTGCAGCCGGCGACCGTCGAGCGTCGCGCCCGGGCCGTCGACCGACGCCGTGAACGTGCGTCCCGCGGCCAGGAGGGTTCCGTCCGCGGGAGCGAGCCAGGACGCCTCGGGCAGCCGACGCAGGGTGAGCATGCACCCGGAGGGGTCCCACGCGAGGCGGTCGACGACGAGGCCGCCGCGGGCGCGCAGCCCCGTCACGCAGCCGCGCTCCCACTCGGCGGGCAGCGCGGGCAGCACGGTCAGGGTGTCGAGAGTCGAGCCGACGAGCATTGCGGCCACGAGTGCCGGGAGACCGCCGCTGGCATCGAGGTTGAAGATCCGGCCGGCATCGTGGGTCGTGGTCAACGCCGGGCGCCAGTGGTCGATCGCGAGCCACTGCGCGCACGTGAGCGCCGAGCGCGCGTCGCCGAGCGCGGCGGCGGCGAGCCCCAGCTGGACCAGGCCGAACGCCATCTCCATCCGGCCCGGCGGCGCAGTCGGGTCCTGCGCCCGCCACGCGATCTTCGCGGCGACCGTGGCGGCCGCCGCGTCGCGCAGCCGTGCCGCGCTCGCAGTCGACCCGACGAACGCCGGGTCGGGCTCGTACCACAACGGGTACAGCTGCGAGGTGTGGCGGTGCGCGACGTTCTCCGGCCACAGGTCCGAGATCCACTCGGCCAGCGTCCCGTCGTCGGCCACGCGGTAGGGCGGCAGGCTCGCGGCGAGGCCGGCCCACCGGTCGTCGAGGCTGCGGTCACCGCGCGCCCGTGCGAGCACCGACGCCGCGCGCGCGGCGTCGCGCAGGATGGCGACGTCCATGGTGGCGTCCGCCACGATGGGGCTGGCGTCCGCGTCCGGCGCGTTCTCGGGCGAGTAGTCCGGCACCAGGTGGCGTCGTCCCTCGATCCACACCGTCGAGGTCTCGGCGAAGCGGAGCACGCCCTCGACGAGCGACCACAGCTCGTCGTCGACGATCGTGCGATCGCCCGTCGTCGAGACCAGGTCCGCCGCGAACCGCAGCACCCAGCCGCCGCACCCGACCCAGAAGAGGTGGGGGTACGCCTCGGCGAAGTGGTTGGCGCGTCCGTGCGTCGACATCCGGGAGGGGAGCAGCATCCCCTCGGCGCCGAAGACCCGGCGTGCGTTCTCGCGGTAGTCGTCCACGAAGGGCAGCACGAGGGCCAGCAGTGACCGCGCGAGCTCGGGCGTCCCGGTGGGGATCAGCCCGGCGATCCCGCCGTTCTGGACGTTGCCGTTCATCGTGTAGTCGGCAGACCACGCGGGTCGCCACGTGCCCTGCCAGACGCCCTGGAGGGTCGGCGGCAGCTCGCCCGTCGACGCGACGACGTTGGCCCGGCCGGACAGGTACGCGACCTCGACGACGCGGCGCCTGGCACCCGGTTCGCCCTGCCGGGCGGCCTCCCACAGCTGCTCGGTGGTCTCCGCGGAGCGGCCGGCGCCCAGGTCGAGGGTCGAGACACCGACCAGGTGGCCATGGGTCTGAGCCTGCCGTTCGCGCAGGGCGTCCCAGTCGGCCAGGGCCGCGTCCGAGGTGCTCGCCGAACCGACGGCGACGTCGAGGCGGATCGTCGTGCGCTCGCCGGCCGCGACCGCCACCTGGCAGCGGAGCGCCCCGGCCTCAGTGCTCCAAGGGCTGCCGGAGGTCGCGGTGACGATCGATGACGTGGCCGGGTCGCCGGTGTCGGCGACGACCCGTCCGTGGGATCCGCCCGTCAGGGCAGCACGCACCGCGGTGGACGCGTCCGGTCCTCCGGAGTCCAGCGCGGTGTCGGCGCTGCCGTCGAGCCCCAACTCGAGAACGGTCTGCATCC
The DNA here is from genome assembly GCA_036787815.1 of Actinomycetota bacterium. Classification (GTDB taxonomy): domain Bacteria; phylum Actinomycetota; class Acidimicrobiia; order IMCC26256; family PALSA-610; genus DATBAK01. The sequence continues at coordinate 8,993 of DAIQOP010000141.1, forward strand.
CGAGCTCGGACTCGAGGCCGATCCACACCGTCTGCTCGCCCCGTGGGGTCAGCACCCGCAGGGCGTTGCTCCCGCCCGCTCGGTCCCGCCAGCGCACCGAGACCTCGCCGTGGAGCAGGTCCACGGCTCGGCGCGTCTGCACGGTGCCCCCCGAGCTGGTGATCACCAGCGTCGCGCAGATGCCGAGCGGATCGGTCCAGACAAGCCCATCGGCGTAGCCGCTCGCGTGCGCCGCCTGCGCCATGAGGCGGCTCGCCCGCGCGGTGTCGCCCGCGAGCACAGCGCGGCGCAGCTCGTCGAGCACCGGCGCCACGTCCGGGGCGGCCGGGCGGGGGTTGATCGGAAGGAAGAAGCGCTCGTGCGACAGCGAGACGACCTGCCGGTCCGCCGGCCCGAACAGGACGGCCCCCACGCTGCCGCTGCCGACCACCAGACCGTGCTCCCACGTGGGCGCCCCGGTCGCCGTCTCGAACACCGTCGTGCTCACCTCGCGCTCACCGTGCGTCCTCCTCGCCGAGGTACACGCGCCTCGCCGTGGCGGCGGCGACCAGGGGCCAGGCGCCCTCGCCCACGACCCGTCGTACCCGGTCGACCCAGATGGCGAACCGGCCACCGACGCCGGACCGGGCGCTCACCGGCCAGTCGCGGCCCAGGACGCAGCGATCGGCGCCGACCGCGTCGACCGCGTGAGCGATGGAGTCGTCGGTGTGGCGGTCGAACGCCTCCCGGCCGGCGGACTCCGCCGTCAGGCCGGACACCTTGACCACGGTGGACGGACGCTCGGCGAGCGCGGTGATCGCGGCCGCCCACCGCAGTCCGGCCGGGCTGGCGATGCCCGCGTCGACCGACGGTTTGCCCAGGATGTCCAGGACCACGGTGACCTCCGGCACCCGCTCGAGCAGACTGACGAGCGCCGGCAGCTGCCCGTGCCGGA
>DAIQOP010000142.1:0-9897 GCA_036787815.1 Actinomycetota bacterium
TCGGCCGGTGCTGCTCACGAGCAAGGGAGACCGTTTCTTCTCGTGGGGATTGGCACCGAGGCTGGAAGCGGCCGGGATACCCGTCGCCGCGCGCCAGGCCGACGTCTTGTACTACGGCCGGCACCGGGTGGCGCGCCGGCGCGACGCGCGCGTCGCCCTGGTGGTCGTGATCGGACCGGATGCGCGCACCTCGGGGCGACCGGTCGGTGGACGATTGCTCGCGTGGCACGCCGGCCGCCCCCCGACGGGCCCGCCACTGGGGGCGAACGCGACGTACTCGGCGGTGATCCGGTCGGCCGAACGAGGTCTCGCGCTGGAGTCGGTCGCGGTGTACGAGGTGCCGTTGTAGGTGCGATCCGTTCGATGTGATCGGATGCGGCGATGAACGCCGACGCGCCAACCGAGCCGTCGAGAGACGGGCGGCTCGCGGTCGCGGTCGCGGGCCGGCGCGACGCCGCGATCGCGGTGGCGCTGACGGCGACGGCGCTGCTGCCGGTGCTCGTCGTCGTGTTGACGCGATGGGGGCGTCACTACGTTCCGGTCGGCGATATCGCGCTCATCGACCTGCGGGTGCGCGACGTGTGGAGTCGCGCGATCCCGCTCGTCGGACCGTACAGCCGGCTGGGTTGGAACCATCCCGGTCCCGCGATGTTCTGGTTGCTCGCGCCGCTCTCGGGTCTCACCGGCCGGCCCGCGTGGGCGACGCTCGTCGGCGCGGCGCTCGTGCAGGGCGTTGCCGTCGTCGCGATCGGCCGGTTGGCGTGGCGCAAGGGCGGCGTGTTGCTGGTGGCCGCGGCGCTGGCCCTCAACGGTCTCGCCTACGGCGCGATGGGTCCCTCGATGTTGCTCGAGGCGTGGAACCCGAACGTCACCTACCCGTTCCTGCTCGTGCTGGTGCTCCAGTCGTGGTGCCTCGCCGACGGTGACCTCGCGCTGCTGCCGGCCACCGCGCTCGTCGGCACGTTCCTGGTGCAGACGCACGTCGGGTACCTCCCGCTCGTCGCGGTGGCGGTGGGGTTCGGTGCGGTCGCCGCGGGCCTGCGCACGCGGCATGGTGATCTGCCGCGCGCGCGGTGGCGCCGGCCGCTGTGGTGGAGCGTCGCGATCCTTGCGGTCACCTGGGCGCCGCCTGCGCTCCAGGAGATCGTGCACCAAGGCAACGTCGCGCCACTGGTTCGCTCCCTCTTCGGCAAAGGGGTGCGGCTCGGGCCGCGTGCCTCGGCCGGCATCTTCGGCGCCGAGTTCCGCCCACCGCCGCCGTGGCTGGGTGGCCGGACCCATCTCGACCCGTTCAACAACACGGTCGTGCCCGTGTCGGCGAGCTATCTGCTCGTACCGGTGGCGATCCTGGCCGTCGCCGCGTTCGTCGCGCGCCGTGATCGAACGCGGCGGCGCGCCGTCGCGTTGACCGCACTCCTCGCCGGCGTCGGGTTCTGGTCGATCTCGCGCGTCGTGGGCGGTGCCGAGCGCTACGCCTTCTACTGGCGGGTGCCGCTCGCGCTCCTCGTGGTGTTCGTCGGCGCGGCCGTCGCCTGGTACCGGCTCGGGCTCGACCGCCGCGCGAACTCGGTGCGCGCGACCGTCGCGCTGCTGGCGACGGTCGTGTTCGTGTCGTCGTTCACCCTCGCGGTCGACACCGCACAGTGGGGCGATGTGAGCGCGGCCGAGCCCGTCGCCGAGTCGATGCTCGCGCGGCTGCGCGCCGAGCATCTCTACGGCGGTCGGAACGAACCACCCGGGCGCGTGCTGGTACGCGCGCCGGAGTCGCCGCTCCTCGGTCTCGAACGCACGGTTGTGAACGAGCTCGCCCGGTCGGGAGCCAAGGTGCGCGTCGACCCGGAGCTCGGCTTCCAGTTCGGTTACTCGCGCGTCGCGAGCGCGAACCAGGTCGACGAGGTCTGGTACGTCGTCGAGGGCGGCCAGTACCTGAGCGTCGTCACCGGCCAACCCGGCGCGCGCGTGCTCTGGGAGACCGCGGCGTTGCCGCCCGCACAGGAGCGCACGATGCGGGTGCTCCAGCGGCGGCTCTGGGACCAGATGCAACGGTCCGGGCACGCCGATCTGTTCGGTGTCCTCAACTCCCCGCTGCTCGGGTTCAACCTGTCGGGACTGCCCGGCATCGACCCCTCGCTCGTCGACCAGGTCGCGCGGCTCAACGCCGCGGCGCATCGGCACGCGCCGTGCCGGTGCGGGATCATCGCGTTCCGCGCGGTCGACGCGCCCACGCTCACGTTGCCCTCGTGAGCAGCAGCGGGCGCTACGCGGTCTGGCCGCTGGCGATCTTCTGGAGCACGGCGATGCGCTCGGCGATCGGTGGGTGCGTGTCGAACATGCGGTGCATCCAACCTTCGTGGTGCTGCAACGGATCGTCGATGCACATCGCGGCGGTCGCGTGATTGAACTTGGCGAACGGCTTGTCGTTCTGCTGGAGCTTCTCGAGCGCGTGGATCAGGCCGTTGGGATTGCGCGTCAGCTCCACCCCGCTCACGTCGGCCAGCTCCTCACGCGAGCGTGAGAGCGCGAGTTGGATCAGCGGACCGACGAGGAACGCGACGATCGAGAACAACACGCCCACCACGACGACCACCACCAGGATGCCGCCGGAGTTCTTCCCCCGCGGCCGCATGACGTAGAGCGACCTCCACGCGAGGCTGGCGAGGAGGGCGGCCATTCCGATCAACGTCGTGACGATGAGGATGAGCCGCACGTCGTAGTTCTTGATGTGGCTCATCTCGTGGCTGATGACGCCTTCGAGCTCCTCGCGGTTCATCATCGCGAGCAGGCCGGTCGTGGCGGTGATCGCCGCCTTCTCGGGGCTCGTGCCGGTCGCGAACGCGTTGGGCGACGGGTCGTCGATCACGTACACCGCGGGCTTGGGCATCCCGGCGCCGAGCGCGATCTCCTCGACGATGTTGTGCAGCTGCGCGTACTGCTGGCGATCGGCGGGGTGCGCACCCGCGACCGCGAGCACCATGCGGGTCCCGGAGAGCAGCGAGAACGCGATGCCGCAGAGGGCGAGGAACCCGAAGATCGCGATGCCGCCGGCGATCGCCGAGCCCCGCGATCCGCTGGAGCCGCCGAAGATGAGACCGCCGAGCGCGCCGATCCCGAGCCAGACGGCGGCGAAGACGGCGATCACGATCACGGTTCGTCGCTTGTTGTGGGCGATCTCGTCGAGCAGCACGCCCGAACGATAGGTCCGTGTGTGGGGCGCCGGCGTCACCACCCGGTCGCGGCGCGGACTTTGGGCCGTGAGTGTTCCCTGGAGCATTCCCGGCCCAATGTGTCGCGCAATACGATGAGGCGGCGGGAGGTCGCGAAGGATCGCGAGCCTGATGTCGGGGGAAGGGCGTTGCGTGGGACGGTCTGTGGTGAGGCTGCGGGTTCGTTCGACCGTGCTGTGCGTCGGCCTGGTGTCGGCGACGGCCATCGGCGTCGCGGTGCCGGAGTCGGGTGCGGCGGCGAAGCCGGCGGTGAAGGCCGCGTGCGGCGCGACCGCGCCGCTCGTGGCGCGGTGTCTCGCGTTGCGGGTCGAGGGTGGCGCGGCGACGTCGGTCGCGGGCTCCACGCCCCCCGGCTGGCATCCGGCCGACCTCGATGCCGCCTACAACCTCGACCCGGCGCAGGGGAGTGGTCAGACGGTCGCCGTCGTCGACGCGTACGACGACCCCAACGCCGAATCCGACCTCGCGTTCTACCGCTCGTACTTCGGCCTGCCCGCGTGCACGACCGCGAACGGATGCTTCCGGAAGGTGAACCAACGGGGCAGCGCAACGCTCCCCGCCGCGAACGGCGGCTGGGCCGAGGAGATCTCCCTCGACCTCGACATGGTCTCGGCCGTGTGCCCGCGGTGCAACATCCTGCTCGTCGAGGGCGACACGGGCCGCGCGCTCGATCTCGGGTTCGCGGTCAACACCGCGGTGCGGCTCGGCGCGACCGAGGTGTCGAACAGCTACGGCTACCGCGGCACGCCGAAGGGTCGCCAGGCGCTGTCGGTGTTCTACGACCACCCGGGAGTTCCGATCACGGTGAGCTCCGGCGACGACGGGTTCGGCATCCCGGCCAACGAGATCCCCGCGGCCTACGAGACCGTGACCGCCGTCGGCGGGACGAGCCTGTTCCGGGCCGCGAACCGACGCGGCTTCCGGGAGACCACGTGGGACGGCTCGGGGAGCAGCTGCTCGTTCTACGGCCGCAAGCCGAAGTGGCAAACCGACACCGGCTGCGCGAAGCGCATGGTCTCCGACGTCGCGGCGGTCGCGGATCCCGCGACCGGTGTGACCGTGTACGACACGTTCCACGGCGACCCCGGCTTCGAGGTGTTCGGCGGTACGAGCGTGTCGTCGCCGATCATCGCGGCCGTCTACGCGCTCGCGGGCAACGGTGCCGCCATCGACGACGCGTCGTACGCGTATGCGCACACGTCGGCACTGTTCGACATCACGCGCGGTGCCAACGGCACGTGCACACCGAGCTACTTCTGCACCGCGGGCCCCGGCTACGACGGCCCCACCGGTCTCGGTACGCCCGACGGCACTGGGGCGTTCTGATCAGCCGGTAACGAAGCCGGGCGTCGCGACGGTGACGAGCGAGAACCCGCGGGCGCCGAGGCCGTCGAGGATGCCCGGGAGCGCGGCGAAGTCGGTCGATGCGCTCCCGACGTGGAGCAGCAGGATGGCGCCGGGCGTCGCGCCGTCGAGGCAACGGGCGATCACCGTCGCGGGAGGGAGGCCCTTCCAGCCGAGCGAATCGACGGTCCAGAGCAGCACGTAGCGGTAGCCCGACCGGGCGACGTCGACCGGCGTCGACGCGTCGATGTCGCCGAAGGGAGGCCGGAACCACGGCTTCGAGGATCGGCCCGTCGCCGCGACGATCGCGGCGTCCCCGCGGCTGAGTTGCGCGGTGCGTTCCGCGCTCGTGAGCGGCGGCGTGCCGGTCGAGAAGCCGGTGAACGAGCGGTGGGTGTCGGTGTGGTTCACGATCGTGTGGCCTTCGCGGGCGATGCGCTGTGCCAACTGCGGATTCGCGCGGGTCCACGCGCCGGTGAGCGAGAAGGTGGCGCGCACGTGGCGGGCCGCGAGCAGGTCGAGGATCGCCGCGGTGTTGCCGGCGTCGGAGCCCGCGTCGAACGTGAGCGCGATCCGCCGGTGGTTCACGGCTCCGTGCCGCACCACGACCGCCGGTCCGCTCGGCCGCGTCGTCGTGGTGGCGGCGGTCGTTGCGGGCGGCTGCGTCGGCGTGGTGGTCGGCGTGGTGGTTGTCGTCGCGGCCGTCGTCGAGGCCGTCGAGGAACCGGAACGGGAGGTCGGTGGCGCGCTCGCCGGGCGCGACGAGCCACAGCCCGCAAGCACACCCGTCAGCACGAAGAGGGAGGAGACCACGGCGCGCCCGCGGCAGATGTGCGGACCACCCGGTGCGTGCACGACGCCTCCTCGGTATCCCTCACCGCCGAGCGTGGGCGTCTGATCACCGTGGTTCCAGTGCCGTTCGGCCCTGCCGACTGGTGACCAAGTCCACTCGATCCCGGTCGGGAGTAATTCTAGGCTAAACTAGAAAAAACAACCTCGAAGGGTCTACGGACAGAAGAGGTACCCGAATGAACGCAGAGGGCACGACGAAGCGCACGAATGCGTGGCCCACGGTGATGGCGACGTTCGTGATCATGGCGTTGATCGTCAGCGCGGTGAGCCTCGGCGCGGTCATCCACAAGAGCGGCGCGAAGACGGTGGTTGCCGGCTCCGGCGGGCGAGCGGCGGCGGCCGGCCCGGGGTTCGACTTCGGCGCCGATCCGCCGGAGAGCTTCACGGCCCGTGACCCGCGCGCACCGGTGACACCGACCGGCACCGTGCACAAGCTCCGGTTCGACATCGTCGAGAAGCAGATCGAGATCGCGCCGGGTGTGAGCCAGCTGATGTGGACGTTCAACGGGCAGGTTCCCGGACCGACCCTGCGCGGGAAGGTCGGGGACCGCTTCGAGATCACGGTCGTCAACCACAGCAATCAGGCCCACTCGATCGACCTGCACGCCAGCAAGGTTGCGCCCAACGTGATGATGCGCATGATCCTGCCAGGCAAGTCGTTGCTCTACACGTTCACCGCCGATCACTCCGGGATCTTCATGTACCACTGCGGCACCGCACCCGTGCTCGAGCACATCGCGATGGGTATGTACGGAACCGTGATCATCGACCCACCACACCTGAGCCCCGTCGCGCACGAGTTCGTCATGGTGCAGTCGGAGCTCTACCGCGAATCCGACCCGGTGCAGCCCGTCGACTACGCCAAGCTGCTCGACGAGCAGTGGGACGCGGTGGTGTTCAACGGCTACGTGCGCCAGTACGCGTCGCGACCGATCCACGTCGGCGTCAACCAGAAGATCCGCATCTGGGTGATGAACGACGGTCCTTCCGACATCTCGTCGTTCCACATCATCGGGACCATCTTCGACACCGTGTACAAGGAAGGCGCCGCCCTCCTGGTGCCCGGACCGAACCAGGGCGGTGGGCAGGCGCTCGATCTGGCCCCCGCGCAGGGCGGGTACGTCGAGCTCACCTTCGCCGTGCCCGGCATCTACCCCTTCCTGTCCCACAAGTTCGCCGACGCGGCGAAGGGCGCGGTGGGCGAGTTCGTCGTCCAGTGACCGCGCCCCGTTCGCACGACGAGCGCGCCCGTCGCCGTCACCCACTCCGGAGGTTGTCATGACCCTTTCCGCCGCCGTCAATCGCCATCACACCGCCTGGATCCGCTGCGAAGCGTGCCGGCCCCATCCGGTCCGCTATGCCGTCGACGGTGACCGCATCGTGTGCTTCGGCGACGAGCTCCCGTGTGCCGCGGGCAAGGGCCGCCGCGTCACGGTCGCGGTGCACGAGATCGCAGGTGGCGCGCTCCTCACCGAGTTCAGCGGCCCGCTCGACGAGGTCGGTGCGGGCGACGTCGATCCCAACGCCGTACTCGACCTGCTCGACCATGTGGCGCTCGGCCGTACCGCGATCGAGCGGGACGCGGCCCTCGCGCGCCACAGGACGCGGCGGCTCGTCACCGTCACCGACCTCGCCGTCCGGGCATGATCGTACGGACCGTCGACCAGTGACACCGCGCCCCCGCCTGCCCGATCCGGAGCTCGCCCGCGTGCTCGCCGACCCGACCCGGCGCCACGTGCTCGACCTCGTCATCGGCGCGCCCGAGCCGATCGGCGTCGCCGAGCTCACCGATGCCGTCGGCCTTCACCACAACGCCATCCGGCAGCACCTTGCGCAGCTCTGTGCGGCCGGGCTCGTCGTCGAATCGCACGAGGAGCGCCACACTCCCGGACGGCCGCGTCTCCTGTACCGCGCGTCGCGCACCTCGCCGCGCGACTCGAGCGCGCAGTACCGGCGGCTGGCGCGCCTCCTCCTTCGCGTCGCGCGGACGGGAGCGTCACCCCGTGAGGTCGGTCGCGTCGCCGGACGCGAGAGCGCGCCCGCGTCGCGCGCGATCACCGATCCGGTCGCCGCGCTCGAGCACGAGACCGCGCGAGACGGGTTCATGCCCACGCGCGTCGAGGGCAACGGGCGCACGGAGCTGGTGCTCGATCACTGCCCCATCGCCGATGTCGCAGCCGAGGACCCGGCCACCGTCTGCGCCTTGCACCGCGGCCTCGCGGAAGGCTTTCTCGACGCTGTCGGCGGCGCACCCGTGGTCACGCTCGCCGCGAACGACCCGCACCGCGCCGGTTGCCGGATAGGCATCGCGACGACCCGACCCTTGAAGGAGCGCACATGACCCTCGTGAGTCACGACCGGACGCTGGCCGACCTCGTCGCCGAGAACCTCTCGGCGGCGGCGATCCTCGATCGCCACCACCTCGACTACTGCTGCCACGGTGACCGCACCCTCGCCGACGCGTGCGCGCAGGCCGGTGTCGATTCGGCGGTCGTCATTCGCGAGCTCGGAGCCGCGACGCCGACCGCCGACGCGGAGTGCGCCGGGTTGTCCCCCGGGATGCTCGCCGACTTCATCGTCGCCACCCACCACCGCTACCTCCGCGACGAGCTCCCGAGCCTCGAAGCGTTGGCCGAGAAGGTTCGGGGGGTGCACGGGGAGCGGCATCCGGAGCTCGACGAGGTGGTCGGCCTCGTCACCGAGCTGAGCGCCGATCTCCTCCCCCACATGGACCGGGAGGAGCAGGTGCTCTTTCCCGCGATCCACGCGCTCGAAGCCGGCGGCCGCGACTTCCCCTTCGGCAGCATCGCGAACCCGATCCGGGTCATGGCCACTCAACACGACGCCGTGGGCGAGTTGCTCGGCCGGCTCCGTGCGGTGACGGGCGACTACGAGGCGCCGGCCGACGGCTGCGACAGCTACCGCTCCCTGTATCGGCGCCTGCAACGAGTCGAGCTCGACACGCACGTCCACGTGCACCGGGAGAATTACGACCTGTTCCCGGCCGCGCTCGAGATCGCCGACCGCGCGCCCGGCTCGGAGACCGATGTCGAGGTCGCACTGCCGTGATCCCAGTTCCGGGTGGCCCGAACCGGGAGTGAGCGCCCTTGTGACACCGGCGGACGGGGTGCCACCATCGCGCGCGGTTGTGGGCGACGAGAGTGGGCGAACGATGTGGTCGAGGCGCTGGCTGCGGGTTCCGGTGTTGCTCGTGCTCGGTGCGTTCGCGCCGGCGATCGTCGGGGCGGTCGCCGCGGCACCACCCGGGTTCGCGACCGGGCCGTCGGTCTCGCTGACCCCGAACGGCGCCCCGGCCTCATTGGACTTCGCGACCGGTGGTGAGACGGCGATCGCGCAGGTGATGGGGCTGGCCGGGCAACAGCTCACGATCGCGACGTCGGCCGGCACCTTCGCGAAGAGTTGCGACGTACGGGTGAGCCTGCGCGCGCCGGACGCGAGCCTGCTCGCCGGGCCGGCGTGCGTGGGTCACCACGGGAAGGTCAGCGTCGGCGCGCTGCCCGTCGACGGCCTGTATGTCGTGTCGTGGGTCGCGGGAGCGACTGCGACCGGCTTGCTCGCCGTCGCCGCGACGAGCACCGGCGGACCGCGCAGCATCACGCCCGACGCGGGCGCGCTCAAGGTGAAGTGGCTGCTCAACACGAACGAAGACGTCCGCCTCGGATTCACGAGCGCCGCGAACGACATCTACACCGTCGTCGCGACGGGAGGGAGCGATCGGAGCCGGTGCCAGGTGCAGGCCCGCTTCCTCGACTCGACCGGCACTCCCGTGGGCACGACGACCGTGGCCTGCGCGGGGCACGGTGCGTTCGTCGACCGCACCACCATGCCGGCGGCGGGCACGTACTTCGTGCAGTTGCTCGGGTACGACAGCAAGGCGCTCGACGTCACGCTGTACAAGGTCGTCGACGAGAACGGACCGATCGCGACCGACGGCACCGCGGCCGGGCTCGACCTCGCAACGCCCGGACAGCAGGCCCGGTTCACGTTCGGCGCGACGGCGGGGCAGCGCGTGGCGGTGGCGCTCACCGTCCCGCAGGACTACTTCGTGAAGATCGATCTGTATCGACCCGACGGTTCTCTCGGCGCCGAGAACCAGTCGTCGGGGTTCCTCGACGCGTTCACCCTCGACACGTCGGGTTCGTGGACGATCGTGATCGATCCGACCGTCTCGAACCTTCCCGTCGTCGGAACGGTGCAGGCGTGGACCTTCACCGACATCGCCGGCAGCGCCGATCTCACCGGTGCACCGCACAAGTTCAACCTCGTTCCGGGCCAGCGGGCCGTGCTCTCGTTCGCGGGCACGGCCGGTCAACGCATCTCCGCCTACCTCGCGAAGTCGGCGTACGGCACGTGCGGTCCCTACAAGACACTGCTCACGCTGCATCGGCCCGACGGCAGTCAGGCTGCGGCCGGTTCGTGCGCGCGGGGAACGCGATTCGTCGACGCGTTCCCGCTC